>CAVBHN010000013.1:0-57079 GCA_963595425.1 Faecalibacterium sp. CAG:74 | reverse complement strand
GGTTAGCAGCTTTTTTATTTTAACTAAAATGACGATGTGAAATTCACATCGTCATTTGTTTTTCATTTTATTTCTTATTCGCTGAAGTGCATTATCTATAGACTTTACACTTTTGTTCATTGTATCGGCAATCTCAATATAATCCATTCCGGATATATACAACTCAAGCACACGCTTTTCCATCGGACTAAGCTTTTTATTTATACTTGCAATAAGCTGCTTTATATTCTCCTGTTCAAAGAATATTTTTTCAGGTCCGTCGGCCACTCCTGCCCTGTCGGCAAGCTGCACCTCATCAAGCTGTTCGAGCGAAAGTGATTCATTTAAAAATATATGCTTTTTTCTTCCTGCTGCCTCTATTGCCGACAGCATCTGCCTGGTAATACAAATCCTTGCAAAGGTTGCAAACGAAGCTTCCTTTTGACAGTCAAATTCCTTGACCGCCTTAAACAAGCCTATCATGCCCTCCTGAAGAAGATCCTCACGATCACCGCCTTCAAGATAAAACAGCCTCGCTCTGTTTTTCACGAGAGGCTTGTATCTCATAATCAGCTCCGACATTGCAGCTTCATCGTCCTCTCTGTATAGCCTTATAAGCTCCTCATCATTGAGCTCTTTGATGGTATTTTTCATTTATATACCTTTTTAAGACTTGCTTACAAGTCTCTGTCTGACAATTTCATATGAAAGAACTCCGCATGCTACAGAAACATTAAGCGAATCTATATGTCCCTTCATAGGAATCGCTGCTGTCATATCACATTTTTCCCTTATAAGTCTGCTCACGCCCTTGCCCTCATTGCCGACAACAAGACCTATAGGTCCTGTCAGGTTAAGGTCATACATCCCGGTTCCGTCCATATCTGCACAGACAAACCATAAGCCTTCCTTTTTCAGCTCTTCTATGGCATTGCCCAGATTTGATACTCTGGCAACCGGAATATAATTGATCGCACCTGCTGAAGCCTTTGCCGCAACGGCAGAAAGCGATGCACTTCTGTGCTTTGTTATTACGACTCCGTGTGCTCCTGCCTGATCGGCTGTTCTTAGAATTGCTCCCAAATTATGAGGATCCTCTACCTCATCTAAAAGGATAATAAAAGGCGCTTCATTCTTTGATCTTGCATTTTCTAATATATCATCGAGTTTCGCGTATTCATAATCAGATACTCTGGCTATCACTCCCTGATGAGCTCCTGTAAGTGACATGGAATTAAGCCTGTCCTTTGAAACGCTGTTCACTATTGTATTGTGCTTTTTAGCCTCTCTGAGGATCGTAAGCACCGCTCCGTCCTTCAGACCCTCCTGAACAAACAGCTTTTCAACTGTTTTTCCCGAGCGGAATGCCTCGATAATGGGATTTCTCCCCTCTATTATATTGTTATTTTCCTCAGAATTAATCAATTTTTCCTTCATTTTCCAATTCCGATCTGACAGCCTTCTCCATAAGTTCTGTCATTCTTTGCTGTTCGTCATTAAGATACAGATATCCCATAAGCGCTTCAAAGCCTGTTGCTCTTCTGTAATCAGATACCTTGGCATGCTTCGCAACAGTATGGCTTTTGGCGTTGCGTCCCCGCCTATAGATGCTCTTTTCTTTTTCGTTAAGCTCCTGCTTTATTGCTTCTATCATTTTCGCCTGTGATTCAGCCTTTACCAATGAGCTTGCCATTTTGTGAAGCTTATTTACCTGTGTATTTGCTCTTCTGACAAGCATTTCGCGAACAAATACCTCAAATACTGCATCTCCGATATATGCAAGCACTAATGGTGAATATTGCTCCGAATGCTGCTTTTCAGTCTCTGATATATAAGATGTTAATATCAGTTTTTTGTCCACTTTACACCCTCTCTTGTATCCTTAAGGGTAATTCCCATCGCAAGGAGCTGATCCCTTATGGCATCTGCTCTTGCAAAATCCTTTGCCTTTCTTGCAGCCTGTCTTTCTTCGATAAGCTTTTCTATATCCTCGTCAATGTCACCGCTTGTGCGCTCGGTTTTGATTCCAAGAATGTCACACAGCTCATTTAAAAGGAGCTCTGCTTTTTCGGCGAATTCTCTGGAGCTTTTACCTGAAACATTTGTATTTGCAAATTTAACAAGCTCAAATATTGCAGAAAGTGCATCAGCTGTATTTAAATCATCATCCATTGCAGCCTCAAACTTAGCTCTGTAGCCTTCAAGCTCAGCTATAAGCGCTTCGTCGTTTTTGACATCACCTGAGGCTGTTTTCTTAACATCTCTTAAATTTTCAGCTGCGGTAAGAATTCTATCAAGTGCATTTTTTGATGAATTCATTATATCCTCGCTGAAATTAAGAGGACTTCTGTAATGTGCCGAAAGCATAAATACACGAAGTACCTGAAGATCGAATTTTTCGGAAATATCTCTTACCGTAAAGAAATTGCCAAGCGATTTGCTCATTTTTCTGTTATCAATATTCAAAAATGCATTATGAAGCCAATATTTTGCAAAAGGAACTCCATTTGAGCATTCGCTCTGTGCTATCTCGTTTTCATGATGCGGAAATATAAGATCCTCGCCACCTGCGTGAATGTCTATCTCATCTCCTAAATATCTCTTTGCCATTACAGAGCATTCGATATGCCAGCCCGGACGTCCCTTGCTCCATGGTGCATCCCAATATGGTTCGCCCTCCTTCTTTGGCTTCCACAGAACAAAATCAAGCGGATCCTCCTTGGAATCCTCACCTGTTACCTGCAAGGCTCTGTTTCCTGATCTCAGATCATCAAGATTTTTATGAGAAAGCTTTCCGTATTCCTTGAATTTTCTTGTTCTGAAATAAACCGTTCCGTCAACATCATATGCATAGCCCTTATCAACAAGATCTCTAATCATATTTATCATTCCGGGTATTTCATTTGTTGCAAGCGGATGTGTTGTTGCCGGGCGTACATTCATAGCCTCCATATCCTTCTTGCATTCTGCTATGTAGCGCTTGGATATTTCAGATGCATCAACACCCTCTTCATTTGCCTTAGCTATGATCTTGTCATCTACATCCGTAAAATTTGAAACGTAATTAACCTCATAGCCCTTGTATTCCATATATCTTCTTGCCGTATCGAATACGATCATAGGCCTTGCATTTCCGATATGAATAAAATTATATACTGTAGGACCGCAGACATACATGCTTACATGTCCCGGAACCAACGGAATAAACTCCTCTTTTTTTCTTGTAAGTGTATTATATAATTTCATCTGTTCTCCCCTGCCTGTATTCATTTCATTATTAATTATTCAGGATAGCAAATCCTTAATATTAGGCTGTCCCGTTATAAGCCTCTTAGCACTCTTACTCCAGCAGACAAACAGCCGAAGCCGATATCCCGAGCCCTTCGCCGGTAAAGCCAAGTCCCTCTTCTGTGGTGGCCTTAACATTTACATCCTCTTTCGGAATTCCGAGTGCCGATGCTATATTGTTTATCATGGACTCGATATAATCCTTTAGCTTAGGTCTTTGAGCAATAATGGTTGCGTCTATATTCATAACTCGATAGCCTTTATTTTTTATAAGCACCGATACTCTTTTCAGAAGTTCAATGCTGGATATATCCTTAAACTGCGGATCATTGTCAGGAAAATGATACCCGATATCTCTAA
Organism: Faecalibacterium sp. CAG:74; assembly: GCA_963595425.1. Classification (GTDB taxonomy): domain Bacteria; phylum Bacillota; class Clostridia; order Lachnospirales; family Lachnospiraceae; genus Alectryocaccobium. The sequence goes on along the minus strand of CAVBHN010000013.1, from coordinate 53,452 downwards.
GTGCAGCGGCTCCAAGAAGCGCATCCATAATTGCATGCAGCAGAACATCTGCATCAGAATGGCCCAAAAGGCCTTTTTCATACGGTATATCCACACCACCCAGTATAAGTCTGCGTCCCTGTGTAAGCCTATGAACATCATATCCGTTTCCGATTCTCATTGTCTTCTCTTTCCTGTACATCTGTTTCTAAATCAAGGATATTCGCGATCCTCTTCGCTGCTTCATCGCCTATATGCGAATAAATTTATATTTAATTAAAGCCGTAAACCTTGTTTGTAAGCTTATAGCCGTATACAGTAAGTCTTCTTCCTACCTTTCCCGGAAGATTAAGCGCGCCGCCAATTATACTGTATCTGAGCTTTCTGTAGCTTTCAGGACATTTTGTCTTGAATTTTTTCCAAAGTGCCTTTTTCTGATCGAGAGCCTCTCTGGTTCCTATTCTTATAAGCATGATTGATGTAACTACTACAATTATACCCAAAGCATGCTTCATATAATCATTGCAATGTCCCTTTAAATGCTTCTGCTCCTCAGCCATATAATCAATCATAAGATTGTTTACCTTAAGCTGCTGATCTATCCTTGACAGCATAACCTGTTCATTTACGGATTGATCATCTCTTCCGATATAGTAGCGATAAAGATTTTCATTTGTATAATAAAGTGTCTTTGCCTTGCTCATCGGAATAAAGGCATAAAGATTATCTACATAAAAGGTATGCTCCGGAAGCTTAAGTCCTGATTCTCTTATCAGCTCTGTTCTGTAAATTATATTGTGCATCAGAACATAATGAGCCGCATCAAGAGGCTTCATCTCATCCCATTTAATTACTTTATCCTGAGGGAAGTTTTTAAGAAATCTCATGATTCTCTTTTTCTTCTGGCCGACCTTTTCATATACATAATTTGCAAGAAAAACATCTACCGTCTCCGGTCCTCTTACGATTTTATCAAGTGCATTCAAAACATTCAGGTAAGCCTTTTCATCAAGCCAGTCATCGCTGTCTACGACCTTAAAATATAGTCCAGTTGCATTTTCGATTCCTGTATTTACTGCTCCGCCATGACCTTTATTTTCCTGATGTATCGCTCTTACTATTGTCGGATATCTTTTTGCATATTCATCTGCAATCTCGGGCGTTCTGTCCTTTGTCGATCCGTCATCAATTATAAGTATTTCTACATTTTCTCCGCCTACAAGCAATGACTCTATGCATTTATCCATATACGCTTCGGAATTATAGCACGGAACCGCTATACTTAATAACTTCATCAGTCTCTCTCTCTTTCTTAAAATATATTTAACTGAACGCGTTTTTTATTATGCAATTATTTATGTCAATTGTCCAGTATAGTTTCTGTCAGGGCATTTACAATAGCATCAAACTTCATAAAATGCGAAGCCTTTACAAGCACGGTATCACCCTTTCTGATAAGCTTATGTGCCTGCTTATTAAAATCATCAACTGTTTCAAAATATAAAACCTCTGATTTTTTATTCGTTTCTGCCGCCTTTGCCATGTAGCTGCTAAGCTTTCCTATACAGCAAATCAAATTGATATTGAAATTTGCCGCTGTATATCCGACTTCCTCATGCAGCTTTATTTCATTTTCGCCAAGCTCACCCATATCTCCGATAACCGCAACCGTTCGTCCCTGCGCATGGCTTAAGGATTCTATAGATGCCTTCATAGACATCGGATTTGCGTTGTAGCAGTCATCGATTATTTTGATACCGTTTTTGTTTATTATATTAAAACGACCCCTGATTGACTGCTGGCCTTCGATTCCCTTTTTTATTTCATCAAGCGAAAGTCCCATAATAAGTCCGACTCCGGTAGCCGCAAGAGCATTTAAAATCATATGCTCTCCGGGTTTTGGCACGACTGCATTAAATGTGCCTCTTGATGTATGCACATCGCAGCTGCTTCCCCTAAGTCCTTCGTTTTTAATATTATCGGCATAAATATCATTTTTAGGATTTAATCCAAAGAAAACGGGCTTCTTTCCGTTTATATCTGTAAGTGGAGCGAGATATTCATCGTCACCGTTTAATATTATATGACCATCTGGCCTTATATTATTAAACATTTCGCTCTTTGCCTTCAGAACACCTGCCCTATCTATCAGGTTTTCAAGATGACAGTCGCCTATATTTGTCAATATGCAGATATACGGTCTGACTATTGATGACAAAAGCTCCATCTGTCCGAAATCATCTATACCGGTTTCTATAACAGCGGCATTGTTCTCCTTCTTAATATTAAAAACAGTAAGAGGAACACCCAAATCATTATTGTAATTTCCTTCTGTTTTTAAAACGGAATATTTCTGCTCAAGCACTGATGCTACCGCTTCCTTTGTGCTTGTTTTTCCGACACTGCCGCCTATCTCTACAGAAGGTATTCCGGACTTTTTAAGCATATATGCAGCAATATCCTGAAGGGCTTTAAGTGTCGAACCCACCAGGATATAGTTTATATTTTGCTCGCTCGGCAGCTTTTCGCATATTACAGCTGCTGCACCATTGTCAAGTGCAGTCTTTATATACTTATGTCCATCTGTTCTCTCTCCAACAAGAGCCGCAAAAAGTCCATCCTTTTTTGCGGTTCTGCTGTCAGTAGTAATATTTGTTATATAAATGCTTCCGTCTCCGAACAGCTTTCCGCCGCATACCTCAGAGATTTCGCTAAGCTTCATAGTTAACATTTTATCCTCATTTCCGGTAAACAGATTATTTACCCATCACTCCTTGAATGACAGATTAAGGAGCTTTTCACAAAGCTCCGGAAAGCTTATGCCAAGCACAGCAGCCTCCTGAGGTATAAGGCTTGTAGGAGTCATTCCGGGAAGTGTATTTGCCTCCAGGCAATATATATTTTCATCCTTATCCATCATGAAATCCAGACGGCTGTAGCCCTTGATTCCTATAGCCTTTGCTCCCTCTACCGCTGTCTTCTGCATTTTCTTTGTAACCTCAGCAGAAAGCTTTGCCGGACAGGTTTCTACCGTAGAACCGGCTTTATATTTATTTTCATAATTATAGAAGCCCTTTAGCGGAGCTATCTCTATTACCGGATATGCCTTGTTATCAATAACCGCAACCGAGAACTCACGTCCCTCTATATATTCTTCTATAATGATTTTGTTTTCGTAGGAAAATGCCTCCTCAAGTGCCCTTGCATATTCCTCATCACTATATGCCACTGTAACACCGACACTTGAGCCTCCGCAGCATGGCTTTACGATAACAGGAAGCTCGATTCCGAACTGCTTATAAGAAATATCTATATTTCCCTTTTTCAGCATTGCACCCTTAGGTGTAGGTATATTGTTCCATCTGAAGCAATGCTTCGTCATCTCCTTATCCATAGCAATAGCACTGCTTAGATAATCCGTTCCTGTATATTTTATACCAAAAAGATCAAACACTGCCTGAAGCTTTCCATCCTCACCATTAGCACCATGCAATGCCATAAAGACAATATCCGCCTTCTGGCAAACCTTTATTACATTTGGTCCGATAAATTCTCTTCTGGTCCTTTTTACCTTTTCGATTTCCTTGCTGTTTTCCTCCATCTGCCTTACAACAGCAGCGAGATCAACATCCTCCTTGAATGCTTTTTTTGCCTGCTCATCAGAGCATCCAAAGAACACATCCACGAAAAAAACCTGATGATCTCTGCCTTGAAGCGCAGATGCAACCTCAGTTCCCGAAACAATTGAGATAGCTCTCTCTGTACTTGTTCCGCCCGCTAAAACAACAACTTTCATAATTTCCTCCGTTTGGCTCTATAAGCCTTGATTTTATCAGCCTGCAACAAGATTCTGTGTAGGTGAGGGTCCGACCACCTGATCCGTACTGTAATAAACAACAACCGGATCTCCTATTTTAAAATGCTCATAAATGGTCTTTGCAGCCTCAAGCGGCATATTTACACAGCCATGGCTTCCCGATGTAAGATAGAAGTCCTGTGTATAATTGCTTGCTGACTGCCATGATGCATCATGAAGTCCACATTCATCATTGAACGGCATCCAATAATCCGCATGTGAATCATAATGTGTAAAATTCCAGTCTTCCTTCTTTGCATCAATAGTCCATACACTTCCCGAAGGTGTTGCATATCCGGCAGAAACATTTCCTGTTATAACAGGGGTCGTCACAAGAAGCTCTCCCTCATAGTAAGCCCACAGTGTCTGTGTGGCGATACACACCTCTACATATGTGTTTCCTATATCGTTTTTGGATCTGTCATTTGCCGAATAGAGATAATCCGGCTGAATTGTAGCTACCTGACCTGCCTCTATATAGCTGCAGAGATTTTCTGCTGTGGTCTCCTTATCGATGCACCAGCCATAATCTCCTCCGCCTTCAAGTGTTATCTCGACACCTGTAGATGTCGTAAACGGATGAGTAAGTCCAAAGGTATCAGTCTCATAGGCCATGTTTTTTACCCATTCATATACCTTATCGCTGTCAAGTGTATATACACCTTCATCATTTTTGTCTATCCATGATGCTATCTCGTCCGCATCAACTGTCATCTGCTGGTCAACGAAATCATAGGTTATAGAAGCTCCAAGCATAACATTAGCCTGATTCATCTGATCAGTAAGAGCCTGATCCGTACTTAAAACAGATGGATTTTCGTATAGCCCGAGCTCATCAAGGTTTATCTCGCTCTTTTCGCTGTTTATCGCATCTGTAATTGCCTGAACTGTACTGTCTTTATTAAGTCTGTTTCCATTCACCTCAGGCGAAATTACAAATTTATTATTTTCTAATATAAGTGAAGCATTGACAGGATCTGTAATATTTGCTTCATCAAAGCATTCAAGATTATTAATCAGCTCTGTGAGCAGATTTGAATCATATGAATAGGCTGCAGAAACATCATATTCCTTGCCTCCAAGATTAAGGAACCATAATTTATTTTCCTGATCCTTAAGAAGCTGATCGATCTCTCCATTATCATTGTAAACAATATTGAGCTCTTTTCCTGTGATCTGCTCTGTCTTATCATCTCTTTCCTCGATGCTGAGGCTGTATTCCTCTACCATTGTCTGCAAATCCGCCTTAACCTCAGCTACGGTTTCACCGGAGCAGTCCCAGCCATTTATCATCGTTCCCGGGAAAAATTTATCCTTATAATAATTTTTCCCAATAAAAAATATAATAATAAGAGCCACTACCGCAGCAATGGCTGTTATTATTATAATTCTCGCATTTCTTGATAATTTTCCAAATATTTTATCAGTAATTTTACTCAAAGTAATCACCCCTATATATATTCATAAAGACAATACTTTGAGTATTATACGACATTAATTTCTTTCTGCCAATAGTTTATTAACACTTGCAAGTCTTACGCAAATCTGGAAGAGCTCAGCGGCCTGTTTGATCTCCTCAAGCTTTGGCATACTCGGAGCGATTCTGATATTTGAATCGGTAGGATCCTTATGATATGGATATGTAGCTCCTGCTCCTGTAAGTACAAGTCCTGCCTCCTTTGCAAGCCTTACTATCTCGGCAGCACATCCCTGCATTGTATCAAAGGAAATGAAATATCCTCCGTTTGGCACCTTCCATGATGCAATTCCAAGACCCTCAAGATTCTTATCAAAGCAATCTGCAAATGCCATAAAGTTAGGTCTGAGAAGCTCTGCATGCTTTTCCATCTGCTTCTTGATTCCGTCAAGATTTTTGAAATATTTAACATGACGAAGCTGATTGAGCTTATCATGGCTTATTATCTGATAGTTCATATGGCTTGCGATTTCCTCAATATTTTTCTTAGAGGATGCAACAGCTGCTATTCCGGCACCTGCAAAGCTTACCTTTGAGGTTGATACAAATACATAAACCAGATCAGGATTTCCTGCCTTTCCACATTCCTCGATTATATTAAGAAGCTTATCCTGCTTGCTCTCATCAGCATAAAGATGATGAACAACGTAAGCATTGTCCCAGAATATTCTGAAATCCTTTGCCGCAGGCTTAAGTGCCGCAAAGCGTTTTACTGTTTCATCCGAATAGGTTATTCCCTGCGGATTAGAGTATTTCGGAACACACCATATTCCCTTTATCAAAGGATCGCTTGATACAAGCTCCTCTACAATATCCATATCAGGTCCGTTTGGAGTCATCGGAACGTTTATCATTTCAACGCCAAAATGTTCGGTAATTCCAAAATGTCTGTCATATCCCGGAACAGGGCATAAGAATTTTACCTTGTCAAGCTTGCACCATGGTGTGTTTCCGCATACACCGTGTGTGAATGATCTTGATACTGTATCATACATTATAGGAAGGCTTGCATTTCCGCAAACAATGACCTGATCTGCCGGTGCTCCCGCTACCTCACCCATAAGTTTTCTTGCTTCCGGAAGTCCTAACGGTCCGCCATAGTTTCTGCAGTCTGTACCATCCTCGGAGAAGCAATCCTCTCGCTCTGAAACTGCCTTAAGGAGTCCATCCGAAAGGTCAAGCTGTGCTGCTGACGGCTTTCCTCTTGCAATATTAAGAAAAAGCTCCTGTGCCTTGAAGTCTTTATATTCTCCCTCAAGCTGAGCCTTAAGCTCCTTTAATTCCTCTGTTGTTCTTTCTGAATACGGTTTCATAATAATAACTCCTCCTTAATGTGGTTTACACACTTTATATAATAGGTTATTCGCTCCATCTTCCGCATGCTCCGCATGGAAGAACAAGTGATGTTTCTTTTACAGGAAGTCCTATTTCATCTGCCTGTATCGTTCCTTTTCTGTCCTTTAAAACAGTTGCCAGCAGATATTTAAGAACTGCAGGTGCAAGACCTGTTGTATATGAATTAATAACAAAAAACAAAGGCTTGTCGCTTAAAAGCTTTGCAGACAGCTCGAGAAATTCATATATGGAATCTTCCATTTTCCAGATTTCACCCTTTGGTCCTCTTCCGTATGAAGGCGGATCCATAAGGATTGCATCATAATGGTTTCCTCTTCGTATTTCTCTTTCAACGAACTTTTTGCAGTCATCAACCAGCCATCTTATAGGCTTATCCTCAAGATGCGATGCCTGGGCATTTTCCTTTGCCCATGTGACCATGCCCTTCGATGCATCTACATGTGTAACCGCTGCACCTGCATATGCCATTGCAAGTGTAGCTCCCCCGGTATAGGCAAAAAGGTTTAATGCTTTGATCTCTCTGCCGGCATTTCTTATCTTTTCCGACATCCAATCCCAGTTTACTGCCTGTTCCGGAAACAAGCCTGTATGCTTAAAGCTAAACGGCTTAAGCCTGAATGTAAGCTCTCTGTATGATATTGTCCATTCATTGGGAAGATTAAAGAATTCCCATTCTCCTCCTCCCTTAGCACTTCTATGGTAATGGGCATTTATTCTTTTCCATGCCGGGTTTTTTCTCGGTGTTTTCCATATAACCTGAGGATCCGGTCTCAAAAGGATATAATCCCCCCATTTTTCAAGCTTCTCTCCGGAGGATGTATCAATTACCTGATAATCCTTCCAATTGTCGGCAAGCCACATATTTTTCTCCTATTTTTTATTATCGGTTACTGTTATCGAATCTTTATATGAACCTCTCGAAGCTGTGTCTCTGTAAGCTCACTTGGGGCTCCGCACATAAGATCCTGCGCATTACCGTTCATCGGGAACGGAATTATTTCTCTGATATTTTCTTCTTCTCTCAGAAGCATGATTATTCGTTCAACACCCGGTGCCATACCTGCATGCGGCGGTGCTCCGAACTGGAATGCCTTGTACAGTGCTCCGAATTTCTTTTCAAGCTCCTCTTGTGAATATCCTGCTATTTCAAATGCTTTTATCATAATATCAAGATCATGATTTCTTACCGCTCCTGATGAAAGCTCAACACCATTGCAGACAATGTCATATTGATAAGCAAGTATTTCCTGCGGATCCATGCTTTCAAGTGCCTCAAGTCCGCCCTGCGGCATTGAAAACGGATTATGTGTGAATACGATTTTCTTTTCTGTTTCGTCATATTCATACATAGGGAAATCATTGATAAAGCAAAATCTGTAAGCCTTTTCCTCTAAAAGACCAAGTCTCTTTCCAAGCTCATTTCTAAGCTGTCCCGCATAAGAGGCTGCCTTCTTTTCCTTATCCGCAATAAAGAAAATAGTGTCTCCCGCTTTAAGATCTGCAAGCTCTCTGATTTCTGCTTTAAGCTCTGTCGGTATGAATTTGTCTATAGGTCCCTTATAGCTCATATCCTCAAGGACCTCGAGATATCCAAGACCTCCCATTCCGATTGATTTTGCAAATGAAAGCAGCTTTTCATGGAAGCCCTTAGACATATCTGCATGAACCTTGATTGCCCTTACAGTCTTGCCTATAAAAGGCTTAAATGTACATTTTTCAAAGAAATCGCTCAAATCTATAATTCTGAGAGGATTTCGAAGATCCGGCTTATCTGAGCCAAATTCAAGCATTGCCTGCTTGTATGTATATACCGGGTAAGGTGCCTTTGTTACCTCATATCCGCTTGGAGCAAATTTTTCAAAAACCGATGTAAGAACCTCTTCTCCTACCTTGAATACATCCTCCTGCGTTGCAAAGCTCATTTCAAAGTCAAGCTGATAAAAATCTCCCGGTGATCTGTCTGCTCTTGCATCCTCGTCTCTGAAGCATGGCGCTATCTGGAAATATTTGTCAAAGCCCGATACCATAAGCAGCTGCTTATACTGCTGCGGTGCCTGTGGAAGAGCATAAAATTTTCCCTTGAATTTTCTTGACGGAACAACATAATCTCTTGCTCCCTCAGGAGACGATGCACAAAGAATAGGCGTCTGTATCTCCAGAAATCCCATTTCTGTCATTTTCTGTCTCATATATGCGATAACCTGAGAGCGGAATATGATATTGTCCTTAACCTTTTTATTTCTGAGATCTAAGTATCTGTATTTAAGTCTTACTTCTTCTCTTGTCTCCTTAGATGTCATTATCTCAAACGGAAGCTGACTTCTTACACGTCCTAAAATTTCTATTGAATGTGCCTCAAGCTCAATTGTTCCTGTTGCAATCTTTGGATTGTAGGTTTCCTCATCGCGGTGCTCTATAACACCCTGAATGCTTATGCATTCTTCCTTCTGAATGCCATCAAGCAGACTGGTATCTCTTAATACGACCTGAAGCACTCCGTACATATCCCTTAAGTCGATAAATGATACGCCGCCATGGTCACGGATATTTTCTACCCAGCCTGCTGCCTTGATTTCCTTGCCTATAAGCTGTTCGGAAATCTTGTCAAGTGTCATGTCTCTGTAGGTTTTCGATAATTGCATTAAACTTTCCTCCCGATTTAAATGTAAAAGATTGGGATTTAGAATCGACTGCCTGTCATATACCGGTAAAAAAAAAGCCATCCATCCCAAACCATAAGTTCAGGACGAACGGTTAAGTCCGCGGTACCACCTGTTTTACCGATATTTCGGTCTCTTATCGGGAACTTCCATTCCCTTGCCGCATGTCGTCCGGCTTACGTCGCACCTACTCGGCATTGGCCTTTCAGATTGCAGCTGTTAAAGTGTTCTTCACATATATTCATTCCGCGAAGCTTTCACCGTCCTTCGCTCGCTTTAGGCGATAATCTATGTTACTTTTCTTCGTCATAGCCTTATATATTTGTATATTCGCATCAAACAATCTGAAATTAACATATAAAAAAAAGTATGTCAAGCACAAAAATGCAGGAATTATTCGTTCTTCCTTCATTTCTTGCATTTTGCACGACATACTATATTATTTTGAGTCTGTTTTTGAACGATATTTAATTATTTATTTCAATATTAATATATCTTATATCAAGCCGGCCTATCAAGAATCACCACGTAATCATTTCCTCTTTTTCTGTATTCGGACGGTGTTATTCCGAACTGTCTTTTGAATTCCTTGATAAAGTGCGATATCGATGAATATCCGACGTTTTCGCCTACATCCTCAACCCTCATTGCCGGATCGCTTAACAACTCAAGCGCTCTGATACATCTTATATAATTATGATATCTTACAAGTGTATATCCGTTTACCTCTGTAAATACTCTTGAAATATAACTTCTGTTTACATAAAGCTCATCTGCTATAGTTTGAAGCGAAAATTTATCAGCATAGCTTTGCTCTATCATCACCTGAGCCTTATGTGCCAACTCTGCCTTAACCCCTCTTTTCATAATAACTGCCCCGCTTCGCTTTTTTATTTGATGATTACATTTTAGTTAGCTATTGCTAACTTGTCAAGAAAAATTTTTGTTTTATCTCTGACACTCCTGTTAAATAAAAAACCCTCCATGCAGGACAAAGCACAAGGCTTCATCTGCAAGAGGATTTTTTGAACAAGGACATCAATTAAATGATGTCTTATTAAAAGGTTCTAAAGCCTACTTGCAAGACGGCTTTAACAATCCGAACCTTCTGTTGGTTTTACTGTTATTAACATAGCGCATCCATGCCGCCGTCCAGACGGATTCCGGATCCCATGATATGCGATGAAACATCCGATGCAAGGAAGAGTGCAAGATCTGCTACCTCCTCCGGCTTGCAATATCTCTTGTCGAGATATGCAGCTCCGAAAATCTCCTCACATTCCTCATGTGTTTTTGTATCTCCAAATGTGTTATGCTCTATTCTGTGGATCATAGGAGTTTCAACACCGCCCGGACAAATATAATTGCAATGGATTCCCTTCGGTCCAAGCTCAAGAGCTACTGATTTTGCAACTCCCGCTACCGCATGCTTTGATGAGCAATATGCACTCATTCCTGCCGCTGTGGTATAGCTTCCGTTGGATGCGATTGTAACGATAGCTCCGCTTCCCTGCTTTATAAGATATGGAGCTGCATATTTCATAAGAAGCATTACACTGAATACATTGATATTATATACCTTCATATAATCCTCAATTGTGCAGTCCTGGATTTCCTGATATTTGCCCTCGAAGCCTGCATTTGGGATAACTACGTCTATATGTCCAAAATGCTCATATGCTCCGTCAACCCATGCTTTGATTTCTTCTTCCTTTGTAGCATCGCATACAAAGCTCTTAATCTTTTCAGGTGCAATATCAAGTGTCGGCAAAAAAGCATCGAGCTTAGCCTGACTTGTAGAAGCAATCGCAAGCTTAGCTCCCTCTCTTGCAAATGCACGACAAATTGCCTGTCCTATTCCGCCTGTTGCTCCGTTTACCAATACTACCTTATCATTTAACTTATAATTCATTTTTACCCTCCTATTATTTTACTTTTTTCACAGGTGATGCCTTTAATGCGAGCAAAAGGAATATCATTCCTATTGCTGTTGTAACTGCGAATAATACCCAGCCAAAGCCCATGCCGCCTTCAATTCCAAGTATTGTGGTTCCTGCCGTACTCAAAACGGCTGCCATTATAGGTGATGCTATAGCCTGTCCGATATATACGGCGATCATAAGCGTTGCTGAAATAGCACCGAACTCCTTCGGGCCAAATACCGCAGTTCCTACAAACGAAGGTATACTTGCGCATACAGGATAAGCCATTGCGGCAAATATAACCGTAAGCACCATCATGATAACCGATTGACTGATCGGCCATATTACCATGCATATAAAGCACAAAATAAATGCTGCACATACATAGACAACAAAGCCTGCAGTTCCAAGCTTATTTGAAATAGTTCCTGCAACAAGAAGAAGCAATCCTGCAAGCAGAAGATATATTGCATTCCAGCTTGCTGCTCCTGTAGCATCCATTCCGTTCATCTGCCACCAGCTCGGTGCATAAGAAAGAAATGCCGTTCCGCCTACTGTTGTAAATAAAAGTCCTACTACCAGGATCTTGAATGATTTTGATGAAAGCGCTTCCTTATAGCTGACACCCAAAGCAGCCTCCGCTGCTCCGTCTGTCTGTGCCGCACTGTCCCAGCCAAGAGCCTTCTGTCCTAATTTATCCGGCGTTTTTATAAGGAAAAATACTGCAATAAGACCGATCACCAAAACAAGGATCGACATAATGCGATAGCAATTCTTATAATTGGTAACCTTAAACAGCTGTCCTGCCAAAAATACCCATGCTGCCGCGCCTATTCCGGCTCCCGATAACACATATCCTGTTACCTGAGCTCTTTTTTCCACGAACCAGTCTGCTATCAATGACGAGCATACGGCATGCGTTCCGAATGTAATTGCAACCGATGCCATTCCTCCTGCTATATACATAAACAAGAGACTCTGCATATTTGCACCCGGAGTTACAAATGTGTAAAACTGCATATGTGCCGCACACGCGATTACTGATATAAGCATTGTTTTCTGAGGTCCGAGTTTTCCCAGTGCCTTAATTGCCACAATACTCAGTGCGATATTGCAGATGGTATTTACCGTACCGATCTGTCCTACCGCTCCCAACGAATGCTCGCTGTATTCTGAAAGAGTAGCAAGAAATGTACCAAGTGTAGTACATGCTCCAAGATTCGCAAAAATAACAAGGAATGCTCCTATGGCGGCTTTATATCCAAAAAATTTTTTATTATCCATTCCACCCTCCTCTTTATTTTCATTGAAGAGCCATTGCTGCATAATATCCTTCTCTTATTGCTGCGCCTGCCTTTGATGTCTTCTGGCAGTCACCTATTAAGGTTGTCTTTAAAGGATATTTTTCTCCGATTGTCTCTGCAAGCTTGCTGTTAGATCTCTGTCCGAATGCCGTAATAATATTATCTGCCTTTATGACAGCTTCCGTTCCTTCTTTATCCTGAACCTTTACGCCCTCATTTGTAATTCCGCATACCTTGGTTCCTGTAAGGATTTCGACCTTGTACTGAGCAAGCAATCTGTCGAGGCTTATCTTATTAATAGGCATTACATCCGCTGCGCATGCATCACGCATCTCAATTATCGTAATCTTCTTTCCCTGCATTGCCAGCTCAAGCGCTGTATCACAGCCGGAAAGTCCGCCGCCGCATATAGCAACCCTTTCTCCTGGTACTCCGTTTATATGAGCCTTTGTTACATCTATAACCTTAGGATTGTCCGTTCCCTCCATAGGCGGTACAAACGGAACCGAGCCTGTTGCTACAAATATCGCATCGGCATTGTCAAGAGCTTCGCTGTTTTCGTCTATTTTTGTGTTCAATACTACATTAACTCCAAGCTTTTCAAGCTGTACCTCATACCAGCTCATCAAATCTCTTATTCTCTTTTTAAACGAAGGAGTTGCGATTGCGCGGAAGGTTCCGCCCACATGATCGGCTGCTTCATATAGCGTTACATCGCATCCTCTTTCGGCTGCACATCTTGCTGCTTCAAGTCCTCCCGGGCCTGCTCCTACTACAACAACCTTTTTCTTATCCGGCAGCTTAGTAAGCTCCATAGCTGTTTCCAGACCTGTATTCGGATTTACAGTACATGAAAGCTGTGTCAGTCTTCCGAATATTCTTCCGATACACTCCTCATTGCAAAGAATACATGGACGAACATCCTCTCTATGACCTGCCTTAAGCTTATTTGGGAACTGTGGATCAGCTATGAGCTGACGGCCAAAACTTATTATGTCTGCATTTCCTGATTCAAGGAGCTCAACAGCAGTTTCCATCGAATGATTTCCTGCATTTATGATCGGTACGCTGACATGCTTTCTTGCTTCCTCGCAACCATAAGCCATGCATGCTTCTCCCGTATAGCAAGTAGGGAAAATGTAATCCATTGTCTCATAGCATCCGGAATCGATATCGAAAGCATCTACGCCGGCTTTTTCAAGCAGCTCTATAATCGGCATGGAATCCTCTATGGTTCTTCCACCCTTAAACATATGATCAAGAGAAATCCTGAATATTATCGGGAAGTTAGGTCCTACAACCTTACGGATTGACTCTACTATTTCTCTTGCAAATCTTGTTCTGTTCTCCCACGATCCGCCATATTCATCTGTTCTTGTATTCCAAATCGGAGAAATGAACTGATCAATAAGATATCCGGCATGTCCGTGAATCTCAACAGCATCAAAGCCTGCATTCAATGCAAAGCCGGCTGCATTTTCAAATTCCTTCATTATCTGCTTTATCTCGTCAACCTCAAGCGGTCTGCATATCATTTCCGGATTGTAAAACGATGGATTCGGTGAGGATGAAATCGGTACTCTCTCTCCGATATCTGGCATTCCGTTTCTTCCTGTTCCGCATGAAAGCTGCAGGCATATTTTTGCGCCCCATCTGTGAACCCTTTCTACCATTACAGTGGCCTTCGGAATGGCTCTTGTAGAATAAAGAGCAAGTGTCGGTCCTCCTTGTGCGGTTTTCTCCGAAAGGAACATTGCACCTGTCATAATAAGGCCTGCGCCTCCCTTGGCTCTTTCCTCGTAATAACGAATTCCTTCCTCGCTGTCCGTACCGTCCTGCATAGGAGTGAAGGTTCCCATCGCAGACAGCATTATCCTGTTGCGAAGCCTCATTTTGTTGATCTTTATCGGTTTCCATAATTTTGTATAATCGTAGCTCATTTCTCTTCTCAACCTTTCATTATTTCAAGCCTTTTTAAAACAGCTTTTTAATATTCTGTTTTTCTTATTAGCATCATCAGATGGCTGTCCAGCCTCCGTCACAGGTTAATATCGTACCTGTTACATACGTAGATTCCTTAGCTGCGAGATAAACAATAGAAGAATCAAGCTCACCCTCTTTTCCCGGTCTGCTCATTGCCGAACGGTTAACGATAAAATCATTCATGGCTTCCATTGCCTCAGGTCCGTTTGCTTCCGATGCAAAGAATCCGGGACAAAGTGCATTTACAGTTACGCCTTTTGTTGCCCACTCTGTTGCAGCCTGTCTTGTCATATTTATTACGCCGCCCTTAGCTGATGCATATGCAATAACCGGAAGCTCCTTTAAGCCTCCCTTTCCGAGGATAGATGCTATATTAATAACTCTGCCATAGCCCTTTTTCAGCATTATCTGTCCAAAATACTTCATGCAATAGTAAGCACCATCCAGATCAAGTGACAGAACCTTTCTCCATTCCTCGTCCGGAAGCTCCTCCAGTGGAATACAGCTTCCTCCGCCTGCATTGTTTACAAGAATATCAACAGTACCAAGCTTCTCAACAACCTCGCTTACCGCTGCCTTTATCTCCTCAGGCTTTGTTACATCACACTTTACCGGAAGTGCCTTTACACCCAGTGCTTCTATCTCCTTTGCTACAGCATCGAGCTTTTCTTTTCTTCTTGCAAGAATAGCTACATTTGCTCCCTGTCTTGCAAGAGCCAATGCGAATTGTCTTCCGAGTCCTGCCGATGCACCTGTTACCACTGCTACGTTGCCTGTTAAATCAAACATATCTTTTCCTCCTGTTTATTGTATGAGTCTCATGCTCCCGTCCTTGTTGTGTTAATTATATGTCAATCTCACATTGTATACATCGTAATAAAATCAAATACTTCATGTGAGTTTTCGTCATTTGGCACAAACACTCCTTTTAATCCGCGTTTTTATTGTTTATAATATGAATGCAATCTTATACTGCTACTGTCGAAATTGATAATATTCACCATTTCATCAAGGAGTTTTAATGGATACCAAGATTGATTTTTTAGCTCTCTATGAAGAGATCTACAGACTGATGCCACAAGGGAATCTGCAGGATTTGATGGATGTCTGCTACAAGGTCACTAATATACCAATTTTAATTGTGGATATAACCTATAACGTTCTTGGAATTTCTCCAAACAAGCCTACAGGCGATTATCTATGGGATTACCTTCTTCAGCACAGAGGCTATGAATCTGACAAAATCGAAATCACGCTAAAGGACGGCATAATTAAATCAGTAGATATGAACAAAGCCCCATATGTTATTGACTGGGGCTCACAAAAGGGGCATCCTAAAATTCAGGGTATAGTAAGAATCAATAATAATGTAGAAGCCTATGTTACTATGAACTGCAGCGGATCGGTCGTAACAGATGATAAACTTAAGGCCATGGAGATAATTCAATCTGTATGCACATATTTTTTTAAAGGACGAGAAAGTGAAGGAAACATGAGTCACACCTATCAAAAGGTGTTTATGACCGAACTTATGAATGACAAGATTCAAAGCTCCGACCAGCTATATCGCTGGTTTGCGGATATGAATTTTCAGCCAAAGCCACCGTATCTGATCGCAGCGGTTTCGGCATATGAAGAAAATGGCCGGCTTGTTCTTTCGCTTATAAGAAAATCCATTCAGAGTCTTCAGCACAGCAAGCTCATGCTCATACGCAACAATATACTTTATATTCTGTATTTTGAATATGATAATAAGCTTCCGTTATCAAAGAGCTTTAATGATATTTTGCAGCGTTATGACGGACATTGCGGAATCAGCATGACATTTGATAACCTTCTGCAATTTTCATGTCATCGCGAGCAGGCCTATATGGCACTTTCCGTAGGCGAAGCCATACATAATCCGGGAAGATTATATTTATACCAGGAGCTTATGCTTCCGGCTCTTTTTATAGATAAGGTAAAGGCTCTGCCAAAAGAAAACTATATTCCAAGAGTTTTATTTGATATAAAAAGATATGATGATGAAAATTCCACCGAATTTCTTCTTACTGTGCGCACATATATACTATGTCTGCACAATACAACCGATACAGCCTCTAAGCTTCACATTCACAGGAATACGCTTCTGTATCGTTTAAATAAAATAGAAGAGCTTTTTAATATTTCTCTTAAGGATTCGAATCTTTGCTTTCATTTTCTTACAGCATTTTATATGCTTGAGCTTGAAAACAAATTATCAACATAAAGGCATCTGCCGGTATATACATATAACGCCTAGCGCAAACCAAAAGAAGCTGCAGCAATTAATTGCTGCAGCTTCTTAAATCAGTCGAAGCGACGGGATTCGAACCCACGACCTCTGCGTCCCGAACGCAGCGCTCTACCAAACTGAGCCACGCTTCGATATTAAATTGTCGCTAGTGTACAAAACTCACAAGTTCTTTTTCAAGCACTTATGAGTTCTATTAGCATCATATTATAATGCGCCTTCAGGGACTCGAACCCTGGACAAATAGATTAAGAGTCTACTGCTCTACCAACTGAGCTAAAGGCGCTTGTCTTAAGCACGTTTGTTATTATAACGTGCTATAAAACAAAATGCAACTGTTTTTTTAATTTTTTTAAAAGAATTTTGCAACATCCTCAACATCCTTACGTTTTGGCATTTTTGCTTCCGAAATTGCATATCCTACAGAAATAACAGAAACAACTATTTCATTCTCCGGTATCTCAAGTGCTTCCTTAAGTCCCTTAGCATCTCTTATACCCATTACAAGGCTTCCAAGTCCAAGCTCCTCTGCCTTTAAGATCATATTTTCCGTTGCAAGTCCAAGGTCATATATTCCCCATTCATTATGATCAAGCTCTGTAGTTGCCGAGCCGTCTCTTTCATAGCCTGAACGATTTTCAACTATTGTAGCAACGATTATTGCCGATGCTCCTTTTGTATTATTTGCATTGAATTCAGGAAGGTTGGCTCTTACCTTATTCATTCCCTCTTCGGTCATTGCTACATGATATCTTGAAACCTGCGAATTTTTCCATGACGGTGCAAGAATTGCAGCCTTGATCATTTCTTCTATTGTTTCCTTGGAAGCTTTTTTGTTTTCATCATATCCTCTGATGCTTCTTCTGTTTTCTATTACGCTTTGAAATTCCATTTTTGTGTCCTCCGTATGCTGCTTATCCTCTGATACAACGCTTGTATTTGCAAATAAATAAGAAATTTATCCGCTCCCTTTACGATCCTTTTAGAGTATATCACTCTGTGATATTAAGGTCAAAACCAAAATAAACCGGAATGCCTTATATTCCTTGCTGCAAAGCATTGATGACTGCAGAAACTTTATTTTTCTTCTGCTATATAAATTCCAAAATTGAGACACATAAGGCTTCTGCCTGTTTTTGTTCTGAATATTTTTTCCGCTACGTTTCGAATGACCTCCGCCTTCATATTTTCTTCAAACGCATTTACAAGAAAATCAGCCTCAACTAAGATACGGTAATCAATGCCGTCTATATTGCTGTATGTATGATGATGCCCTATAAGATAACAAATCCTGTCTGTATCAGCCTTTGAATATCCGTTTCGTTCTAATATAGCTCTTGCATATAACGGACCTTCCTCCTCCTGCATTTTTCCGTTGCAATAGCCGTATTTCTTCTCACACGGTATTATTCCTATATCATGGAGCACCGCAGCCGCCTCAAGAATACACAGCTCCTTCTCGGAAATTTTCTCTCCGACGCCGATCAGATGAGCATATTCATATACCTTCATAAGATGCTGTATCCTTGCAGGATCGGTTTTATCAAATTCCATCATTTCAAATAATAATTTATCTGTATTCGTCATATGTCTACCTCTTTTATAATCCAATAAATAAAGCTATAATGATGATAACATCTTTATTTAAGTTTAAGAAGGGAAATTCTATGAAAATACTGCATATCGGAAAGGCTGGCAATCCGGAACGCTTTTCAAATCCGGACTCACCGATCAAGGATTTTGAAATCATCAACATGCCAAAGGGTCTGTCAGCTGAGGAATATCTTGACAAAGCTCTTGAATGCGAGCATATAATTGCCGACGCCATCGCCGCCGTACCTGCAAGCCTTATAAATGCCATGCCTTTTTTAAGGTCCATACATTCCGAGGGTGTCGCATATAATAAGATCGATTTAGAAGCCGCGAAGAAAAATAATGTTATTGTCTGCCACAGTATTGCCATGAATGCAGCTGCCGTAGCCGAACAGACTATACTTTTAATGGATGGCCTGATCAAAAATGTTCTTGTAAATGACAGAGCCGTACGAAGCGGAAACCAAATAACCGTAAAGGAAGCATATATGCAGCATGGAGATTTATATGAGCTTTCCGACTGCAGCATAGGTCTTGTGGGCTTCGGAAACATAGCCAAAGCCACTGCACGGCTTTTGAATGCATATGGCGTCAGGCATATCTATTATTATAAAAGGAACAGGCTGTCAAATGATGAAGAAGCTGCATTTAATGTCGAATATAAGCCTCTTTGCGAGCTGCTTGAGCTTTCGGACATTGTAAGCCTTCACCTTCCGGTGACGCCCGAAAGCGAAAAAATCGCAGATGAGAACTTCTTTTCTCAAATGAAGAATGGCTCTTATTTTGTCAATACCGCAAGAGGCGAGCTCGTTGATGACAAAGCTCTTGCCTCTGCCTTAATCAGCGGTCATATTAAAATGGCCGGTCTCGATACCATGAACAATGAGCCTGTCAGCGCGGATAACTATCTGTTAACTATACCGGAAATAAAAGACAAGCTTTTGCTTTCCCCTCACATCGGAGGCATCACAGCCTCAAGCTTCAGACGAAGCTATGCAATGATATGGGAGGATATTAAAGCCGTCCGCCGTGGCGAAACTCCAAAAAGAGCCGTAACCATATAAGAGCAAAAAAAGAGACTGTCACATTATAATCAATTCAAATGCGGCAGTCTCTTTTTTGTTACTTCAAGTCACTTTTCTACTAATTCAAAATTATTATTGTCTGCTTCTCCCAGTGATTTAAGAATATCAATATCCTTTAAAGCAACCGATTCACTGCGGTACTTCTTTGCCTCTGCCTGATCAAAGGTATTTTCGAAGTGCCCCTTTGTTTTTAATACTTTTTTTACAAATCCTGATTCAAGGCTATATTTATTAGTCCATTTTAAGTTGTACATTGGTTCGATCTCCTTTTTCTGTTCTCGTGCCTCTAAGTATACCTTATTTAGGTGCTTTTAACAACCGCAGAGACAAAAAATGCAAATAAATTACAATATAACCCGCATATTATAATCCCAATTATTATTCAATTCTGTTTTTTACCGACTCTTCCTCGAATTTTGCACGCATTGTCGGATTATTTTTCGTAAGCTTCTTTATCGTCAGGTCCTCTGCCTTATCATTTGCAAGCCTTAGCTGTCTATCCGATGCAAGGAGTGCATCCTTTATCTTCTGCAGATGCTGCATTGACTTATCTATTTCTTCGACAGCCTCCTTAAAGCGTTTGCTGGCCTGTTCATAGTTATAAGAAAATTTTGTTTTAAATTCATCAAGAGATGCCTCAAAATTTGCAATATCCACATTCTTGTTTTGGATTTCAACAAGCTGTTTTTTATAATCAAGTGAATTGAGAGCTGCATTTCTCAAGAGCGTAATCATAGGTATGAAGAATTGTGGCCTTATTATATACATTTTCGGATATTTATGCGACACATCAACTATTCCCGAATTATAAAGCTCATTATCCGACTCAAGCATAGATACAAGCACTGCATATTCACATTTCTTTTCGTTTCGATCCTTATCAAGCTCCTTCAGAAAATCCTCGTTTTTATGCTTTGTAGCAGTCTTATCCGCCTCGTTTTTCATTTCAAACATTATCGAAATAAATTCTATGCCGTCATCAGATGCTTCCTTGTATATATAATCTCCCTTGCTGCCGCTTCTTGCATCATTGTCCTTACCGAAATATGCATTTTTAAAGCCCGTGGCACGAAGCTTTTCAAATTCAAGCTCGCAATGCTTCTCTAGACTTTCGCCGATCATCTTTGTTGACTGCTTCAGCTTAAAATCTCTGTATTGCTCTATTACCTCATCCTTCATGGCAAGCTCCTTTTCATGCTGTATCAGCATAGCATTACTTTGCAGCTCATAATTTTTTTTATTGAGTAAAAGCTCATTATTGAGCATATTTATCTCTTTTTCCTTGTCCTGAAGTGCCATTTTGATTTCAAGCTCAGAGCTTTTCCTTTGCTCCTTTAGCCTGCTTTCAAGAAGCTCTATCCTGTTATCTCTTTCGGATACTGCCATTTTTTCCTTGGCCAATGCCAGTTCAACCCTCGCCTCAAGCTGAGCCTTTAAGGTTTCTTCACTTTGCTTAACCTGCTTTTCAAATTCTTTGTCGCGAACCTGCTTTGCTATAGCCGCATAGCCCGACTCATCGACCTTGAATACCTCTCCGCATTTGGGGCATTTTATTTCATTCATTATGCATCACCGCTTTGATACCTTTTTAACATTTTGTTCATAATTTATTATTTTAATGTTCTTTTTTTCAACACCCTTGTTTCACATTTTCTGGTTACTATAGAACCATCGAAAGAACCAATTACTCTTTTTCATAATCGGTTAAAAACCGAACTTCTTCCTTTTCATGATAAGACCAGCCGCTTAGGTTGGCCTTATTTTTTTACTCTTTCAACCTTTTCAATCACAAGCCTTGTTCCCTCAACCCTGAATTTCACTTCACAATCAGCATACAAAAAGCCATAGCTTCTGTCCTGATTCTTTTTGTATGCCGGTCTCGGATCCTGCTTAAGAAGCTCTATAAGCGTAATTCTCTGCTCTTCATTAAAGAATTCCAAAAGCCTGTCATCACATTCAATATCAAGCAGCTGCTTTTCGTGCTTCTCGGTAAAGCCGCCGCAGGCATCACTTCTTGAATCCCACTTAGGAATATACGGTTTGACATCAAATACCGGAGTGGAATCCATCATATCTATACCCGATACCTCAATAACCATGTTTCCGTTATTGCTGCGGTAAATTTTTTCAAGTCTTACAACAGACATCGCCAGGCTATTTGGCCTAAAGGATGATCTTGTCGCAAATACACCAACTCTTGTATTTCCGCCTAATATAGGCGGCCTTACTGTCGGCGACCATTTTCTGCCTGTATTCTCCGAAAACTGCCATATAACCCATAAATATGTATATTCGTCAAGTCCTCTGAATGCTTCGGGTTCACTGTATTCTTTTTCAAATACGATTTTTCCTTTAAGCTCCTTAACTGCTCCGCTTTGCCTCGGAACAGCAA
The DNA here is from genome assembly GCA_963595425.1 of Faecalibacterium sp. CAG:74. Classification (GTDB taxonomy): domain Bacteria; phylum Bacillota; class Clostridia; order Lachnospirales; family Lachnospiraceae; genus Alectryocaccobium. The sequence goes on along the minus strand of CAVBHN010000013.1, from coordinate 31,573 downwards.
ATTTACTTTTTAAATCGCACTCTATATGTGCTATCTGTGATATTTCTGCCATTTTTTCATTTAACATTTGGTCTGTCGCATTATGCATTTAATGCGACAGACCCTTATTATTACATCAATATTCCATCTTCGTTAAATGTACACTTTTTGCCATCGATAACAACTGTTGTTCCTCTTACAGCCTTATAGGTTGCAGGATCGAAGTACAGCTTCCATTTCCCGAGGGTAAGCCATCCACATTTTAATGAGCCTCCCTCTTCCGAAAACCAATATTTTTCTCCATCGATAACAGTTGTTCCTGCATATGTCTGCATTACTCCGTCCTTATTGAAAAGGTAATGCTTTCCGTCTATAACAACTACGCCGTCCCTTGAAGTATACGCTATATATGTTTCCGGGTCAAAATACAATTTCCAATTTCCAAGATACAGCCAGCCTGTCTCAAGTGATGCATCATCCAATGAAAACCAGTACTTATTTCCGTCTATCACTGTTGTTCCCGCAAATGCCTGCATTACTCCGTTTGCATCAAATAAATATTTTTTTCCGTCTATTGTGACAATGCCGTCATTTGAGGTATAAGCCTTATATGTATCAGGATCAAAATACATCTTCCAATTTCCAAGATACAGCCAGCCTGTGCCAAGAGTTCCATCATCGTCTTTAATCCAGTATTTATTTCCGTTTACCACAGGTGTTCCGGCACTTTTCTTCGCAAGACCATTTTCATCAAATAAATAAAGCCTTGAATCAACATTTGCAATGCAGCCCATTATTGCCGCTCCGTTGTTATCGGGATCAAGATACATATCACCGAATGCCGACGGATACCAGCCTATAAGATGCTTTTTGTTTCCTTCCTCGCTTCCCATAACTATATATTTATTCGTGTCGTCCGTCTCCTGATTTATCCTTGTATTTTGATAATCATTTGATAAGGCATTATAGTAATTAACAAAGCGCTGCCTATATTCCGAAGCTGTATATATCTTAGAAACAGAGCTTGTATAGCTTGTATATCCAAACTCCTGCCCATGTGTCATAACATATGTATTTATATTAAAGTTCATTGCAAAGCCTGTAAGATCATATCCCTTATTGGCAATATTCAGATAATGGCCTGTTATTGCACCCTCCGTGCCTGCCTCATAATCCTGCTTTTCCTCGGTATACCACCCGTCAAACGGATCCCGATAGCCCCAAGCCAGATTTTCACCAACATATCCAAGGTTCTCATGCCTGCCTGTTACGGCAGATGCATTTATCTTAGCCTGAGCAAGTGCCATCATATAGTCGCTTACATAGGTTTCTCCCGTATATCCCTCCTGCGCCCTTAGCTGTATATATTCGTTAATAAACTCAATTGAATAACGCATAGAGTCAATAGATGTTGCATCATATGCATAGCCTCTATTAGTATATGACGAAATAGCCGAATTATTCAGCACATCAAGAGCATCTGTCGATCCCATCTCCTCAAAAAACGCAAAGGAGCCGTCGTTAACCTTTTTATCAACCGCGCTCTGAGCATTTAACGCATCCGAAACACTTATTAAATCGGAGTTTGTCTCAGTCTCCTGGGCAAATGCGGTAATATTGCTCTGCATTAAAACAACTGCTGCCAATGAAAATACAGCTGCTCTTCTTAATTTGCTTTTCCTCATAAGCTCTTCCCCTTCGGTCCATGCAAATGCATAGACCCCTCTCTTTTTTTACAACTAATTATACCCCTTAAAGAGAAGTTTTTACAACTCTTAAGGGGTGTTTAAAGCTAATATATCTGTTTATTTTATTCGTAATCTACCCAAACAGATCCATTGTCAGCCGAACGAACACATGCATCAAGCCAATGTATACCATTTGCTCCTGCTTTTGCATCCGGATACCATTTGTCGTACTCTCTTCCTTCCATCTTTGCTTCCATAGCCTGTGCAAATCTGCTGTAGAGATTACTCCATGCCTCAAAAAGTCCTTCGGCATGTCCGCCTCCTATACGGTCATCTACAAGTGCCTCCGGATAAAGGTATCCTGCTCCTCTTTCAAGTGTACGAACAGGTTCTCCTTCTATCTCATATGACATCTGGTTTGGTCTTTCATCATCCCACTCGATAGATGCCTTTGAGCCGACGATACGGATCTTGTGATAATGACGCGCTCCACAGTTGATCGAGCTTGCCCAGCAATAAATCTGCGCATTTTCCTGGACTGATTTGCTGCCCTCAAGGTTCATTACAACAAAGGCATTGTCCTCAAGCTCTCTTCCCTCTACAAAGGACTGTCTTGTACACATGAGATTCTTTATCTTCATATCCGGAATTATTGTCTCTACGATAAATAAAGGATGTGTTCCGACATCTCCCAATATAAATGTAGGGCCTGCCTTTTTAGGATCAAAGCGCCACTTTGCTGCCGGATTTACGTCCTCTATCTTCCAGTTATATCCGCCGTAAGCAAATGACATATTTATAACTCTTATCTCTCCGAGATCACCGCGCGCAACCATCTCTCTTGCCTGGTCTATCATCTGATGTCCGGAATATCCGTAAGTAACTCCAACAACAAGATTTTTCTTTTCGGCAAGAGCAACAAGCTCATCGGCCTCCTGCGGTGTAAAGCAAAGAGGCTTTTCACATACTACATGAAGTCCTGCATTAAGTGCCGCCTTTGTAACCTCATAATGAAGGCTGTTTGGCGTTGCAATTGATACTGCCTGTATCCCATCCTCTCTTTTTGCTTCCTCTTCAAACATTGTTTTGTAATCAGGATAGCATCTTTCGGGATCTACATGAAGCTCAATTCCGAATTCCTTGCCGCGCTTCGGATCGATATCAAAGGCTCCGGCAACAAGCTTAAAATTATTGTCTCTAAGGGCTGCCGAGCGGTGTATATAGCCTATCTGACTTTTAAATCCTCCTCCGACCATAGCCCAGCGAATCGGCTCTTTAACCCTTCTTTCACCGTAATACATGCTTCATTCCTCCTTTAAAACATAGATATATCCAGCCCTCTTCTATCTGTGGGCTTATATCGCTTAATATACAATAAGCTTTTTCAAATAGCAAATATTTTTAAGCAATTTAAATATATTTTTTCACCTGTATTGTGGTTGCTTATGCATTTTTGCCATATTAAGTATAATCTTTATACTATATTGTGGTCATTCTCTATTTGTATTCAAAAGGAGTGATTCCGAATTTTTCTTTAAATTTTCTTGAAAAATAGCTAAGACTTGAAAATCCGGTTTCCTCTGCAATTTCATAAAGTCTTTTATCTGTATTTTTCAATAGCTCCTCCGCCCTGTCCAATCTGTAATTATTAAGAAATACGGAAAAGTTCACACCGAGCTCCGATTTAAAAAGTCTTGAAAAATACTCAGGATTCAGCCCGACCTCATCAGCTATCTCCGGAAGTCCTTCTATATTTGCATAGTTGCTGTAAATATATTTGAGTGCCTTTTTTATTGCGGAGGATGTAGTTTTATTTATATCTATGCTGTCAATATTTCTTTCATAAGCTTCTATTATTATAGCTTCCAGCTCGGATATTTTTTCAGCCTTTGCGATCCGATTGATAACCGCCGAGCTGTCTGAGATGTTGCTGATATCCACTGTTTCCTTTAACGAATCATAAATCCTCTGACACATGCTCTTAACCATTGAAACATCAAGCACCGGCTGGCTTTTCAAAAGCTCAAACCATTCATGAACTAGCTTGCTTACCGCTTCATAATTATTTTTATCTCTTATCTCTATTATGCTTATATAATTTTCTACTATATTCTTATCTATATTTTTGTAATTTTTTATACTGTCAGTCAGCTTATCAAGATAAAAGGCTCTATCATCGGTATAATATCTGTAATTCAGTCCCTTTAGCACAGCAACCATATGCCGCAAAACATTTTCTCTGTCATTTGCAACCCTGCTGCAGCAAATAATATGTCTTGGATTGAAATCCATGAGCCTTTTTATAAATGCATTAGCCTTCTGAAACTGATACAACAGACTTGGCTCTCCCTTAATTGCAAAGCATATAACCTCAGCCATCTGTGCTTTAATCGAAAACACCTTATAGATATCATCCTCCTGAATAAGCCTCAGAGCGCCATAGGTTCTGTCGCCATTATAAATTGCCGCACAGAAAAACGGATCTCTCGGGATATTTACATTAAATTTATCCATAAGCTTTTGAAGCTCTTCATCCGATGTGCATTTATCTATACTGTCTATCAATTCATCCAGAGAATAGACCATTGCATCCTTTTTGCTTCTCTCATCGTTTGACGGAATATATTTTTGTGCTCTTTCGATTATATTCTTAAGATATTCCATTGTAATTTCGGTTTTAAGAACATATTCATTCACCTTATTTTGAAATGCTGTCCTGGCAAAATTAAAATCATCGTAGCTTGACAATACAACTATATATGTATTTTCATTTTCCTGTCTGATTCGCTCAGTAAGCTCCAGGCCGTCCATAACAGGCATTTTTATATCCGCAAAAACAATATCTGCCTGTTTATCTTCAAATTCCTCATATGCGATTTGTCCGTTTCCTGCTGTAACTATTTCTACATTTTCATCATTTAATATTTCCCTGCAGCATCTTGAAAGCCAGTCACGTATCGGGAAATCATCATCCGCTATTAAAATCCTATTCATGAACTATCCCCTTTTCTATTATCGGCAGCTCAATATATACCGATGTTCCGCATCCAACCTCCGACTCTATCCTAAGGCCATAGGCATCACCATAATGGCTTCGTATTCTGTTGTGGATATTTACTACTCCTATATGATCATCTCTTTTTGCATTCATATACTCAGAAGACATTATCCTGCTCAACACTTCAGGCTGAATTCCGATTCCGTTGTCATGAATAACAAGCTCAATTCCATTTGCGGTTTTCATGCCTGTAATAAAAATCTCTCCGTCAGCATTTTTAGGCTGAATTCCATGAAATACAGCATTCTCCACTATAGGCTGCAATATAAATCTGAGCATATAAAGTGACTGAATCTCCTCGCTTATATCCGTCTTTAATATCAGCCTTTTATCATAGCTAAATTGAAGCATCTCAATATAGCTGCGTATATACATAAGCTCCTCGGCTATGGTAGTTGCTTCCTCCTTGAATTTGAGTGACCTTCTGAGCATCTTGTTTAAAATATCGATCATTTTGACTGCTTCTGTTTTTCGGTCCATATCAATGGTACATCTGATTGAAAACAGAGTATTGTATATGAAATGAGGATTGATCTGTGCTCTCATATAATTAAGCTCTGTAAGTCTTTTTTCGTTTTCATTCTCAATAAGCTTATCTACAAGTACGGTATTTTGTCTGTTCATTTCATTAAAGCTCTTATACAGGCTGTCGATTTCCCAGATATTGCTTCTTTGATCTTCTTCCTGCTCATTTGTTTTCAGTCCGGATTTTTCAATAAATTCATTAAAATCAGCCAATGGCCTTGTAAGCTTCTTTGCCAGAAAGGCAATTACAAAAATACCCGCCGCAAGCGCTGCAGCTGCAAATACTATAATAAAAGCGATAAGTCCTCTTATCATATTTGAAATATTTTCAAGAGGAATAATCTCGGCAACAATCCAGCCTGTCTCTTTGGATTCATCCTTTATCAGAAGATTTTGATTCGAAACAATATAGCTGATATCCCCATCGGATATGAATTCCTGTACCTCATTGATATCATCGATTTCATATCCTTTTTTGTTTAGGATGTTTCCTTCTTTATCTATAAGAAAAATTTTTCCAAGATCATATTTCAGCTTCGAATAGCTTTTTTCAAAATAATTTTCATCAACAATAATAAACTGTGTTCCCAGATATTCCCTTTGCGTGACAGAATAGATATTGATGTAATTTACATAAAAATTCTTCTCCTCATCCGAAGAATCAAGCCCCGAAACTATTAATCGGCCCGATTCCTTTTGCTGCTTGGTATCTTTCTTTATTGCATCCTCATTTTTTAAAATATCTATGTTTAATTTTTCCGCCCAGGCTGCACTTGTTGCTTCAAGTCCGTTACTTCCTATCAAAACAGCATCGAATCCGGATACCAGATTATCCATCTGTGATTTTATTCTCGCCTTATCCATTCTGAGCGAATAAGATATTTCTTCATTTTCTTCAGCTGATATGGATGAGGCTGAAAAATTGCCATAGGTTCCCTCATTGTAATAAAACAGATTACTTACGGCATTTGAATATGATATTATCGAGCCGATCTTTTGATTTATAAGTGTTATTTCATTGATCTTTCCATTGATAGTCTGCTTGAGAAGCATTTTATAGCTCTGTACCGAAACCAGTATGGTAAAAGCCGTAAGTATGCATATAAAAATCAAGCAAAAGCCTTTTGTCAAAACAGAGCTGTATTTTATTTTCGTTTTTCTCATATCAGCCACTCCGTTTTACATATCATATTCCCATTGAGACATATAACTATCCGCATTGTCCAAAGTAACAAATAAAACTCCCGTGTCTATTGAATCCGATCCGTTCTCGGCCTTTTCCATGGGAAGCTCACCCTTTAAAGCTTTATATAGATGCATTACGGACTCGTATCCCATTGCCCTCGTATTTTGTACAACAGTGCCTGCAATACTTCCGTTTTGTATCAGCTCCATCGTTTTTTCATCATCATCGAAGCCAATAATCTTTATGTTTTCCGTTTGTATATTTCTCTCATTCATAACCTGCACCGCAGCCTGTGCATCAGAACCGGATGAAGCGAATATCCCATTAATATCGGGATACTCATCAAAAATTTTTTCCACTTTTGCTATTGCTTCATTTAAAAGATTATCGGTTGACTCAACGCATACAATTTCTATATCGGATTCATTTTTAATTGCATCCTCAAATCCGGTTAATCTTTCAATATTATTCTGTGCATCCTTAGCCCCTATCATAACCGCCGCCTTGCCTGTGCCTGAAAGCTGCTCTGTCATTCCTATTCCTGCCATATAGCCAGCCTTATAATTAATCGTTCCGTAATAGGCAAGCCTTTCCGAATCTGCCGCATCACAGTCATAGCATACAACCGGTATACCTTTTTCTATAGCTTTATTGATAGGCTCTGTCCATTCGTAGGGTGTAAGCGCTGTCAAAAATATTGCATCGGCGCCTTCTTCTATAGCTCTGTCAAATTCCTCAAGCTGCTTATCAATATTGATCTGATACGGACCGACTCTTTTTATCTCAACATCGCCAAGCTTTTCCGCAGCCTCCAAAGCCCCGTGGAATACATCGTTACAGTAAAAATATCCAACAAATGAATCAACCATATATATTTTATATTTTTTTTCATCAGCTGCCGTGCTTTTTTCATTATCGACAGCTTCTTTTTTGCATGCCGACATCAGTACTAGCACTACAACCGATGCAAGAGCTATAAGCCTTATTTTGATTTTTTTCCTGCTATTATCCATAGGCTGATTCCTTTTTTATTTTATTTTGCAATACTGCTTGCAAGGTCTTCCTGCACAGTTTATCACAGATAAGTTTTTCAACAAAATATCTATTACTGCTATTTTTATATGGTCAACGCCTGGTAATCGTTGTCAAGTCATTCATACGGATTATCTTTTACATTGCATGGGTAAATTATGATTTCTTTACCCTTGTATCATTTAAAATTTATTCCGATTTCTTAAATATATTAGCCCTCTGATAATAAACCTCGTATAAATAAGTACAAAACACAAAGCTTTAAACAACAAATACAAAAGCTTTAAACACATCCCCCCTCTTAAATAAAATAGTAAGAACGGGCTGCAGCCAAATAATTGCTGCAGCCCGTTTCTTGTCATTATCTAGGAGTTTTTATTCATCCTCTAGATACAAAATAACCTCTATTGCCGAGCCATTTCGCATTGCTTCAAGCCCTTCTTTAAACTTTGAAAGCGGCAGCTTGTGTGTAATCATATGTGAAAAATCAAGAGTATCCGATGCGAGAAGCCTTGCAACCTGGAATAAAGTATGATCACCGATAAAATTACCGTAAATGGTTATTCCTTTTAAAACTATATCTGACTCTGTTATATTTTCCTGTACGCTTGAGTTCATGCCAAATATAATTATATCTCCGGCACGCTTCACAATCCTTATTGCATCCGGCAGAAGAACCCCGACTGCATCTATTACAAGATCGGCGCCCAATCCATCACTCTCTTTTAATACAACCTTCTCCAAATCCTCTTTTTTAGGATTGACAATTACATCCGCTCCTGCACTGATGCAATGCTTTGCCCGAAATTCCGATACCTCAGATACAATGACCTTTGCTGCACCCCTGGCCTTGCACAATGTGGTAAAGTACATTCCTATTGGGCCTCCGCCCAATACAACGACCGTATCACCGTTTTGAATATTTGCTTTTTTCATTGCTCCCATTACACAGTTAAGCGGCTCCGCAAATATAGCTTTTTCGATCGGAAGCTCTTTTGGTATTTTAGCTGCATTTTTCTCCGGAATTACTACCTTGCCGGTAAACACTCCATCCGTTCCGCTGCCCATCGCCTGAACATTTTCGCACATATTTGAATGGCCCGTCTGGCAGGCACTGCAAACACCGCACGGAATATTATTATCACAAATAAGATGATCCCCTTTTTGGAAATTTCTTACCCCCTTGCCAACCTCCAATACCTCTCCGACAAACTCATGTCCAAGGATTATATCATTATTTGCGGCAATTCCCGGTGGATCGGCAAGGATATGTACATCTGATCCGCAAATACTGCAGGCAAGTACCTTAACAAGCATATCATCATCCTTCTTTATCTGCGGCTCCGGCCTGTCCTCATATGTCCATTTTCCACGGCTCTTAAATACGATTGCCTTCATTTACCTTTACCCTCCATTTGATTTCAGATTGGGTTTTACTCCATTTCCTCTCTTTTTACCATTCTGTTTTCGACAAATGCCTTCTGCATCATATTTGACATACGCAGCGTTTTTGCTCCGTCATAGACCGAGCTTTCCGGCGGTGTATCGGTCAAAATACTGTTGATAAAATTCTTTTTCTCCTCAACATATGCCGTCGCCCATCGTGTAAGAAATCCGTCATCGACCGGCTGAGTGTATCCCTGCTCATCAAAAACCTCAAGTCTTGTGGCATTCGGTATGTTATTTATTCGAATAGTTCCCTTTGTTCCCACTATTTCCGAATGAACATGACTTGAATTGTGTGTTCTTCCTACCTGTATCATTATGAGCTTTCCGCCGGCAGTCCTTCCTAAGGCCATCGCATTGTCATAGTCATTATATTTTGCAAAGCCCTTTTCCACAAATGAACCGCCAACAGAATATACGGATTCAAACTCCTCGCCGACAAACCATAATGCCAGATCCGCATCATGAATTCCCATCTCATAAAAGAACGGTGCATACATGCCCTTTTCAACGCCTTTGATATGCTGAGGCAAAACGGTTGCCGGATCAAGGCTCATGCCCTTAAACATAATGACGTCACCTATCTCCCCAGCACGTACTCTTCGCATAGCCTCTGCATATGCCGGATCTGAGCGTCTCATAAATCCTATCTGGAATATTTTTCCTTTATTTGCTTCAACAGCTCTTTCAATCTCCTTACATTCTTCTATAGTCTTGGCAAGGGGCTTTTCACACATTATATGAAGGCCTTTTTGAGCCGCTTTTATACACTGCTGAGCATGTGCCGCAACATTTGTGACAATCATCACCGCATCCAGCCCCGGATTTTCCAGCATCTCATCATAGCTTGTATATCCATATGGTATATTGTACTTTTCTTTTATTTCCTCAACTCTGTCTGCACGTATATCGCTTACAGCATAAACAACCGCATTTTGAAACCCTGACTGTATATCATTAATATGAAGCTCACCTAATGCTCCGAGCCCTACTACACCTATTTTTACGACGTCCATATTATTATCTTCCTTTTCTATTCTTCCTTATAATTAGTTGCCAGATCCATGATCTGCTCCTGTGTTGTATTTTCATCAACAGTGAGCTCACCTCTAACCTTTCCCTCCGCAAGCACAATTATTCTGTCAGCCATATTGATTACCTCCGGAAGCTCCGATGAAATCATAACTATTGCTACACCCTGCTTTGCAAGATCAACCATAATTTTATAAATTTCCGCCTTAGCACCAACATCTATTCCTCTTGTCGGCTCGTCCAAAATCAAAACCTTCGGTTCATCCATAAGCCATTTTGCCAATACAACCTTTTGCTGATTTCCTCCCGAAAGCTGACCCGTAAGCGAATTCATACCGGGAGCCTTAATCTTCATTGCATCAAAATATTTTTTTGCTTCCTTCTTTTCCTTCGAATAATTGATAAATCCAGAAGGAAATAATTTATTCATAGCGACCATTACAGAATTGACTTCTATGGAATGCTCTAAGATAAGACCGTCTGCCTTTCTGTCCTCGGTTACAAGGGCAATGCCGGCATTTATAGCATCCTTAGGAGAGTGCACATTGATCTTTCTTCCATTTATATATACCTCTCCGCTCTTTTTCGGGATTTTCCCAAAAATCGCATTCACTGTTTCACTTCTTCCCGATCCTACAAGTCCTGCAAATGCAAGGATTTCGCCTGCTCTTACATTAAACGAAACATTTTCCACAATATTCTTATTTCCGGCAAACGGATGCTGAACCGTATAATTTTTTGCCTCCATAACGATATCTCCGATTTTCATCTTTTCCTTCGGATAATAATCCGTTATGTTTCGTCCTACCATCTCAGCTATTATCTGATTTGTTTCCACATCATCGATATTATGAGTTGCTATGGTCTTTCCGTCACGAAGCACTGTTACTCTGTCGGAATTCTCAAATACCTCGTCCATCTTATGCGAAATTAGTATCATGGCAACTCCCTTTTCCTTCAGCTCATGAAGAATTTCAAAAAGATTTTCCGACTCTGCCTTGGTAAGCGGGGATGTAGGCTCATCAAGCACAAGGATCTTCGGATTTTTTGAAAGTGCTCTTGCTATTGCGACAAGCTGCTGCTGTGAAGCCCCAAGCATACGTATCTTCAATGCCGGATCAATATCAAGATGAACCATATCGAGATATTTCTTTGCCTCTTTCTTCATATCATTCCAGCTTATAAACGCTCCCGATTTATGCCATCTTCCGAGAAAAATATTTTCGGCAATCGACAGATCAAGATGCATGCTTATCTCCTGATAAATCATTGCTATTCCGACACTTTCGGACTGAGCCGCATTCATAAAATGCATTTTTTTTCCTTCAACATATATTTCACCTGTATATGATGTTGCCGGATACGAGCCGCTCAGCACCTTCATAAGCGTTGATTTACCTGCTCCGTTCTCACCGACCAGTGCCAGTATTTCGCCTGAATATGCTTCGAATGTAACATTATCCAAAGCCTTTACACCCGGAAAGGTCTTTGTAATCGAACGCATTTCAAGGATTTTTTTATCTCCCATGCACGATTACCCCCTTGCTAAACGTTTATGCCTTACTACATCGATTCCTACAGCAACGATAATTATTATTCCTACAACTATCTTCTGATAATATGTATCGATATGAAGAAGTGTTGTTGTTACAGTAAGCGTCTCCATTATTCCGACACCTATAAGTGTTCCCACGGTAGATGAATTTCCTCCCGAAAGAGAAGTACCGCCAATAACAACAGAAGCAATATAAGTCATTTCAATTCCTGTTCCTGCAGCTGCCTGTGCTGATGAAAGTCTGGCCGCTGTAAGCACACCGACAAGTGCTGCTGCTGCTCCCGCAACAATAAATGCAATTATCTGTATTCTCGTTGAATTAATACCGCAAAGTCTTGCAGTTTCCTTGTTTCCGCCGACAGCCAGAAGCTTTCTTCCGAATGTTGTATATTTGTAGATTACAAATGCCAATACAAATAGAACTGCCGCAAAGAAAACCGGAACAGGAATACCTGCCACACTGCCTCCTCCGATAAAATTAAAGCTGTCCGGAAAGCCTGTTACCGGCTTGCCCTGTGTTATAACATTTGTTATTCCTTTTACAATATACTGAGTGCCAAGTGTTGTAATGAGCGGCGGTATATCAAGCTTTGTTATTATAAGTCCGTTTATAAGACCTATTACTCCTCCGACAACTACTCCTACGATAAGTGCCGCGGCCCACGGAACATTGTTTACTATCATCATACCTGTTAATATTCCGGCAAAGCCGTATGTGGAGCCTACAGAAAGATCAAATACTCCTGTGGATATAACAAACATCATTCCAATTGATCCGACAAATGTTATTGAAACTGCCCTTAGAAGAGACGTTATATTTGCGCTTGTCATAAAGTTACTGTTTCCGATAGTTGTAATTGCTATAATTACAATAAGCGCTATAAGAATTGCAACCTCATTTACCGAAAAAATCTTTTTTATAATATTAGGCTTTTCACCTTTTTCCTTCAAAATACCATCTCCCTTCAAGCTTATCTAAAGGCTTTACAAATTCTTCAAAGACGGGGGTGTCGCATTAAATGCATAATGCGACAAGCCCGATAATATATGATTACTCTGATTTGCTCACTGTTTTGTTGTTTACAAGATCCTCAACTGTCATATCTGCCTTGTAATCCTCTACATTATCCTTTGTTACAACTACAACACCCGTATCTATAACATCTTCCTCAAGCTTTTTATTCTCTATCATGCCTTCCTTTGCCATATAGCAGTACATAACACCATCCCAGCCCATTGCAAATGTGTTCTGAACAACGGTTCCGTATATCTTTCCGGAATTGATCAGGTTTATTGTATCCTCCTGATCATCCCATCCTATAATTGTTATTTTGTCCGATATACCCTGCTCCTCTGCCGCTGTTGCAAGAGCAATTCCGTCATCTCCCGAAAGTCCTACTGCACAATCTATATCCGGATATGCCAGGAACATCGCACTTGCTTTTGAAACACCTGTGGTACGGTCATTCTGCGATTCTTCTATATCTACAACCTCAATATCCGAATCCTTGATAGCTGCCTCAAAGCCCTCTCGTCTCTGAATTTGATTATCCGAGTCAACGACACCAACCATTATTCCGCATGTTCCTTTTCCACCCATTGCCTCCTTAAGGGCTTCTCCTGCCTTGTAGCCGGCATCGTAGTTGGAGGTTCCGCAGTAGGCTATTCTGTCTGTATCCGGCGCATCCGAATCTATAAGCACCGTAGGTATTCCCTCTGACATACTTTTGTTAATAACGCTTGCGAATGTATCCGGAGCAAGTGCAGATGTAAATATTCCGTCAGCCTTATCCGCTATAGCCGTTTCGAAATATTTTATCTGTTCATCATAGTTAACGGTTGTCGGTCCTACACGTACAACCTCTACACCATAAGCCTCTGCGGCTGCCTCGCAGCCCTGCCAAACATCATCCCAATACGGATAACCTACATATGGATCTACAAGATAAAATTTGTATTTTGCATCTGCTGATTCACTTCCTGCAGATGCTTCACTCGTGCTTCCGTTCGAGCTCGAAGCCGCTGACTGGCTGCCTGATGCTTCCGATCCGCCTCCACAGGCTGCAAGCGACATTGTCATAATTCCCGTTATTGCCGCAGCAGTTAATTTCTTTCCAAAATTTTTCTTAATCATAAGCCTTCTCCTTTTCATCATTTCTTTTAATTACTCTTTGCTATCCGCACCGCTTCGGTGCTTTTTACTTATGTCTCTGTATTTTGTGCATATCCGCTGTAATTGATTGATATTTTCGCATTTATTTATTCATTTTCACATTCACTTTATTGCTCTTGTTACACATTATTGCTATGTTTTTATATATATTGCGAAATTTTTATAGGAAACTTATGTCTTTGATTTTCACTTTAATGATTTTCATCGTAGAAAGACAGGTTGCAAATTACATAAGCCTTATCTGATTGACTGGAAAATGAAAAAAAATGCAATCAAGTTAAAATTACCGATTGCACCCAAAATACTGCCGAATACTTAAAAATCGAGGCAAAGCCACACAGCCTGTGCATAATACAGTTATCGGAGATGATGGACATGATTTTCAAATTGAAGCAGGCCTGATCCGATGTGCTGTTTTGTATATGGATTATCTGATTTGTTATCTTCTTAAGAATTAGTAAACAGACATAAACAAAGGGACTGCAGTACCATAAGTACTCAGTCCCATTTATGTTATACCAGGGTCAAAAGTGCAAGCTTGCTTACAATAGGAGGTTTGACCTTGGACCCCCGGTATCATTTATATTAATTACAGTTCACATTCAGAAACCTTAACCCAGCGATGCTCCTTTTCTGATTTAAGGAGTGCATCGATAAGAATATTGATTTCATATCCTGATTCTATATCAGGCTTAACCTTAGCTCCGTCTGCAACAGCCTTTATAAATTTGTAATCCTGGATTGTCATGAGATCTACCCAGCTTGCACAAAGTCCCTGTGTTGTGCATACATCGCCAAACTGTCCATGCTGCGGTCCCATCTTAATGCAGCGCGTTCCGGACGTTTTGGGATCGTCTTCAATATAGACCTCCAGCTCATTCATACGCTCCTGGTCAAATCTGATATATCCCTTTGTACACTGCACCTCGAAGCGTATTCCTACCTTTTCACCTGCAGCTACACGGCTCGTTGTTATCATACCCATAACACCTGTATCCGTGTTATACATCATATTGAAAATATCATCATTTGTCACAGGAAGGAATTCTCCCATCTTCTTCGGATCCGGGCGCTTGTCATAGAGTATCCTTGAGCGTCCGACTACCTCTGTGATCTTAGAGCCTGTCACAAAATCCTGAAGTGCTATTATATGCGCTCCTATATCTCCAAGTGCTCCCGATATAGGGTCGAAATCTCTCCATCGATGCGGGATCATGGGATCTGCAGAATATTCCATATCATATCTTCCCTGGAAGGCTACAACCTCACCGATTTTTCCCGACTCGATAATTTCTTTTGCCTCGATAACTGCCGGATTATGAGTGTAAACAAAACCGACCATAGACGTTGTATTGTATTTCTTTACTGCATCTAATGCTTTTTTGGCATCTGCTCCATCCATTCCGAGAGGCTTCTCGCAGAAAATAGCCTTTCCTGCTGCTGCAGCCTTTTGAACCTGCTCAACATGAAGCTGATTTGGGGTTGTAATATATATTATATCTATTGACGGATCATTGAACGCATCATCTGTATTTGTACTGTATCTGCTAAATCCATATTTTTGTGCTACATTTTTTGCTGTTTCCTCAAATACATCTATAACCAATTCAAGCTCCGGATTGATATCTGTTCCGTAGCACATCTTTATATTATTGATTGCGCGTGCATGGCTTGTTCCTATCCATCCACAGCCTATAAGTGCGATCTTTAATGTTTTCATAACCAATTCCTTTCTTTTACAGATTTTTGTCTTTTTTGCTCTTCATTTACTTAAGCACTCCACATCCGACACTTTCCAGATATTTGCCTGTTCTTTTCTGTATCTTCAGACTTTCACCCGGTATCGGAGGATAGCAGTCATGTTCAATTATTGCATATCCGTTAAATCCGATTTTCTTAAGGATCTCTCCGTAACGCTTCCAATCGATCTGTCCGTGTCCGATTTCGGCAAATACATTGAGCTTTGTCGATTGAGCATATTGGATATCCTCTCTCCAGCATTTTTCTTTTATTTCGGGAACCAGGTCCTTATAATGAAGCATCTCTATCTGATCCGCTATCTTTTCTGTATATGAATAAACGTCATTGCCCTCAACATAAATATGATGTCCCGTATCAAAGCAAAATCTGAGCTCATCCTTAGGTATAAGGGATATCATCTTGTCAATCTGTTCTTCTGTCTGTACATGTGTTCCGCCATGCGGATGAAATACGGGTGTTATGCCATAGCTTCTTACTGCCAAGGCAAGCCTTCTGTAATTTTCACAGAGTCTCTTAAAGCTCTCATCATCCAGATACTTTGGTGCCACCCATTCATCTGTAAGAAGGTCGGTATACATATTGTCCATGATAATAAAATATAAACCGCCTATAACCTTAAGTCTTTCACAGGTTTTCCTGCTGGATTCAATGACCTCATCTGTTTTTTTCGAATCAGCTATATCATACATAACAGTAGAAGCAATTGCCTTTAAGCCTCTTTTATCAAGCTCTTCCTTAAGACGTACCGGATCAGGACTCATGTATCCGTAGGGTCCGGTTTCTGTATAAATATATCCGGCCTCGGCAACCTCATCTAAATATGTAAGCCAGTCCGGCTGCTTTTCATTGCTGTCAAACCATACTCCCCAGGAATCCGGGCAATTACCTATCTTTATCATATTATTCTTCCTCCAAAGCTTAGCCTTGTATATCAGCCTTTATTTACCTCTTCATTTTACAGCCTGTTAAATAGTTTACTATGTATTTTTTTGCTGTCCTTTTATACTTTATCTATACGAAAACGAAAGTATATCTCATTTAGCTGTAAACATTTAATATCCGCAGCAAAAAAAAGATCATCTGCCTTATATAAGCAAATGATCCTTTATAAAAAGATTTATTATACGTGATATAGCTTTGATTCCTGATATTGCGGCTCGCAGGTAAGTCTTATTCCAAGCTTCCTGAATATTGCCTCGTCGACATTTGAAAGAATAACCGTACAATGTGCTTCACAGTCCTTAAGTGCCTTTAGCTGCTCCAGTGCTTTATTTGCAGCATCATCCGTCGCCGCGCAAATAGACAGTGCAAGAAGCACCTCATCCGTATGGAGTCTTGGATTTCTGCTGCCGAGTGTTCCGGTTTTCAATCTCTGGATAGGCTCTATGATCTGCGGTGATATAAGAAGCTTATCATCCTCAATACCTGCAAGTGCCTTAAGTGCATTTAAAAGCATGGCCGAGCATGAGCCCAGCAGCTCGCTTGTTTTTCCTGTAATAACTCTTCCGTCCTGAAGCTCTATAGCTGCAGCAGGCTCAGCTGTTTTCTTTGCCTTTTCAAGAGCTGCCTCTACAACCCTTCTGTCCTCTTTAGATGTTCCGGCCTTTTTTATAAGAAGCTCTAATTTGTATACAACGCTCTCGTCTGCATTTCCTTTTCTCAAATCGCAGCAGGCCTTATAATACCTTCTTATTATTTCCTGACGGGCTGCATGACAAACCGTATCATCATTTATAATGCAGTTTCCTGCCATATTCACACCCATATCTGTAGGTGATTTGTAAGGGCATTCTCCCATTATCTTTTCAAGCATTGCTGCCAATACCGGATAAATTTCTATATCTCTGTTATAATTTACCGTTGTTTTTCCATATGCCTCAAGATGAAACGGATCTATCATATTTACGTCATCAAGATCCGCCGTTGCTGCTTCATATGCAATATTTACAGGATGCGAAAGAGGTATATTCCAGATCGGAAAGGTTTCGAACTTTGCATAGCCTGCCTTGATTCCACGCTTATATTCATGATAGAGCTGAGACAGACAGGTCGCCATTTTTCCGCTTCCCGGTCCAGGAGCTGTGACAACCACCAGCTCTCTTTTTGTCTCAATATAATCATTTTTTCCGTATCCGTTGTCACTTACGATATTTGCAATATTAGACGGATAGCCCTCGATAGGATAATGCTTATAAACCCTTACTCCAAGCTTTTCAAGCTTCTCCTTAAAGGCTATAGCTGCACTTTGGCCTTTAAATTTGGTCATTACCACACTGCCGACGTACAGACCTATTCCTCTGAATTCGTCTATAAGTCTTAATATGTCTGAATCATATGTGATTCCAATGTCACTTCTTACCTTGTTCTGCTCAATAGCCTCAGATGCTATGACCATTACAATCTCAACCTTTTCCTTTATTTGAAGCAGCATTCTAAGCTTGCTGTCAGGCTGAAATCCCGGAAGTACTCTTGAAGCATGATAATCATCAAAAAGCTTTCCTCCGAATTCAAGATAAAGCTTTCCTCCGAACTGCGAAATACGCTCCTTTATCTTTTCTGACTGCATACTAAGATATTTGTCGTTATCAAAACCTATTGTTGTCATTTTAGCCCCCTGTAAATGATCAATTTTTTCTTTCTTTTAAATGCTTTAAATGTTCGCTTATATTTTTTTCGTATCCGTTGCTGCTTGGTCTGTAAAACACTTCTTTCTCTATTTCAGATGGAAGATATTGCTGTTTAACATAATTTTCGGGATAATCGTGTGCATATTTGTAGCCTGTTCCATGGCCCATCTTGTGTGCCCCCTTATAATGTGCATCCATCAAATGTGACGGCACTGTGGTTTTAACCCTTGCAACATTTGCCATTGCTTCATCTATTGCCATTATACAGGCATTACTCTTTGGTGCACATGCAACATAGATTGCAGCCTGAGAAAGTACTATCCTTGCCTCCGGCATCCCGAGTCTTTCAACCTCTATAGCCGCTGCTGCTGCCACCTGCATGGCCATCGGATCTGCATTCCCTACGTCCTCCGAAGCACATATCATAATTCTTCTTGTAATAAATTTGATATCCTCTCCGGCAGTAAGCATCTTTGCAAGATAATAAACCGCCGCATCCGGATCGGAGCCTCTCATACTCTTTATAAATGCCGAAATAACATCATAATGCTGATCTCCGTTTTTGTCATATCTTACTATACGCTTCTGAATACACTCTGACGCCGCTTCAATATCTATATGTATTTTTCCATCTGTGTCAGGCTTGGTAGTAAGAACTGCAAGCTCTAATGCATTTAATGCACTCCTTGCATCACCGCCTGCCATATCAGAAAGAAATTCAAGAGCCTCATCATCTATCACTGCATTATATGCACCCATGCCTTTTTTTTCATCATCTATGGCTCTTTTTATCAGCTTTTTAATATCCTCCTTTTCAAGCGGCTTAAGCTCAAATATTACAGATCTTGAAAGAAGTGCTCCGTTCACCTCAAAATACGGATTTTCGGTTGTTGCTCCTATGAGGATGATCGTTCCGTTCTCTACAAACGGAAGAAGGTAATCCTGCTGAGCCTTATTGAACCTGTGTATTTCATCAACAAACATTATAGTTCGTTTTCCGTACATTGCCAGACGCTGTTTTGCCTCCTCTACGGCAGTCTCCATATCCTTTTTGCCTGAGGTTGTTGCATTTATCTGAACAAACTCCGAGCTGCTTGTATTTGCTATAACAGATGCAAGTGTTGTCTTTCCGGTTCCTGCCGGTCCATAGAATATGACAGAGCTCAGCTTATCTGCCACAATTGCCCTGTAAAGCATACGTCCCTTGCCTATTATATGCTCCTGTCCTACGACCTCATCTAAAGTTTCAGGCCGCATTCTTGCTGCAAGAGGCGCATCTGTCTTTAACTTTTTTTCCTGCATGTAATCAAATAAATCCAATTAATCTCTCCGTTATCTGCTGATCTGTATTATATATGCCGAATCAGCTATGCTTGAATCACTGTAAACTACCGTACCAAGACTGTTAAGCAGTTCCTCGTTCAGGGAATCGCCATAGCTTTCCCTTTCACAGCTTCCGATAAATATATAGCTTACATCATATTCATCTATAAGCTCCTTTACAAGCTGTACATCTGGTGAAGTATATATCGTTGTAACGTCATCATCCTTTAAATCTATATCCTCAAGATTATTTCTCCACAGCCATTCATGCGTATGCCATCCTGCTATAGTCGGAAGTCCCGTCATAGCCGACACTCTTTCCCAATTGCTGTAGCTCTCTCCGTTTGCCTCCAAAACCACAGGATTGCCTTCTACATTTTCATTCAGCCATCTTATTGCACCTGCATCCTGTGCAAATGAATTTTCAAGAAATGCTGTTGCATCAAGACATCTGTACTGGCCCGGCTGAAATACGTTTCCGAACCAATCGGAAACAGCCTTTTTGAAATATCCGAATGTAAGGATCAGCAAGCCAAATAATATCCACGCTATTATTTTCGTAAATATTTTCTTTGCAGCTGTCAAAATCCTTATGATGGCATATGGCATTGACATTCCAAATAATATATATGCCTGATATGTAAGCTTAAACATTGTATTGGCCCTTGCATAGCCGTTTTCATAAATATCCTTCAGATAAACAACCTCAGGCACGAGCACGAGACCTACGGCACAAATCCCCATAAGAAGAGCCATCATATCCGAAAGTGTCATGGTTGCTATAAATCCCTTTTCGCCCTGCGCTCTTATACCCTTATATCGAAGCAATACAAAAACAAACAGCATTGCAATACATATAACAGGCAGACCCCACAATACAGCCAGCTGATAGAAAGCTGTATGATTTTGTGCCAGGCAAATTCCCTGAGCCATTGATTCAAAATTAAGATTAAACGGCAGTGCCGCTGCAAACGAAAGTGCCGTAACAAGCACAATTTCAACAGCCAAGGTCACAAGCCTTCTTGAAGTCCTTCTCCTAAGTGAAATAAGTATAAATGCTATGATAACTACCGTAAGATAGATAATAAAATCCCAATAATTAGTCCATTGGAACATTCCAAGCAGAATTCCGATAATCCAAAGATGTATTTCCTTCAGTGTGCCTGCAATGGTTTCCTTTACGGTAGCAGCTTCATTTACTGTATCATTTTCTCTTTTTCTGATCCATGCATACAAAATTCCTGCTATGGTTATTACAAACATTATATTTACGACATGAGCATGCAGATCTCCCAATACAAAAGAATATGACGGAAATTCATGGATGCATTGATCATTATTAAGCGGATTGTGTCCTATATATCTTGTAGATGAAGGAAACCAATAATCCTCATATCCCGACAGCTTGAATATATCTCCAAACAGGCTGTAAAGCACATAATGCATATTGCCGGCAAGACTCACCGAAGCTCCGCTTATAATGCCTCCGATATAAGGAATCGCATTATTGCGTATTGCAGCACACTTATCCTTAAGAAGGTGCCATACCATATTAAACGGAAGCACAAATGCAAAGGCTGCAACGAGTGTACGCATGATGTTGTAGGTTTCATTTATTCTGGTTCCAGTCAGCCTTGTAAGAAATACAGCAAAATACTGGCCGCCGTAATAATAATTTATCGTGCCGCTGCTGTACCAGATATCTCTTGCAGGTAAAGATGTATCTCTCATCATTGCTGCCATGAAGCCATAATCCATAAACTTTTCCGTTCCGTATGCTTCAGGTCTGCAGCCTGCAAAATATGTCCACATAAGAAAGATTCCCAAGAACAAAAGCTCCTCTGTTAAGATAAGATTAAGCTCGGGCATTTCTTTGTTTTTCTTAAGTGCTATAAATCTGTCATTTCTTTTTACCCAAAAAGCAATATACACAATCCATACGGCAGCTATCAAAACCATCGTACAGACAGTAACAAATACCGAGGTGAAGCCTGCTATTTTGCATGAAATAAGAATGAATGCAATATAACCCGAAATCGCAATACCTATTACCTTAGAAAAGATCCAGCCTCTGTCAAAAAAGCTTCCAAACAACATCTTGGTAATAGGAAAAAAGCCTGCTCCAAGAATAAATACTCCCAGCCACCATTTTATAAATACGGAACTGTCAGCCCCCAAAAGCGGCACCGATAAACCGATAATTAAAGCGCAGCATAAAAGCAAGATTACTGATTTGATATTAACCTTCATATGATAAATAAACCTACATCTCTAAATATTTAAATTCGACATCACTATTATAGTGCCGTTGTACAAATATGTTTATTATATATCCATGAAGGTTTTTCATCAAGGTGGAGCTTTTGATGTCTCTTATTGATGTCTCTTCTGACTTAAATTTTCTATTTAAAAAGAGACCGTCCCATCTTAATGATGTGACAGCCTCTTTTTAATCAGCATTTGATTTTGAATATATTCAACTCTTACGCCTTAATGAATTAGGCAAGCTCCTTTGCAAGCTTCTCGATCTGAGCCCTGCTTTCATCAGAAAGAGCCGAATTGATCTTTACTGTTGTCTCGGCATAGCTTATATTTTTGCTGTTTTCAAGCATTTTTGCCATTGTCTTTGCCGCTGTAGGTGCCCAGCTTCCGTTTTCCATAAATGCAACGGTTCTGTTCTGATAGCTGCGTTCTGTAAGATGATTGATAAATTCCTTCATGAACGGGAATATATCTGCATTGTATGTTATAGAAGCAAGCACAAGCTTGTCATAGCGGAATGCATCCTCCACTGCCTCTGACATATCGCATCTTGCAAGGTCAATTTCAACGACCTTCTTGCATCCGTTTTCCTTAAGCTTCGAAATAAGGAGCTTCGCAGCCTCCTTCGTATTTCCATGAGCTGAAGCGTATGCTACAACAACACCCTCGTTCTCCGGCTTGTATGATGACCATGTATTATATAGATCAAGATAATATCCAAGATTTTCGGTAAGTATCGGACCATGAAGCGGACAAATAATGCTTATATCAAGTGTAGCTGCCTTCTTTAAAAGGTTCTGAACCTGTGCGCCGTATTTTCCGACAATTCCGAAATAATATCTTCTTGCCTCACATGCCCAATCCTCATCTGCATCAAGTGCTCCGAATTTTCCGAATCCGTCTGCCGAAAACAGAACCTTATCCTTGCTGTCATATGAAACCATAACCTCAGGCCAGTGAACCATCGGAGCTGCTACAAAAGTAAGAGTATGTGCTCCAAGCTCAAGTGTACTGCCTTCCTTTATAACCACCTGTCTGTCATTGTAATCACTTCCCATGAAGTTTTTCATCATAACGAAGGCCTTTGAAGAGGATACAATCTGAGCATCCGGATATGCATTTGCAAATGCATCTATTCCGGCCGAATGATCCGGCTCCATATGATGTACAACAAGATAATCAGGATTCTTATCTCCCAGTTCCTCTTTGATATTTTTGAGCCATTCATCTATAAATGCGCCATCTACAGTATCCATAACGGCAACCTTTTCGTCATTTATAACGTATGAATTATATGACATTCCGTTAGGAACCTTATACTGTCCTTCAAATAAATCAACCTGTCTGTCATTTACACCAACGTACTTAATGTCTTTTGTAATATTCATCGTTTCCTCCTATTTTATGTATCTGTCAGGCAACCACAAACTGACTGTTGTATAATTCTGCATAAAAGCCGTTTTGCTCAAGAAGCTCCTTGTGATTTCCCTGCTCAACAATATCGCCGTCGCGCATTACAAGTATCATGTCTGCATTTTTTATGGTTGAAAGCCTGTGAGCAATAACAAATGATGTCCTTCCCTTTGTCAGTCTGTCCATAGCCTCCTGAATAACAAGCTCGGTTCTTGTATCTACCGAGGATGTAGCCTCATCGAGTATAAGAAGAGGTGCATCCTTTATCATGGCTCTTGCTATCGTCAGCTGCTGCTTCTGGCCCTCCGACAGATTCAAATTATCGGTAATCATTGTATCATAACCCTTTGACAATGTCTCTATAAAATGTTTTAAACCTACCGCCTTGCATGCTCTGTCAAGCTCTTCATCTGACACATTTTCCTTGTTATAAACAAGGTTTTCTCTTATTGTTCCTTCAAAAAGCCATGTATCCTGAAGTATCATATCAAACAGGCTGTGTACATCCTCTCTTTTCATGCATTTTGTCGATAAACCGTCTATTTTGATATCTCCGCTGTCCGGATCATAAAATCTCATAAGAAGATTGACCATAGTGGTTTTTCCTGCACCCGTAGGACCGACAATAGCAACCTTCTGTCCCTCCTTAACAGACGCCGAAAAATCATGAATTATTGTCCTATCCTTATTATATCCAAATCTTACATGCTCGAATTCTACACTTCCCTTTATCTCCTTAGGTCCTGCGCTCTTCATGCTTTCATCAGGCATTTCCTCTTCTCCTAAAAGCTCGAAGATTCTCTTTGAGGCAGCCGATGCCTGCTGAAATGATGTCATTGCCTGTGCGATTGTTGAAAGCGGCTGTGAAAACAGCTTTGCATATATTACAAATGCTACTATTGTTCCCAATGTAACCGCACTGCTTCCTGATATTATAAGTCCTACACCTACAATAAATACAAGTGCATAGGCCAGATTTCCCGTAAATCCCATTATCGGCATCATCATTCCCGAAAGCCACTGTGATTTCCAGTTGCTGTCATATAGCTTTTCGTTTGTTTCATTAAATATCTGCTTTTCTTTTTTCTTTCCGCCAAAGGCATGTACTA
Source organism: Faecalibacterium sp. CAG:74 (assembly GCA_963595425.1). GTDB lineage: Bacteria > Bacillota > Clostridia > Lachnospirales > Lachnospiraceae > Alectryocaccobium. The sequence goes on along the minus strand of CAVBHN010000013.1, from coordinate 7,404 downwards.
TATTGTGGTTTGTATAGACCTCCTCGATCTGTCCGTTCATAACGCCCAGATCCTGCTGCTTGCGGTTGAAATATTTCTGTGACCTTTTAAGTATCACCGTCATAAACGCAAAGCCGACCAGCGATGACGCAATCGTTACAAGTGCAAGTATCGCATTAGTGGAAAACATTTTGAATATGACACCGACAAAAAGAGCCAATGAGCTTATAAGATTTGCAAGACTCGTTGACATTGTCTGACTTATGATATCTGCATCATTTGTCACACGTGACAAAATATCGCCCTTAGAGGTTCTGTCAAAGAAGCAAAGCGGAAGTCTGCTGAGCTTAATATCTATATCGTTTCGAAGTCTCCTTGTCGTATACTGCGTTACGGTTGCCATGATAAACTGCTGTACATATGTAAGGGCGGCACCCGTTACATAAATCGCAACAAGTGTAAATGCCACATCTGCTACCGCATCAAGATCTATCCCGCTCATAATTCCGTCAATTATAATATTCATCAGATCGCTTATCTTCTGCGGTCCTATAATGCTTGCCGCTGCACCTGCTATGGCGCATATTATTGCTATTATAATTGCAGGAATATACATTTTTATATATGAAACAAGCTGTTTAAGTGCTTTAAAATCTGTCTTTTCATTAGAACGTGCTACTGGTCTTTGAAATGGTCCCGGCATTATAATTCCTCCTTTGAAAGCTGTGAAAGTGCGATTTCCTTATAAATATCGCAGTTATCCAGTAATTCCCTGTGAGTTCCGATTCCGGCAATCCTTCCTTCATCAATAACCATTATTTTATCTGCATTTTTTATGGTTCCTATTCGCTGTGCGACTATTATTACCGTTGTACCCTTGAGCTTTTCCTTTATTTCCTTTCGAACCAGCATATCCGTCTTATAATCAAGCGCCGAAAATGTATCATCAAAAATTATAAGCTCCGAGTTCTTATATACTGCTCTTGCAATAGACAGCCTCTGCTTCTGTCCTCCCGAATAGTTTGTTCCGCCCTGTGCAACTCTTTCATTTACTCCATCTGTGAGCTCATAAACAAAATCCGCATTTGCGATTTTTAAGGCCTCATCCAGCCTTTCCTCATCTATATTATCCTCTGAGCCATATACAACGTTTGATTTTATATCGCCCATGAACATAACCGCTTTTTGAGGTGCTATTGAAATTCTTCTTTGAAGCTGTTCCTCCGGATAGTCCTTTATATTTATTCCGTCCAGAAGAATTTCGCCCTTTGTAACGTCGTAATATCTCGGAATAAGATTTACGATCGTAGACTTTCCTGAACCTGTTGCTCCTATTATCGCAAATGTCTCGCCCTTATTGAGCTTAAAGCTTATATCCTTTATACACTCTTTATCCGCATCACCATATTTGAAGGATACATTTTTAAACTCAAGTATACCTTTATCATCCGGGGTTACCTCATTATTCTTATATACAATACTGCTGTCTGTTCTAAGGACCTCTCCGATACGTCTTGCCGATACTATGGTTCTTGGCAGTATTACAAATACTACGATTAAAAGGATAAATGACATGACCACCTGAAGCGCATACTGTGTAAAGGCTGTCATATTTCCCATCTGAACCGCCTTGTCCATAAGCGGTGCATCGTCTATTACATAGGCACCTATCCAATATATAGCAAGCGTAAGGCCGCTCATGCAAAGCTGGAGTACAGGCATCATAAGGCCCATCATTCTTGATGTAAACAGATTATTTTTCATAACATCATTGTTTACCTTATCGAATTTGCCATGCTGATATTCTTCGGCATTAAATGCCCTCACAACACGTACTCCCGATACATTTTCCCTTGTTACATTATTGAGATTATCTGTCAGCTGCTGTATTTTTTTGAACCTTGGATAGCAAAGTGCTACAAGAATTCCTATCATGATCGACATTATGACAACGGTTGCAAGAGTTGCCTCTGTCCACTGTACATTTGTTGCGGAAATCTTGCATATTGCCCATATTGCCATAACAGGTGCTTTAATTATTACCTGCAGACCCATTGCAATAAACATCTGAAGCTGTACAACATCATTTGTTGTTCTGGTAATAAGACTTGGTGTTGAAAATTTATTTATTTCCGAGTCACTGAAATCTATAATCCCGTCAAACAGCCTGCTTCTTAATGTCCTTGCAAAATTAGCAGCGACATGAGCTGCAAAAAATCCGCACAATATTGCAGCTCCCATACTCGCTACAGCACAAAGCAGCATCTTGGCACCGTTTTCAAGTACCGCATCCATATCTGCATTTCCGCCGGATACAAGCTCAGTCAGCTTTTGGGTATAATCCGGCATCGTAAGCTCCATCCATACCTGAAAGATAACAAGCCCTACACATATCAGAATAAAGGCCCAATCCCTCTTCTGAAGGTTTTTAAATGTTGTTCTCATTTATTGTTCTCCTCTGCTAATTCTCCGTTCTTCCATAAGCTCATGCACCTCAGACAAAACATTTAAAAATTCATCAAATCTCTCTTTGCCGATTTTATCTACCAGATCTCGAACATCATTAAAAAACATGCTTTTCCTTTGATCGATAAATGCTTCACCCTTTGAGGTTATACTTATAACAACCTTTCTTGCATCACTCGGATCGCTTTTCTTTGTTATAAGCTCCTTTTCCTGCATTTTTCTAAGGATAACCGCTACTCTTGCCGTACTTACTCCAAGCTTTTTGCTTATGTCACCTGCCGAAACCGGTTTCTTTATTGTATAAAGATATATAAGAGCATGAATTATCCCTTCTCTGTTTACATGACAGTCGTCAATCAGTTTTTTGGGTTTTATCGCCTCCAGCTTCTTTATTATTTCTCTAATTTCATCATCACTTATCATAAAATCATCCGCCCTTCATTTATCTAACCATGTTAGCTATTAAATCACTGTCATGTATATATGTCAATCAAAATAATAATTTATTTTATAATCATTATCTTAATCAGTTCTTAGCAATTTGACTTTTTAAATCCTTTAATTTATAGTTACAAATGCTGGATGGCCATATTATTTTATAATTCAGGAGGAACTAATATGTTTTCAACACCTTCGGCATGTATCGTTGCCGACAAAGAAAAAGTAGCTAAGGTTGTACTTATGCCGGGTGATCCTCTCCGTGCAAAATATATTGCAGAGACATATCTTGAAAATCCGGTGCTTTTCAACGATGTAAGAAATATGCTCGGTTATACAGGAACATATAAAGGAAAGAAAATCTCTGTAATGGGAAGCGGAATGGGAATTCCTTCTGCTACGCTTTATGCTCATGAGCTTTACAATTTCTTCGATGTAGATGCTATTGTAAGAGTCGGCTCTGCCGGTGCGCTTCTTGACGATATGCATGTAAAGGATGTTGTTATTGCTATGGGTGCATGTACAAATTCAAACTTTGCACACCAGTATCAGTTCCCGGGAACTCTTGCTCCTACCGCAAACTTTGACATGCTCTATGATGCTGTAAATATCAGCAAAGAACGCGGTGCAAATATCCGTGTCGGAAACGTATTCTGCACTGATATGTTCTACAACTCCATTTCGGATGTTGCCGTAAAGGCAAAGGAGCTCGGAATGCTTTGCGTTGAGATGGAAACCGCAGGTCTTTATCTTGAGGCACTTGCAAGCAAGAAAAAAGCCGTAAGCATCCTTTCAATTTCAGATCATATGTTCCGCAAGGAATTCCTCTCAGCTGATGAGATTCGTGAATCCTTCAATGAAATGATGGAAATCGCTCTTGAAACCGCATGGAAGGCTGTTGATTGATTTTTATATGTATAATTGCAAAAGGGTCTGTCGCATTGAATGCATAATGCTACAGACCCTTAACTTAACATCCGATATAGGATTTCCTTATCTTTTGGAGCTTATACTCATTATCTTTTTTATATCACCTCTCGATATAAAAAAGGCCTCATTTTCCTTAAGACTTCTCTTATTCTTTTTAAGAACAGAAAGCGGAATATCTATAAGCCTGATCCTATCCAAATCCTCAAATACAATAAAGCTCCCATTATCCTTTAATTGCCGAAGCAGCATTGGAGATGTGTAGTTAATTGCTTCGTTGTCGATATTTGTAATTATAATAAAGAGCTTAAGTCCCTTATAGCTTCCTATAATCTGCTTATATAATTCTGCCGCTCCTGTATTACTGTCAATATATTTTACTGCCTCAACGGAATTTATAATAAGCACAATGGGTCTAAGACCTGTTATTGCCTTTAATCCTCCTTCTTCTCTCATTTCATATCTTTTTGCAAGAGCTCCTATAATAGTCTCGAGCATAATTTCAATGTCCTTTGGATTTCTCGAATAAACGACAGCTTTGTCTGCTCTTGAGGAAGAGTTAAATTCAGCCGAGTAGTCATCTAATATATATACCGACTCGCTGCGTTCGATAAGCGTACTTTTCATATATCCTATAAAGCCCTCTTTTGCTCTGCATCCGGCAATTCCGACAATTTCCTGCCTGATATATTCGATGCAAACAGGTGCTGCTTCGCTATCAAGTCCGATTACAAGCTTATCCGCATCTGATACCATATGCCATTCATCCTTTATTATTTGTTCTGACAATACAGACGGAACCGTTGGTATCTTTCTTGCTCCGGTATGGTATATACTGTTTTTCTCATTTATGAATTCTTTTATATTTTTTGTTTTTTCATATTCCCTTTCACCATAAAATGCATCAAACAGCTGAGCCTCATACAGCTCATCTTCTATCTGAACAATGCATCTTCCGGGTACATTCTTTGGCACAATTTTACAGTAATTAAACAACGAGTTATATTCTGTTGTCTCCGCGCAAAACAGTCCGAGCCTTTGATTGAAGCATGTTAAATATCTATATCCTATACCTGAGGTCTGCGTGTTTGCTATAACTACGGATATTCCGACCGAAAGCCCATCCCTGCATACAGGCAAAAGCTTATCTTCATCAGCAAAATAGAGTTCCTTTAATGCGGTCAGATTATCTACCATAATCACAAGCTGCTTGATATCTGTATTTCCGCTCTCCTTATAAGCACCGAAATTGCTTACTCCCTCTGCCAAAAATTTTTCCTTACGTTCTGCTATTTCCTCATCCAGCAGCTTGAAAAGATTTCTTAGCTTTTCATCATCATTAACGCCTACAACTCCGCCTACATGCCTAAGCTGTTCAAAGCTGCTAAGGCTCATAGATGCAAAGTCAATTATATAAATGCTGACCTCATCCGGAGAATAATTATTCGCAATGCCTCTTATAAGCAAATTTATAAGATTTGTTTTCCCTGTCATAGCAGAGCCTATTATCAGCGTATTTTCTGTAAATATATTTAATCCTAACAGTGGCTGACACTGCTTCTGCGGTGCATCATATATTCCTACGGCAATGGTATATTCATTAATATATTCATTTCTGTACAAAATATGCTTTTTAAGTGCCGGCATACATATATCCGTCAATTTTTTTATGTTGTTTTTCCTGCAATAATCCTCCAGATAATCTACTATAGCCTCAAGCTGAGTTCTTCCGTTGTGCAAGGTTTTTTTATTTTTCTGTATATATACGGGATATCTCCTGCCCGGCTCTTTAAGACTATATATAGTAAATTCTCTTTCTCCCGATATTTCAGTTCTTTGAGTTTCACCGCTGTAGGCTGATTGAAAGAGCTCAAAGATCTCATTATTGCCTACCTGAAGATAAGCCCTTCCCGCCTCCTTTATCTCTGCCGCAAGCGGTGACCTCAAAACCTCATTGCTGTCCTGACTGCTTTGAACCTTCAGGCATATCCTGAAGCTTGAATTGCTCCATATTTGTTCATTTACCTGACCGGATGGCTTCTGCGTTGCAAGTATAAGATGTACTCCTAGACTTCTGCCTATTCTTGCTGCCGATATGAGCTCCTTCATAAATTCAGGCTGCTCCGCCTTAAGCTCCGCAAATTCGTCTACTATGATTATAAGATGAGGAAGCGGAATGACAGCTTCTCCTGCTCTGTATTTTTTTATATATTTATCTATATGATTTACGTTTGTATCTGCAAACAGCCTCTGTCTTTTAGACAGCTCGGCTTTTATTGCCATAAGAGATCTGCCTGCCTCCCTGCCGTCTATATTTGTTATCGTACCCAAAAGATGCGGGAGCCTTTCAAATAAATTTGACATTCCACCTCCCTTAAAATCAATAAGCAAAAACGAAACATCACACGGCTGATATGTTACCGCCATGGCAAGCACGTAGGTTTGCAAAAGCTCGGATTTTCCCGAACCGGTTGTTCCCGCAACGAGTCCGTGCGGTCCGTGAGCCTTATCACAAAGATTAAGAAAAACCTCTCCTTGCTTAGCTATTCCAATAGGCACAGCCATGGATTTCGTCACATCAAAGCTTTCCCATCTGCTTTTCAAATCAATATCCGTCACATCAAATATTTTCATAAGCTCGAATAAGCTTATATTTCTTCTCAATGCACCCTCAAGTGATAAGTCCTCTGTATATACGGGTGCAATATACTGCGCTGTTTTCTCTGCAATACTATCGTCTATCCTTGAATATTTAAATACAGCTGACTTATTCTTGTCTTTGGTATCGATAAGCTCTGCATTTTCTTTATCTGTCAAAGCCACAATATATCCGCAGCCCTTAGGTATACTTTCTGTTTTTTCCTCGAAAAAAACGAAGGTTACACCAAGTCTGTTTGCTTTTTCTGTGAATTTTGATAATGGGTGACTGTTAAAGCCGTATTCATCATATAAAAATACAATAAGACGTTTATCATAGGTTTTATTATGCTCTCTTTTTATCAGCTCCCTGTAAAGATATTCAAATATAATATTTTTACTCTCATCATCCGCTGCAATATTTCTGATTTTTAATTCCCGATTTTGTAAATGCGAAAGAAATCTCAGCAAATAAAGCTCAGAATAATGCCTTCTTTCCGCTATCATATATATTTCAACATCAAGAAAATGCTGTCTTAAGGCTATATCAACAGCCATGACCTTCAAAAGCTCAAATTTGAAATTTTCGTCACCTGCTATACCAATTGCATTTACTGTTTTCAAATCACATACTATAGGTGCATCAGCTATCAGCTCATACTGCCTGCATATATCCTCCGGAATAAAAAAAAGCTCATCCTCTGCCTCCAATCTCTCCTTTTTTTTATATTGTATTTCTCTGCGTGCCCTGACATATCCGGTTCCGAGCCTTACACAAAGAAAATCCTCATCCTCCCTGGCTCTGTCAAAGAGTCTTGATGAAAACTGACTTAAAAGTACTGTTTCTTTTTCCGGTGATATATATATATTCTCTAATTCTTCTCTTTCCTGATTTCTGTATTCTTCTATTTTCTTTCTTTTTGCATCGATATATGCCGTATATATTTTTATTCTGTC
>CAVBHN010000012.1:0-61131 GCA_963595425.1 Faecalibacterium sp. CAG:74 | reverse complement strand
CTAAAATGAATCATATTTCAAGAGAAAAAGCATTTGAATTACTGAAAAAATACAATACAGATCCGTTTCATATTCAGCATGCGCTTACAGTAGAGGCTGTTATGAAATGGTATGCCAATAAGTTAGGCTATGGCGATGATGCCATGTATTGGGGAATTGTCGGACTGCTTCATGATATAGACTTTGAAAAATATCCGGAAGAGCATTGCCTTAAGGCTCCGGAAATACTAAGAGAAGGCGGAGTGTCTGAAGACATTATTCATGCAGTTTGTTCTCATGGCTATGGTATTACGGTAGGAAATGGTACAACAATAGATGTTGAGCCTGTTCATCAGATGGAAAAGGTTCTTTTTGCTGCAGATGAGCTGACAGGACTTATTTGGTCAGCTTCATTAATGCGCCCGTCCAAAAGTACAAAGGACATGGAATTAAAATCTCTCAAAAAGAAGTATAAGAGCAAGGGCTTTGCTGTGGGATGTTCCAGAGAAGTAATTGCCAGGGGAGCAGAGCAGCTTGGATGGGAATTAGATGAACTTTTGGAAAAAACACTGGAAGCCATGAAGGCATCTGAGGACATCATTAATGCAGAAATGGAAGCTGAATTTCCAAAAGAAGACAAAATGCAGCTTATTGAAAAGGAGGATGGTCTTGGGATAGAGCCTTTTTTTTGTGAGTATGTGGATTTTGATACATTTTCAAAATCTGATTTCAGAGCTGTAAAGGTAAAGAATTGTGAGGCAGTTCCAAAGTCGAAGAAGCTTCTGCATTTTACATTGGATGACGGAACAGGAACGGATAGGACAATTCTTTCGGGAATTCATGCTTTTTATGAGCCGGAGGAGCTTGTAGGAAAGACTCTGCTTGCCATAACAAATCTTCCGCCAAGACCAATGATGGGGATAGATTCCTGTGGTATGCTGTTGTCGGCAATCCATTACGAAAACGGAGAGGAAAGGCTTAATCTTGTAATGCTGTCTGATGCGATTCCTGCAGGAGCTAAGCTGTATTAAGCTATGAGCTATAAATCAAAATACGGGGAGGGATTAGATAGTCCTCCCCGTAAGCTTGAGAACGATAATTGCAATCAGAACTAATATTATCGGAAGTAACAATGATATAAGTCGGTTTCTTTTGTGCTTTTGAATCAATAAGGACATTGTGAATACTCCCGTATAACAAATAATGGCACTTATTGTGTGCAATGGGAAATTCTTTATGACCGAAGCAGTATAATGAACGCCCATAAAAAGCATAATAGTATTACTGAGTCCCAATATAACTGCGCCTAACAGATTTTGCTTTTTGCAAAAATATGCAATAAATCCGCCGGGGAGTGTCAGAAATGTTTTAGGAAGCCAGTTTGTTGTATAATAATATACGGCCATATCTGCATTTAAATGTCCAAGCAAAACTTCTACAGCAAATACAAGAGGTTGACTGATAAGGAAAAATACAAAGCATTTTAACATTGCTTCCCAGCTTTTTTCGCAGCTTACAACTATAATTACGGCGAATATAATCCAGCATTCATAGGAAATCCCGATATCCTGAAAAGAGGTTTCCTTAAGGCTGTCAATTGTCATGATCCAGCCGGTATAGCATCCTGCAACAGCAGCAAAGATAATCACTGCCAGCCAGCTCATATGCAATTTTCGGTTAATAGAATTCATCCGGATGGTTTCCTTTCTGAAATAAAGAGTATATATAATAATACGACTCACGATAAAAAAGGTTAAATGGGTCTGTAAATGAGAAACCTTGTAATATATATTATGATGTTGTGGTCAAAAGGTCTTTTGCCCCCAACTGATACCGGATTGCTACGCGCGCAACGCTCCCGCAATCCTCAAAACATTCGTAATTCGCTCATTTTTCTTCGTAAAATGGCTACTTACTCATGTTTTGGACCTTGTGACCCTGGTATCATATTATACATAACAGGGAAAAAATCGTATAACTAATTATAGTAACAAAATTATTGCAATTAAAGAGTTGCAATAGAGAAATCTGCTGTAGGAGAAATATATATGAATACAAAACGAAGGTGGATAGTACCTCTTGGAATATGGATAATATTTGAGGTGGTGGCTGTTACACTTTGGCTTACAAAAAACAATCTGTTTTATCTTCTGAATTTTAGCTATATCGGTACATCAATCGCACTTGGCTTTTTGCTGTTTCAGTTTAACTATAAGCATGCAAGAAGGGTTGTCCAGCTTTTGGTCGGATTGTATATGCTTATTTATCTAGGACTCATTTGCCGGGAAAATATGCAGATAGAGGGCTTCTGGTATTATTTGTTTACTGGAGTGTTTGAGGCAGCTACGATTCATTATGCCGTCGCAAAAATATTCGGACCGCTATTGTTTGGAAGAGGCTGGTGCGGATATGCCTGCTGGACAGCAATGGTACTGGATTTTCTGCCTTATAAGGTACCCGGTGCACCAAGGAAAAAGCTTGGCTTTATCAGATATATAATGTTTGCATTATCTCTGATTTTCGTGGCCGCACTTTTCTTAACTCATACCGGAAATCTGGAAAAAATAATGTTCGTTGTCTTTATTATCGGGAATATATTGTACTACGCATTAGGTATTATTCTAGCGTTTGCATTTAAAGACAACAGAGCATTCTGTAAATACATATGTCCGGTAACAGTATTTTTGAAGCCCATGAGCTATTTTTCTTTGCTGAGGATAAAATGCGACAAGGATAAATGTATTTCCTGCGGAAAATGCAAGAAGGTTTGTCCGATGGAGGTTGATATAACGGACAATTCCAGAAAGCGCAAAAACGGAACGGAATGCATTTTTTGTATGGAATGCGTTAAGGCTTGTCCGAAAAAAGCTTTATAAGTAATACTGAAAATCCGCCATACCGTTGTGATATGGCGGATTTTTCAATAAATATTTTAGATACGTACTCTGTCCTAATAACAGGGCAGCTGTGTAAAGGAAATGGAATGACTATTTAATGTTTAATTAAAAACCTGCTTTCTTAAGGTTTTCGTAACCGATGATGGCTTTTTTAAGCGGAATATCAAATGCTTTGACAGGGAACAGATCCTGTTCTACAACGCACCATCCATCATAATCCTTTTCGATAAGTGCTTTGTGGAATTTTGAAAAATCAATGCTTCCATTGCCGGGCTCAACCATGATATCCTCTGTTACAGCCTTTGCAAAGGACCACTTGTTTTCGTCCATCTTTGCTTTCACAGAGAGATCGCAGTCCTTGATATGGATATATGGAATACGTTTGCTCCATTTTTTATAGAAGGAGATCGGTTCTCCGCCGCCATATACGTGATGACCTGTATCAAAGCAGAGATTTACGGTTGTATCATTTAAGAAGCGCTCGATCTGTTCTTCGGTCTGGATATGACTGTCTACATGCGGATGGAATAAGCCTTCAAATCCGTTTTCGCTGCATCGATCAGCACAGCGCTGTACATTGCTGCAGTAGGTAGCCCATTCCTCGTCTGTAAGCTCAGGATTCATTTCAAGCTCTCCTGTAGCAAGATTTGTATACATAGGAGGAAGCAATACTATATATTTTGCAGTCGGAAATTCTTTGAGAAGCTTTGAAATATCATCAATATCCTTAAGCATCTGCTGAACCGATGACTCATCTAAGAAGTTTCCGCCTTCTGTAGCGCCGACAAGCTCAAGAGAACGTGCATCGATCGCATTTTTAAGAACCTGCGGATCATCGTTTGGCATGTAGCCCCACGGACCGATTTCGCAGCCGGCAAAGCCTGATACCTTCATTTCGTCAAGGCAGCGCCACCACTGTGGCTGTTTTGCACTGTTTGGATCACTTGATGGAAACCATACACCCCATGAATCTGGAGCAATACCGAGTTTGATTGCCATGATAAAATTCTCCCTTCTGATTTTATATTATTTAACGTCTACCCACTCGTGGCTGTCTGCAGATTCCAATACAGCAGCAACTGTGCGGTCAATTTTATATCCGAATTCAAAGTTACATGCATAAGGTGTGCCCTTGGTCAGTGCCGAGAACAGCTCATGAACCTCAAGTATCTTCATATCGTTATACGCGATAGAAATTCCGCCTGCAGGCTGGAATGCTGAATAGCCCTTCATTTCAGGATTGAGAAGAACTGTACGGAAGCCACGGTCGCGAGAGTTGTCATTCTGGAAGTAAACCTGTACCTCACCCATGCGCTCAAGGTCATAGCGGACAGAACCAAGTGTTCCCTGAATTTCATAGCAAAGATAATTCTTACGTCCTGTAGCTACACGTGAGCAGGCGATTGTTCCTATTGCTCCGTTTGCATACTGTGCCATGAATGTCATAATATCCTCATTCTCAACATCAGCCATTTCGGCAGAGCCTGCTGCTTTAGGACGTTTAGGGAATATTACGGTGCTCATAGCATTTACCTTAGCAATATCTCCCATAATGAACTGAGAGATTGAAAGAAGATGAGAGCCAAGATCTCCCAATGCTCCGCAGCCTGCGAATTTGTTTATATGACGCCATGTGATAGGAAGGCTTTCATCCAAAAGCTGATCCTGGTCATATGTTCCTGTAAAGCGCATGATCTTTCCGAGTGCTCCGGACTGAACCAGCTCACGAACATATGCATTAGCCGGATTCATTGTATTGTTAAAGCCTACATAATTTACAACACCCTTTTTAGCTGCAAGCTCAGCAAGCTCCTTTGATTCCTCTGCTGATATTGAAAGAGGCTTTTCGCAATATACATTTTTTCCGTTTTCAAGTGCAGCCTTGGCAACCTGATAATGGAAGGCATTTGGAGTAGCGATGTCTACAAGATCCACATCATCTGCGGTTACTACATCATGCCAATCAGTAGAGATGCGTTCAAAGCCTATCTTTTCCTGTGCCGATTTTGCTGAAGCTTCGTTAGTATCTGCAACGATGATAAACTTTGCAACACCGTAATCCGGGCCAAAAAGCATCTGTGCATCTGCGAGTGCAGAAGAATGTGCCTTACCCATCCAGCCTGAGCCTACTAATCCGATTCTAATTTCTTTCATGACCTTTTTCCTCCTGATATACATTCAAAATAAAATGTGGATGACCTTAATTTTATTTGCCGTCCGTCCTTTGTTGATTATTAATATACTTATTATGCAAAGGATAATCATTACATTAGACAACCATATTCTATACAAAAATTACTCAAATTAAGAAAATAAAAAAGAAGAGGCGAAGGCCTCTTCAAAATAACGGAAGGTAAGGCATACAGCATCAGCTGATACCGTGTGCGGAATTTGATTTAACAGCAGTGAAGCCTGCGATAAAATCAAAAAGCCTGTCAATAATAATGCAGCATACAATTGTATATACAGAGCAAAGCACATTTATGATTATTCTTAGAAGCAGAGCTCCCTGAAGTCCGAAGATTCCTGCTGCAATCGATAAAGCACCAAAGGTATTAAAAACAGTCTGCCATTCGTAGCTTGCGGAATATCCGACACCGAGTCCGCCGATCATACCTATATACGGATAAAATCTGGAGGGCAGGATAACATATAGACAGGCAAATATCGCACAGCCTATTATATTGAAAAGGCCTCTCTTGGGGAATCGCTTTTTGGCATCCTCATTGAAAGGAAGACATACAGACATACAGGCTATTCCGGCCCACATGGCTCTTGGCAGATTAAAAAGAGATATGATAAGCATTGAGCCTGAAACAATTAATGTAAGCTTTATATACCATCTTCCGCGAAGTGATGTTATATTGAATTCTCTGAACAGATCAAAAAAGCATCTGCGATATGGACGATTTTTTTGGTTTTTATAGAAAACCAGCATACAGATAACCATTCCGACGAGAAGCCCTTCCAATCTTAAAACATATGCAGAGCCTGTTACATCATATCCAAACAGCATGAGATATCCAAGCACAAAGGTTGAATGATTGTACATGATGACATTGTGACAGCCAAGTATCATAATAAGCAGTATGCAAAGCATATTTATAAGAAAGGCCGGTGCCGGAGGAAGCGTATTTGCAAGTCGTGGTCCAAACATAAGGATAATATAAATACTTAAAATACATAAAAGACCATGCGAGCTTTTTATACCGAAGTCAGCCTGTCTTAAAACCAAAATAGACAGAAGTACAGTAACTCCAACAACACTGTTGTCAGAGCCTATAATTTTGCTGAAAACGGCAACAACGAATACACAAAAGGCCATAACAAGATAAACCTTGAAATTGTATATGAGAATATGTCTCATTTTGGATTTTTTATCAGCAGTATTGCGTATAAGCTGTTTTGAGCCTGCAGATGAAAGCTGCAGTTCTTGATAAAATGTCATATAGAATCATCCTTTGTGATATAATGTGATATCAAGGTCAAAAGGTCAAATTTTATCTTTTGCCCTGAATTCAACGCATCATCATAGCACAAAAGCTTTATAAATGGTAGCAATCATAAATATAATGTGATAAACCTATCAGAATATAATATAGGAGAAAACATCCAAAATGTGGAAAATAAAGCATATTTTTGACGGCGATTACGGCTGTGAGGAACGGCTTCAAGGTGAAGGCTCCATGGTGTCTGTTACGCTTGTTAATGAATTCGGAGATGAAAAGCATGTATCTAAGGAGGATGCATGGCTTATAGAAAATGATTTGGATATAGGCTCAAAATGGCCGGAAAATTAAGTAAAATAAGTGACAATCCTTTATATTTATCATATTATGATACAAAGGTCAGAAGTCCGATGCAAGCTTGCTTGTGTAATCAAGTATGACCCACCCCGTCTTTTGATAAGCCTATTGTTAGAGCCTATCAGAAGCGAAGGTATTACTGCTGTCTTTTGGCAGCAATGTTTCAGACATATAAAAAGGAGACAGAAGAATTATGGCAAATAATGAAGAAAAAGAGACTTTAACGCCTCAAGGAGAGCCATCCGCCAAGGAAACCTCCAAGGAAAGCTCACCGCCGCCTGCCGAGGAAAAGGTCAAAAAAGACAAAAAGACTCTAAAGTCCGAAAAAAAAGTCCGCTGGCAGGCACATGTTAAAGCGGCCAAAGAGGCAAAGGCCGAAAAACGTCAGAAAAAGAAGCTGCGCAAGGTGGAAAAGAAGGCAAAAAAGCGTGAATGGAAAAAGACTCTTAAGGATGCTCCGTTCCGTGTCAAGTTCTGGCATGTGTTTTTAAAGAAGTTCCTGATAGTTTTGGCTGTTCTTATTGTGGCATTTTTTGCGGTTGTCAGACCTTTTCTTTCATCAAATTTCTTTAAGAAAATGATGCTTACAGCCTATTACGAAAATCTTAACAACCCGGTTGAGCAGGAGAAAATAGATGAGCTTTCACCGAAGGATACTGAAGGCGAAAGCCGTATCAATACTCTTGAAAAGGGTAATTCCGGAGATACCTGGACTATTTGCTATTATATGATCGGCTCAAACCTCGAAAGCATGGGCGGAGATGAGCTGTCTGATATGACTTCTCTCCTGACAAAGGAGATAAGCGAGACTAATAAATACAGCAAATCGCAAAATCAGCTTGATATGCTGAAAACATATGCCGAGGATCTCAAGTCAAACGGACTTGACATACCGGAATATTTGTACGAACCAACTGACAGAACGAAACAGGATGATGAAGCAAGTTCTGCTGCGGAGGATCTTGGAATTACAAGAACCGGTGCAGCCACCAACGATCTTGGTGAGATCACTAGTGATACCTGGTCTGATAATATTAACATCGTAATTCAGACCGGCGGTGCGAAAAAATGGAGCAATTCTGTGGTCAATCCGAACAAGACTCAGCGCTTTGAATATAAAAACGGCAATTTTACAGAGGTTGAAAATATGCCGCTTCAGGACAGCTGTGATCCGGATACATTGTCAGATTTCCTGAGCTACTGTGATACAAATTATCCGGCAGATCATCGCATTTTGGTGCTTTGGGATCATGGTGGCGGTGCTATGGGATATGGCTCGGATGAAATTTACGGCAGTGCCATGTCGCTTACAGACCTGCAGACAGCCTTAAGCAAGAACTATGAGGCTGATGCCGAAAATCCGCATTTTGATCTTATCGGCTTTGATGCCTGCCTGATGGCCTCCACTGAAACTGCCCATTCGCTTTATGGCTATGGAAAATATCTGGCGGCTTCCGAGGAGGTTGAAAACGGTGATGGCTGGAATCATAGTGCTTATCTAAAGGCGCTGTCTGACGATCCGTCAATGAATCCGGCAGCCATCGGAGAAGTTATTGCCGATTCATTTATGGATTACTATATGACGCAGACAGTCAACAGTGAAATGTTTGGACTGACCTATGCATGCGAATTTTCGGTCATTGATATCAATGAAGCCGAAAATACATATCAGGCATATTCAAATCTGAATGCTCGGCTTCTAAAGGATTCCATAAGCGATATCAGTGTTCTGTCCACTATCGGTAACGCTGCAGAGGCTTCAACGCGTTATGCCACAAGTGCATATCAGACTTACAATCTGATCGATCTTGGTAATTATATGACAGCATTGTCTGCTTATTACCCGGAGGAATGCCAGGCCGTTCTTGATTCGATTGATAAGGCTGTGCTCTATCACAGAGCTAACAGCTATCTCTCCGATTCGACCGGACTTAATATTTATATGCCGGTTGAAACCAGGGATGCCAGCGGCATTGTCGTTTTCCTGACCTATGTCAACAGCATTACGGACAACATGGATACCAAGGCATTGTACTATTACAAAACCTCCGGCTGTCTGAACGAGGAGCTTCAGGCTTATGCTGATTCGAAGGGCTATGGTACAGCTAAGACACTTGATACAAACGAGCTCAAAAAGCTTCCTAAGAATGCAATTACAATAACAGATAATGGCTTTGATGTTACATTGACCAAGGATCAGCTTGACAATACTCAAAGTGCAAGGATGCAGGTGTCAATCTAT
Source organism: Faecalibacterium sp. CAG:74 (assembly GCA_963595425.1). GTDB lineage: Bacteria > Bacillota > Clostridia > Lachnospirales > Lachnospiraceae > Alectryocaccobium. The sequence goes on along the minus strand of CAVBHN010000012.1, from coordinate 52,207 downwards.
GATGAAAACGGAAAGACCATTACCTATTATGGTGAAAGTACGGCAGCTGAAATCTCAGATGACGGCACAGTGCATTCCAATTTTACAGGAAATTGGATCATGATGGACGGTATTCCGCTTTACTGTGAGGTTTACAGCGAATCTCCTTCGGCTGTATCCTACCGCAGCCCGGTTACTATTAATGATACCAAGTACTATCTGACGATATCATGTGACCGCAAGACCGGAGAGCTTACACTGATAGGTGCTACTCCTATGGCAAGTGAGGTAACGCCTGAGGCAGCTACGGCATATGTTATTGATAAGACTACCATTGAGCTTGAAAGCGGAGATATTATTAATCCGATATATTCGGTTTATGATACAGAAAAAGGAACCTCCACAGATGAGATATCAGATGAAAGCATTGTTTTTAATTCTAAAACAAAGCTTGAAACAGGCAGTCTTCCTGACGGCACATACCTAAATACAATTGTTCTTCGCGATATCCGTGGTGATGAATATTACACAGGTGTTGTAAAGCAGGATGTTACAGGCGGCAAGGTCAGCAATCAGGAGGTCAGTGCTGAATTTTACGGTACTTCACGCTGAAAAAGTATTCGGCAATCCTGTATCAAAGTGGCAGGATGATTTTTGTCACAGCAGTACAATATAAATCTATAATAATTGAGATACACTAAGAAAATTGACAGGGTGACAGACCGGTTTACGGGTTTGCCGCCTTGTTTTATTAAGGTGTCGAATATCCTTGCAAAGGCGACTGATTTGGAGTAAACCTTATAGATGACTGATAAGACAAATAAGGAAAGAGAAAAGGTATTATGAAAAACGATAAAGCGTTGAATTTGGAAGAATATGCAGATTTTTATAAGAGCATAATAGATCAGGACAGGGCAGCGGTTGTTATATGCAATCTTGAGAATGAGATAATATATATGAATCCCGCAGCACTTGGATATTATGCAAAACGAGGCGGAGACAGTCTGATAGGCAAAAATATATTTGGATGTCATAACAATGATTCAAACGAAAAGATACAGCAGGTTGTCGATTGGTTTTTGGAGGATGAGAGCCACAATATAGTTTACACCTTTCACAATGAAAAGCAGAATAAGGATGTCTATATGGTGGCATTAAGGAAAAACGGAAGGCTTATCGGATACTATGAGAAGCATGAGTACAGAAATGCAGAAACTATGAAGCCATACGACCTATGGCAGGAGGAATGATGCGCTTATGCCTTATACAATACTGATCGCAGAGGATGATCCGGATATAATAGATATGCTTGAGCTGTATATGAATCATGAATTTAATATTATCAGGGCAGAGGATGGAGAGGCTGCATTAAAAAAGCTTGATGAAAATAAGGTTGATCTTGCACTGGTAGATATAATGATGCCGAAGATAGACGGTTATGAGTTTATCCGCAGGGCACGAAGCAAATATAACCTTCCGGTCATGATACTTTCTGCCAAAAGTGATGCCACGGACAGGATTTTGGGATTAAATATAGGTGCCGATGCATATGTGACAAAGCCGTTTAATCCGTTTGAGGTTATTGCCTATATCAAGGCATTGCTCAGAAGATTTTATGAATTGGGTGCAAATAGGGAAAATATTAAAGAGTCAAATTCCTTGACCATAGGGGAGCTGTCGTTGGATCCGGAAAATTTTATCCTGAGAAAAAACGGGCAGCCTATACTGCTTACATCCAGTGAATTCAAAATACTTTCAAAGCTTATGCATACACCGGGGAGGGTTTATACAAAGGCTCAATTATATGAAAGCATTAACAGAGATTATTTTGAGAGTGATGATAATGTTGTTATGGTCCACATTTCAAATATCCGCTCCAAGATAGAGGATGATCCGTCAAATCCGGTTTATATAAAAACAATTCGTGGATTGGGGTACAAATTTGAAAAGAAGGATATCTGAAAAAAAACAAAGCCTTACCGTTTTGTGTGTTATTTCATTTATTATTTATTCATTGCTTCTTTTAGCGGCTTATTCAATATTTCAATATTCGCTTGATCAAAAAATGCAGACTGCATTTCCTAATATTGATGAGCTTCTTGAATATCGGGATGCATTGGAGACGGATGATTATACGAAGATACCGCAGAAAAAATTTTCTAACTGCAGCTATATTATTTTCGGAGAAAACGGAAATCCGATTTATGCCAGCGATACAAAAATAAAGGACAGGCTGACATTTGATGATTTAGATGTGATCATCGATTATGCGGATAATGCCTTTTATTCAATTTATGAGCAGCTGGATGATAACGAAGATATCTGCTATCTTATTCAGGAAAACAGCTATAATACGGAAAGTGCATTTATTAATTTTGACGATTATTGCATTGTAGATAAGGATTTAAAGATCCTGGAAGGAAATTTGTTTTCAAATAAGGAATATCTGACAGAGCACGAATTTGAGCTTATTCAGGGATATTACAATGCAGATGAAACGATTGAAAAGTATTCCTATGAGACAGCAGACGGGGAAGAGAGAATACTGGTATTTATAGGGCCTAAGTTCAATGAAAATACATATACCGCATTGCTTGTATCCGCGAGAAGGCAGTGGATATGGATTGCTCCCGTGATCTTGATATGTACATTTATATTTACTTTTCTTTTTAGAAAAAAGATACAAAATTCTACAGAGGCACTCAATAAGGCGATTTTATCATATAAAAGAAATGGGAGCTTTAAAGAAAATAAAAGGCAGCTGCCGGTTGAATTTCATACAACTATCGACACACTGCAGGCACTTCTGGAGCAGCTTGACAAGGCTAAAACCCAAAACCAGCGAATCATCGCGGATATTTCGCATGACCTGAAGACACCACTTACGGTAATTGGCGGATATGCAAGAGCATTTCAAGAGGGAATTATTCCGCCTGAGGATGAAAAAAAATATATGGAGTGCATCAGACAACGCTCTGAATTGGCAGAGCGACTGATAAATACCCTGTTTGAATATGCAAAAATGGAGCATCCTGATTATAAGCCTGTATGGGAGAATATAGATATTTGCGAATATACCAAGGAATTTCTGGCAGAGAAATATTCCGAATTGGAGACCGCGGGATTTGAGCTTTCGATTGAGATACCGGAGAAGCCTATTGTCATGAAGCTGGATAAGGGCTTAATACAGAGAACGCTTGAAAATCTGATCAATAACTCTCTGAAATATAATTCATCCGGAACAACTATTTTCGTGGTTATAGAAGAAAAAAAGAATGTGGTACAGCTGACGATAGCAGATAATGGCATAGGCATCAAGGAGGAGGATGCCAGAAAGATATTTGAACCGTTCATGACTCAGAACAAGGCAAGAGCCTCGGGAGGAGGCACAGGACTTGGTCTTACGATCGTAAGGCGTGCTGTGGAGATCAATCATGGCTCTATAGAGCTTGTTGTGCCCGCGCAGCATCCTTATTCCGTAGAATTTGTAATAAAATTTAATAAAATGATACCAGGATAAAAAGGTCAGCCCTCAATTTAATTGAGAGGCTGATTTTTTTGCATAAAGAGCATTTTGGCAACATTGAACAAAAATGAGTCTCTAATCTTAACAAATCTTAAGGTTAAATTTAGGGAGTATAAAGAATAGAGGAATATTATGCTACCAGGATAGTTAAATAAAGGAGAAAAAGGATTTCAATGAAACAAAATATTTTGGAATACCTGGAAAACAGTGCAAAATGCTTTAAAGAAAAAACAGCAGTGACGGACGGATCTACAAGCTACAGCTATAACGAGCTGTTGGATATTTCGAAGAGAATCGGAACCGCGCTTGCAAGAACAGTTAATATAGGAGAGCCGGTTGCGGTTCTTGCAGAAAAAAATGCAGATGCTGTCACTGCTTTTATGGGAATTGTTCAGGCCGGCGCATTTTATGTTTTTTTGAATCCTGAGCTTCCTAAGAAGCGTCTGCAGCAGATGCTCTCTGTTCTTGAGCCGGGATGCCTTATTACTGATAATGAGAATATTGAACTGGCAAAATCACTTGAAGCAAGGGCAGATATTTTTACTATAGATCAGCTTAAGGAAACATTGGCAGATGAAGAACTTTTGCAAAATATAAGAAGCAGAACAATAGACTGCGACCCTCTCTATGCAAATTTTACGTCAGGCTCTACCGGCATTCCGAAGGGCGTTGTGGTAAGCCACAGAAGTGTATTGGATTTTATCAATCAGTTTACGGAGCTGTTTTCTATTTCTGATGATGATGTTATCGGAAATCAGGCACCGTTTGATTTTGATGTATCTGTAAAGGACATTTATTCGGCAATGAAAACGGGAGCAACGCTTCTTGTTATACCGAGGAAACTGTTTTCAAATCCCGGAAAGCTGATAGATTTTATCTGTGATAATAAAGTAACGACAATGATATGGGCTGTATCGGCTATATGTCTTATCAGTACCTGTCATGGATTGGATTACAGGATACCTGATAAGGTAAGACATGTTCTGTTCAGTGGAGAGGTTATGCCGCTGAAGCATCTGAAAATATGGATGGATAAGCTTCCGAATACGGATTTTGTAAATCTGTACGGACCTACAGAAATTACCTGCAACTGCACATATCATCGTATAGAGCGCGGCAGAGACTATACGAAGGGAATACCTATCGGCAGACCGTTTCCGAATGAACAGGTATTTTTACTCGGAGAAAACGGGAAAATCGCAGGTATGGGAGAGATTGGAGAAATTTGTGTGAGAGGCACGGCTCTTGCTTTAGGATATTATGGAAATTTCGAACAGACAGAAAAAGCATTTGTGCAAAATCCCTTGAACAGATTTTATCCCGAACGGATATATAAAACAGGAGATCTGGGAACATATACGGCTGATGGCGAGATCCTTTTTTTCGGGCGAAAGGATTATCAGGTGAAATACATGGGGCATCGGATAGAGCTTGAGGAAATCGAGAAGGCGGTGTCAGAGGTTGACGGAGTTGAAAGGTGCTGCGCGATATTGGATGATGAAAAGCAGAAATTATATGGCTTTTATATCGGAGAAATAGATAAAAAGGAGCTTCACAGTAAGCTCAAAGAGCTGCTTCCGAGGTATATGGTTCCGGGAATACTTGAACAGCTGGATACATTTCCTATGACAAAGAACGGAAAAACAGACCGCCGCTTATTGCTTGACAGACGGCGGGGAGTGCGTTAAGAGGGGGACGGACTATAACGATGAAGGAAAAAATAATATCGGATATTTTAAAAACAAGGTCAACACCTATGTATGCTTTTGACATAGGAGAGCTTAAACGAAGAATAAGCTTTTTAAGAGAACGGCTGCCCAAAAGAGCAGAGCTTTGTTATGCAATGAAGGCAAATACCTTTATAGTAAAAAGCCTTAAGGAGCAGATTGAATGGTTTGAAATATGCTCACCCGGAGAGTTGAGGATCTGCCAAAACGTAGGAATACCGAAGCAAAAATTTGTTATATCAGGCATCAATAAGGATGAGAAGGATATGAGACAGCTGATAAAAAAAAGGGAGATGATCGGCTGTTATACCGCAGAATCCGCAGGGCAGTTTGAAATGTTGCATGGATTAGCCAAGGAATACAATCAAAGAATACATGTGCTCCTGCGCCTTACAAGCGGCAATCAATTTGGAATAGATCAAGAAGAGCTTATAGCTCTTGTTAAGAAATATAAGTATGATCCGTGGGTTGAAATATGTGGACTTCAGTATTTCTCGGGAACGCAGAAAAATTCCATCAAAAAGCTGACAAGAGAGATTTTAAAGATTGATGATTATCTGGAAGAGATAAATAAGGAATGCGCTTTTAAAATGCCTAAGCTGGAGTTTGGCCCCGGACTTCCGGTTACATATTTTGAAGGTGAGAGCTTTGATGAGGAGGAATTCTTAAAGGAGTTTTCGAAGCTGCTTTTGGATATGAGATATGATGGGCAGATAACACTTGAGATCGGCAGAAGCATTGCGGCAAGCTGCGGAACGTATTTTACTAAAGTAGTTGATACGAAATGCAACAACAAAGAAAATTATGCTGTTGTAGACGGCGGAATACACCAGATAGTATATTTCGGGCAGATGATGGCAATGAAGCATCCGAAATTTTCTATACTGCCGCACAGAGAAAACGGCGAAGAAAAGGAATGGAATATTTGCGGTTCGCTTTGTACAGTCAATGATTTTTTGGTTAAGCGAGCTTCCTTAAAAGATCTAAAAACAGGTGATGTTCTTGCATTTGAACATACGGGTGCTTATTGCATGACAGAGGGAATTTCATTGTTCCTGAGCCGTGATCTGCCTGAGGTGGTGCTGGTAAATGAGGACGGATCATATTTAACAGTGAGAAAGCCTACAAAAGTAGATGAATTAAATACAGCAATAGAAAATATCTGAGGAAATGACCTTCGGATCTGACATTATGGCGTTAGCATACGCCTAGAAAAGAGGAGATTATTATGGATAAAAAGCTTATTGAAATTTTAGAGGACATTCAGCCTGATGTGGATTATCAGACATGCACAACGCTTATAGACGATCATTATCTGGATTCACTTTCGATCATTTCTTTAATATCGGAGCTTGAGGAGGAATACGATATCACGATTCCGACCGTAGAAATAGTGCCGGATAATTTTAATTCGGCTGAAAACCTTTGGATGATGATAAAACGTCTGAGGGAGGAGTAAAATGCTCTCAATTTCCTCCTATTTTTCCTTTCTGTTCTTGGCAGCATTTCTGCCGATTACGATAGGACTCTATGCGGTTATGCCGCAGAAAATACGAAGGTGGGTGATCTTGCTTTTCAGCTGGCTGTTTTTTCTTGCAGTCAGCGGAAAATTAATCGCCTATCTTATTTTTTCTATATTGTCGATCTATTTCATCGGACTTTGGTTATCAAGGCTTCAGGCTAAAGAAGATAAGCAGCTGCAAAATGTCGAGCGCAATGAAAAAAAACGTCTGAAGAAGGTATTTCAGAAGAAGCAGGTAAGAGTTGTGGCATTCGGCATTTGTCTTAATATAGGCATATTGATTTTTTTGAAATACAGTGCTTTTTTTGCCGTAAATATCAATAGGCTGCTTGAGATGCTAAACGTATCGTTCAGTCTTACGGTACCATCTTTTATACTGCCCATAGGAATTTCATTTTATACTATGCAGGCAGCGGCATATCTGTTTGATGTATATCGAAGAAAAATCCCGGCAGATAAAAATCTTATGAGGCTTGCTTTATACATGAGCTTCTTTCCGCAGCTTATGGAGGGACCAATCTGCAGATATTCGGATACCGCAGAAAGGCTGTGGGAGGCAGAGCCGATCAAATATAAAAATCTGACCTTTGGCTTGCAGCGAATTCTGTTTGGCCTTATGAAAAAGCTGGTTGTTGCAGACAGATTAAATTTATTTATCAAGAATGTATTTAATAATTATACAAGCTATGACGGATTTGTTATAGCATTGGCAGCGGTCGGCTACACGATTCAGCTTTACATGGATTTCTCGGGAACCATGGATGCAGCGATGGGAATGGGTCAGATTTTCGGGATAACATTGCCGGAGAACTTCAAAAGGCCGTTTTTTTCTAAGACGATTTCCGAATTCTGGAAAAGATGGCACATTACACTCGGAACCTGGTTTAAGGATTATATATTTTTCCCTTTATCAATGTCAAAGCCGCTGAAAAAGCTGGCCCTGCGTGCAAGAAAAAAATTGGGAAATCATTTCGGCCCGCTCATATCGGCATCTATTGCCTTGTTTGCCGTTTGGCTCTGCAACGGATTGTGGCATGGTGCCGGCTGGCATTATATCTTTTTCGGCATGTATCACTTCGCGCTGATTTTATTTGGAAATATTATAGAGCCGTTAGTCATCAAAACAACAAAAATGCTTCATATTTCAAGAAAATGTCTGCCGTATAGATGCTTTCAGATCGTTCGTACATCGGTGCTTGTATGCATAGGTGAGCTCTTTTTCAGAGCAAACGGTCTTTTAGCAGGGCTTAGAATGTCAAAGCGAATAGTAACGGATTTTACATTGACAACGTTAAATGACCGTACATTGTTTACGTTTGGAATGGATAAGAGGGACTTTTTGATTGTATTTCTGGTTGTGATAATAATTTTTATAATCGGAATCATCAAGGAAAGAGGAGGACATATTCGCGAGGCGATAGCCGGAAGAAACATTGTTCTGCGTTTCCTGATATATTACGCTTTGATTATGTTTATCGTTGTTTTCGGAGCATACGGAAGCGGATATGTTCCGCTTGATCCGATTTACGCAAGCTTTTAAAGGAGAAACAGCCATGCTTTATATAAAAAGAGTGATTACATTTCTGGTATTTTGCGGCGGGTTAATTGTCCTTCTTATTGCTTCGTCAGCGCTTTTTATGCCGAAAAATAATATGTCTGAATTCGGAATGGAGGAAATGACGGCAAACGGTGTTCAGGGAGAAAAGGAAAATACGATTGATACGCTTTTTGTCGGTGACAGTGAGACATACTCGGCTATTACTCCGATGCAGATATGGAAGGAAAAGGGCTATACATCCTATGTGTGCGGAAGCTCGCTTCAGACACTGGATTATACATTCACACTTATAAAGAGAGTATTTAAAAATCAAAGTCCTAAGCTTGTTGTATTAGAGACAGATGCCATTTATCGAGAGATTTCGGATGATGCGGCAGGTCTGACAGAGATTTCAAACCTGTTTTCTGTATTTCGCTACCATGACAGATGGAAAAAATTAACCGCAAATGACCTTAAAACGGGTGCGGAATATACATGGACTGAGGACAATAAGGGCTATGTATATTCAAATACGGTACAGGGCTGCGAAAACAGCAATTATATGCTGCCTACCGATACGGCAGAGAAGATACCAAGCCTTAATATGATATATATCAAGGCAATAAAGAATTTTTGCGAGGCCAACGGCGCAAGACTGGTATTTTTAAGCATACCCAGTCCCGTGAACTGGAGCTATGAACGTCATAACGGAATTATAAGAATGGCAGAGGATTTATCATGTGAATATATTGATATGAATCTGCTGAACGATAAAATTCAAATAGACTGGCAGCAGGATACCAGGGATAAGGGAGATCATCTTAATTATTTCGGAGCAAAGAAGGTTACGCAGTATCTTGCGGATTATCTTGAACAAACAGGACTTTTTGAGGATCATCGTGAGGACGTAAGCTATGCAAATTGGAACGAAACCTTAAAAAGATATGAAGCAAACGTATCAGGCTAAAGGAGCTTTAATTCAATAGGAGGCTTTTTAGGAGTGATCTCCAAGGGAATAACAGCTTGTTTTGGCTGTGATTAGGATTTATACTAAAGCTGTTTTCAGAAAATAAAGGAGATAGTTTCCATGCAGACAGCTAAAGATTATTTGCATATATTTCTTGATATAGGTACTGCATTGCTAAACAGCGGTGCAGAGATTTTTCGCGTAGAGGACACCTTGAATCGAATGGGATATGCCTGCGGAGCCACTTCGATGAATGTCTTTGTTATCACATCGTCTATAGTTGTCACGATGGAATTTCCGGGAGAAGGAGCAAGAACACAGACACGCAGGATCCATGACGGCAGCGGAAACGATTTTACCAAGCTGGAGCAGTTAAATGACCTAAGCCGCCGCTTTTGCAGTCAGCCGGTTTCGGCTGCAGAGCTCAGAAGAGAGTTTGACAAAATAAATGCAGATAAACCAAAGAGTATATTGAGGCTTATAGGAAGCATGCTGGCTGCCTGCAGCTTTACCTTTTTTTACAGCGGAAGCATTGCAGATATAATTGCGGCAGGACTTGGCGCGGTGCTGATATGGTTGCTGCAGCAGTATTTTCGTCCGGTTTGCATGAATGAGGTGACCTTTCAGTTTTCGGCATCATTTCTTGCAGGCTGTGCAATTTGCACATTTAAGCTTATTTGTCCGGCTTTGCATACGGACAGGATAATGATTGGCGATATCATGCTTTTGATTCCCGGACTTATGTCAACAAATGCAATGCGGGATGTATTGATCGGTGATACGCTTTCGGGAATCATCCGTCTTATCGCAGCGGTACTTCTTGCTGCGGCACTTGCACTTGGCTTTATGGGAGCAATTATTTTATTCAGGAGGCTGGGAATTTGAGTACTGCAATCATAATACAGCTGATTAGCGGAGCCCTTGGATCTGTAGGCTTTGGAATTATATTCCGCATGAAAAATAAATATCTTCCGTTGGCCCTAGCGGGCGGGTTTATCAGCTGGATGGTATATATTATCGGAAAGGAAATATGGGGAACGGTTTTTCTTCCTACGCTTTTAGCGGGGCTTATTACGGATATATATGCGGAAATCCTTGCAAGAATCTGCAAGGCAACATCTACCTCATTTTTTGTTGCATCTGTCATTCCGTTAATTCCCGGAAGCACACTTTATTACTGCATGAACAGTATTGTGGAGGGCAATTCGATAAGGGCGCTTGAATATGGAAGAGATACATTTCTTATTGCCTTTGGTATTGCCGCCGGGATGAGCATTGCGTGGGCAATCTGTTATTTTATCAGAAGCATAAGAAAAAAATTAACAGAGATTTAGATATTAAAAGGGTCTGGCGCATTAAATGCATAATGCAACAGACCCTTTGTTTATAGAAGATATTGATGCTTAGTCTATCCTTCGTATCTAAGAGCATCTATAGGCTTTTTGTTTGCGGCCTTTCTTGCGGGATAGAGTCCGAAGATAATTCCGATTGCCGCGGAGAAAATAACCGCGACCATAACTACGTTCATATCCATGGAGGCTGTTATACTTCCGGCCATGATAACATTTACAATTCTAATTCCTATCCATGAAACAAAAATTCCGAAGGCGCAGCCCATAAGGCTTACAACGAGTGATTCGAGAAGAAATTGAAGCAGTATGAGCCACTTTCCTGCACCGATGGCTTTTCTGATTCCGATTTCACGTGTTCTTTCTGTTACCGAAACAAGCATGATATTCATAATGCCTATTCCGCCTACCAGAAGCGAAATAGCTGCAATTCCGCCGATCAAAAGAGAAAGAGTTGTATTTATGCTTTCCATGGCTTCCATTATTTCTGAACTACTGAAGATATAAAAGGCATCCTCATCATTTTTAAATCGGTCAAGAAGCAGGTTGGTAACATATGTCTTTGCTTCATCCATGGAGTCCTCATCGGCTGAGCTGATATAAAATTGGGTTACCTCGAGACTTCCGTCTGTGAGCCTGACAAAGCTTGTATATGGAAGATATCCTTCCATATTAGCTGTTGAGTCTCCGAATGAAAATGTACTTTTGGTATCTTCGGAAAGAACTCCTATTACCTCGTATTTTTCTCCGTTTAAGGATAATGTCTCGCCTACGGCATTGGCATGTCCGAAATATTCGACTGCCGTATCATGAGAAAGCACGATAACATTGGAATTATTGTTAAGATCTACATTTTTTATAAATCTGCCGTATTGAAGCTCCAGATCCATTATATCCTTATAGCTGCTGCCTATCCCGTATATGGTCATGCTTTTGCTTGTATATCCGCTTTTTCCGGTTACGCTGCTCTGCGAATACGGAGATGCGGCCTTTATGGACGAATCAGAAAAAAGAGAGTTAAATTCGGAAATCTTTATCGGCTTTTCCTTATCATCACTTACTGATACTGTCATATAGTCGGTGCCTATAGATGAAACCTCATCATTGATAGAGGAGGTTGCACCGTTGGCAATTGAAACAAGAAGCACTAAGGCCGCAACACCTATTATGATCCCGAGCATGGTAAGAAAGGTTCTAAGCTTATTGGCACAGATGGAGCTCCATGCCATTTTAAACGTCTGCAAGAGCATATTCGTCTCCTTCCCGCACAATGCCGTCCTTTATATGGATAAGCCGCTGTGCTTCCTTGGCAATTTCTCTGTCATGAGTTATGAGGACAATTGTATTCCCCTCCTCATGCAGACGGTGAAAAATACGCATCACCTCACGTCCGGTGGCGGAATCCAGGTTTCCGGTAGGCTCGTCTGCCAGAAAAATAGAAGGCTTTGTAACGAGTGCCCTGGCTATTGCAACACGCTGACGCTGACCGCCTGAGAGCTCTGAAGGCTTATGCTTCCGCCGTTCAAGGAGGTCTACCATTTCCAATGCCTGTGTTACACGTTTCTTTCTTTCCGAGCCTGAAATTCCCTGGTAAATCAGCGGAAGCTCTACATTTTCCTGTGCTGTGAGCCTCGGAAGCAGATAAAAGCTTTGAAATATAAAGCCGATTTTTCTGTTTCGTATCTTTGTGAGCTGTGCTTCGGAATAGTCACCGATTTTTATTCCGTCCAAATAATATTCGCCCTCATCTGCCGTATCGAGACATCCGATTATGTTCATGAGGGTGGATTTGCCGCTTCCGGACGGACCGATTATGCTGACGAATTCGCCCTTGTTGATTTCAAGATTGGCTTTTTTTAATGCATATAGGGTTTCATCTCCTATTGAATATATTTTTGAAACATCATGCAAACGAATCATTGCTGACCACCTCCCGAAGGAGCGTCTCCCGATGGGGAATCTCCTGAAGGAGCATCACCCTTAGGGCCGCCTCCGCCGCCGTTTCCGTCATCAAACTGAACGTCATTCATGTCAAAGTCGCCCATTATACTGTAGATGCCGTCGCCATCCTGCTGACTGTCGCTTTTTTGATAGTAGATTGTAGTTCCCTCATCAAGACCGTCCTTTATTTCAACATTTGTTCCGTCGGAAAGACCGGTCGTGACTGTAACCTCGCCGCAAAGATTTCCGTCCTCATCTATCTTTGTATATACATAGCTTTCATCTCCGCGCTCCTGCAGGGCCGAAACAGGGATCAACAGAACATCCTTGCTTTCGGAGGTTACTATGTTGACAGAGGCATTCATGCCTATCTTCATGCTTTCGTCTTTGGAAATTGTAAGCTTTACGGTATATTTGGCAACTCCGCTGCTTGAATTAGAGGAGGAGCTTGCTATAGAGCTGACTGTTCCGGTAAAGCTCTTATCCTCAATGGCATCAAGAGTTACGGTAGCCTCCTGTCCTATTGACATAGAATTGATATCAAGCTCGTCAACGCTTACGGAAACACTCAGATTTCCTTGTGTTGACAGTGAAAATGCAGTTACCATTGAGCTGGTTGAGGATGCAGTTGTACCCGAGGATGTATCGGCAGTACTGCCTGTATCCGATGCGGTACCCGATAGTGTATAGCTGCCGGAGGCTGCATTGTCCGTTGAAGAGCCGCCAAGGCTGTATGAGGAATAATCAATACCGCCTGTGCTGACACTGCCTGAGGCATCCGGTTCAGTACTTTTAGCTGTATCTGTAGAAGATGGAGTATTCTGCTCCTTATCCGTGTCGTTATCATCGCTGTTATTTTTATCCTTGTCGGTGGTATTGGTATCATCGGAATATGAAGGATAGCTAATAGTAAAGCTGAGTGTCTTACCATTATCCGATAATTGAAGCCCTGATATGATTCCGCTTTCAAGCCCTAAAATACTTTCGCTTGAAAAACAATATCCATCCTGTGCCGTTAGCTGAACTCTTGCCTGATATACAGTATCTGCTAAGAAGCTGTCAGCCTGGGGCGTCCAGGAAATTGTACCGGTGTAGCTGTTATCATCTGATGAGATGTCGGTTATTACTTTATGATCCTTAGAAGGTGTCAAAATACCGAGGCTGTCCTTAGTGGAATTTTCCGATGATATGATTGAAAAGCTAAGCATTGTATCCTTAGAAGCAATATCAGAATCAATATCCTCTGATGTGTTTTCGGAAAGAAGGACTGCATTGCTGCAGGATGCAAGAACCGCCGTATTGTTAGAGACATCGGTATATGAAGCGGAATATGCTTTTATGCTGCTACCTGACAGGGAGGTTGTTGTTCCGCTGCCGGAGGTGCCTGTGGATGAAGAGGTCTGCGATGACGAAGCTGATGAAGAAGAGGAGCTTACATTTACATCAGAGATTATTCCGTCACAGGGAGCTGTAATTGCACCGCTTTCTTCTATTTTTAAAAGCTCATCCAGCTGTTCGACAAGGTCATCCCGCTCTGATAGATATCCCTTATAAGTAGCATCCGAGCTGTCTGCCTGAACAGTAAGAATTGTTGTATCTGCTGTAACAGCACTGCCCTCGCTTACAGCGACAGACTTGATCGTTCCGCCCGAGGAGATTACCTTGATTATATCTCCGTCGGAGGTTGTAATCTCCATAAGAGCTCCGTTTTTTGATATACAGGAATATACATCATCACCTGCGGAGACATAAATTTTTGTAACGGTTCCCTTTACACCTGCTGATACATTTGTGGCATCGGTATTGCTTTGAAAGGCTGCTATCTGAGTATCCAGTGTCGATATACGGCCTTGGACAGCCTCGATTGCACTGTAAACCGACCGCATATTTACAGAAGCCAAGGTATCGCCGGCTTTGACCTCCTGGCCGCTTGATACCTTGGTTTCTTCAATTGTAATTCCCGAGGGGATCTTTACTGAGGTGTCGCCGTCAAGTGTGAGCGTTCCGGTTCCGGAAACAGTATTTGAAATATCACCCTTAGTAACCTTCGTTTCGGAGGCTGTGATATTGGAGGCCTTGGCAGTTACTTTGGATGACAGAACAGCATTTGCTGCTATCGCTGTACATCCGACAGCGGCTGCAGCAATGCAGGATATGATGATTGCTTTTTTCTTTTTTGTTTTTCTCATTTTGTTATACCTCGAAATATTAATATGAAATAACGGAGCTTTTTTCAAAAATATCAAGGTAAAGATAAACAAATACTGTGAATAAAATGTGTTGTATAAATGAAACTTTGCAAATAGGTTACAAAATAGAAATTTTTTCAGAAAACATGTGAAGCCTGTATTAAAGCTATATGGACAGAAGATTTTTGATTAGCGGCAAATTTTTGGAATTATGTACTAAAAAATGTTCAAATTACAATTCAAGTGTGATATAATTCTATTCGTTGAATAAATATAGCCGTATAATGATATAAAAAACTGCCAAGGCCGGATTACTTTTTTGGCAAAATATCATAAGGCTTAATTATGACAGAGGAGAACAATGGAACAAAAGTCAGAAAAGAAAAAGAAAAATATATGGCTGATTCTTTTGCTGCTTGTAATCATCGCAGGATTATGCATATATATTTTTCTTTCAAATAAAAATCAGGACACATCACAATCAGGTCAAAAGCTGGAGACTAATCAGGGTGAATATGTAAAGCCGGAGACTCCGGTAGACAGAAGCAAAAATATCACACTTCCGGGCTGGGGAGGCTTCAATATCCCTGCAAATACAAAAGAAATCACACAGGGCTTTGAATTTCACAATCCGCAGGAAAATCTCTGGTATGAGGATAAGATAAGCATAGACGGCAATGAGCTTGAAAGTCTTGTGGTTGACAGCGGAAATGCCGTAGAGCTTGATCATTATCTCGGACTTGCCGGGATCAATGAAAGCGTTGATGAGGTGACAGATTATGATAAAACCTGCTTTGACATAGAAAAGTCAGATGAAGGAAGCTATACAATAGAAGCCATAAATTATTTCGATGGAACAAAGACAGTTACGGTAAAGACAGATAAGGGCAATGAAGTGAAAATAGATGCTGTTTGCAATCAGGATTATTATTATATGACCTTTGCACTGTATCTGACAGAAAATGATGAGCTTTTGTATCAGTCGGATCTTGTAGCTCCCGGAAATTACATTCAGACAATGGAAATGACAAGAAGTCTTGAGGCCGGAACATATGATGCATATGTCGTATGTCAGCCATATCGCTCGGATGGCGAAACAAAGACA
The DNA here is from genome assembly GCA_963595425.1 of Faecalibacterium sp. CAG:74. Taxonomy (GTDB): domain Bacteria; phylum Bacillota; class Clostridia; order Lachnospirales; family Lachnospiraceae; genus Alectryocaccobium. The sequence goes on along the minus strand of CAVBHN010000012.1, from coordinate 36,365 downwards.
AATCAGGGAGTTGTAAAGATAACACTGACGGCAGGCTAATGTATATAAAAGAACGTAAAAGCTCTTTTACAAGAGGAGAGGGAACAAGAATTCAAAATAACAGAAAGGAGCGGCAATTCCTCCTGCATTTATTGCAGATATTCCCATTGCCAAAGAAAAATATGAAAAAGAATTATGCAGGTAAAGCAGCAGCAGTTACTATGGCAGCAGCAATGATGGTTTCAATGATGGGAGCTACTGCTTTTGCAGCAGACGACACAAAGGACACAACAGTTAAATATACAGTACAACAAGGCTATGAATGGTCAATTCCTACAGAAATAGAGTTTACTGATTCAGTAGATACTGTTACAACAGACGGAACTTCAGGAAAGACACAGAATGTATATGTATCAAAAAATGTAATTAATAACGGTAAGATGCTTCAGATAGATTTGAACAATCCAACCTTTACAATAACAACATCAGCTGAGCAGGGTTCGGCAGAGCTTACATATACGGTTTATCATGAGGATTATAAAAAAGAACTTTCAACTACAAGCACCCTGGTATTGCAGCAAAATGCAGGAAGCCAGGGCGGTTCGGCACAGCTTACATTTAAACTTAAAAAGGATACTGTAGAAAAAGCAGGTGATTATACAGGAACACTTTCATTTATCGCTTCAATAGTAGATTATCAGGAATAATTGCTTGTTTTTATCTATCTAAAATAGATATTTGAGAGAGCTTGAACCCAAGAGGCTGCCACGCTATGTATATTATTATATATAGTAGCAGCCTTTAAGGACGTTTATATATACAAACGAAGGGAAGACAGTCATGAAAGGTCTTTTTAAATTTGGATTTATAGCCTCGCTATCTTTCATAGCTATCTTTATACCAAGAGTCTATGCAGCTGACAGTGACCAATATACTGTGACAGAGGAAGATTATACGGTGACAATTCCCGCAGAGCTGGATATAGATTCGTCTGACAAGACGCAAACCTTGAGTTTTTCGGGAACTTTACTCCAGGCAAATGAGCTGACTATAACAGTTGAATCTGCCAATAAAGCTTCAGACAAAGCCGCAGATTCAAATTATCTGATAAACGGTGATGACAAAATATCCTATCAGATGAATAACAGCAAGGATAAAATCACATTTTATCATGAGTTAACAAGTGTGACTTCTCCGGCAGTTGACTTTAATGATTCAATTACAATTGCAATAGATGATAATGCAGAGTCCAAATATGCGGGAACCTACTCGGATCGGCTTAGCTTTAGCTTTTCAAGCACATCTGTAAATTACTTTGATCTAAACGGTGATATTGACGGAAATGATCGCGGCGATATAGAAGGTATAGGAACAGCAGATATTTATATAAAAAATGCAGACGGTAATTGGGAGATGGTTGGAACCTGTACCGATCTGTGGAGAAGATATGCATACGGAACCGAATATCTGGTCAATAATATCAAGACAACAAATGATAATTATACTTATATAGGTGAAGAAAGCTATACAGGTACCATAACAAAGAAGTGGCAAAGGGTGGATCTGCCGTTTGTAACAAATTACACTCTGACACTGAATCCGCATGGAGGAAGTGTTGAGACGTCTTCTTTTAAAGTAGGAAGAGGCCTTAATTACTACAGTAAGCTTCCGACGCCTACAAGAGATGGCTATAAATTTTTAGGCTGGTATACAGCAGAGGACGGTGTTCAGGGAGCTGACCTTATCACACAGGATAATGCCATAATGGATGAATACAATACGACATTGTACGCTCATTGGCAGACTGAAGATGAGGATGAGAAGCATTCCTATTACCTGGATATAAACAGCTATCTGTTAGATGATCAGACTCATCATGAATTGCTTTCGGATTATGGCTCGGCAACAGTGAAGATCAACGGTACGGAGCAGTATGTCGATTATAATCTGTTTGATGACGGAACAGAATATGAGGTCAGCAATGTTGTATCAAATGATTCTTCCAAATACGAATATGTCGGATATAAGATAGTTCATCATCCTGTAAGGGAGGGTGATGAGTTTGTTATAAGAGAAGGTGAGCTTAAAACCGGCACCGTATCGGGAACGCTATCCGATTATACATCTATCTATTTTGTATTTAAGACTGTTTCATCAACGGATACCGATACTACCGTTACACCTGAGGTGACCGAAACTGTTACACCTACACCGACTCCGGAGGCGACAGTGAGTGTGACTCCAACAGCCACGCCTACGGAGGAAGCACAGGAAAATACCAGTGTGGATTAACATCTGTGGTATGTCATTAAGGAGATAGCATATGAAAAAATTATTTTTATCACTCATAAGCATACTGCTTCTTGTTTCCTGTGCGGTTTCGGTATACGCAGACTCAAAATCGACAACAGTGCGATATTCGGCACCCGCAATAGTTACATATAAGGACTATGACGGTACGTCAACAACGCAGAAGGTTGATGTTGGTACTATCCTTATGGAGCCTAAGCCAAAGGGAAAGCCGGATTGTGTTTTTTTGGGTTGGATAGATGAGAGGACAGGACAGCTGTGGGATTTTAGTAAGCCTGTGACAGAGCATCTGACATTGACAGCGAGCTATTCCAAGGCTCAAAATGATAAAAATGCAAATACGGCAGCTAAAACAGCAGCTTCGCCAAATACAGGAGATTCTGCCAGGACGGCTCTGTATATAATTGTATTTTTGGTATCTGCAGCTATGCTTATATACACAATAAAAAGAAAAACAGAGGATAATTAAATCCGTAAAAGCTATAAAACAAGGGTCTGTCGCATTAAATGCATAATGTGACAGATCCTTGTTTCGTTAAGCTTAATTTTTAATGTCTAAATAAATCTACAGATACAGTGGGAAGCTTTGTTTTTTCATATACCTTAAAGCTTATGCATTTTGACATTATCAGATGAGAGTTTTTCCGCCTGCAATAGTAACTGTGACACCGGTGATATAATCACCTTTGCCGCCTGCCAAAAATGCCATAAGATTTGCAACCTCGTAAGGCTCGCACATCCTTTTAAGAGCAACATCCTTGGTTAATGTCTTTTCGTATTCTTCAGGAGTCATACCCTCAACAATAGAACGCTTCTGGAATACCTCCTGAACCATTTCTGTATTTACATATCCCGGGCAGATAGCAGAAACAGAGATACCATACTGTGCAAGCTCAAGAGCCAATACCTGAGTAAGAGAGTTGATTCCTGCTTTTGATATAGAATATACACCGTTTGCAAATTCACCGATTTTAGATGCCTGTGATGATATAGATACGATATTGCCCTTCTTTTTATCGGAAGCCTTAAGCTGCATAGCAAACAATTTGCTAAGACACCAAATGCTCTTAAGGTTTACGCCTATTACTCTTTCCCATTCTGAGTCTGTAAGGTCAATCATGCATTTTGATACGGTAATGCCGGCGCAGTTTCCGAGAACATCTACAGTACCGATTTTTTCATTAACGTCCTTCATAAATGCTTCACATGCAGAAGGTGAGCTTATATCGACTGCATAGGCATATGCTTTATGTCCGAAGGCAGCGGCGATTTCCTTAGCTGAAGCCTCTACCAATTCCTTATTTATATCAACAAGAATCACATCGGCTCCGTATTGGGCAAACTTCATAGCGCATGCCTTTCCGATTCCGCGGGCAGCACCGGTAACTACACATAGTCTTCCTTCGTAATTTTCACTCATTTTTAAAATCTCCTTTTGAAATTAAATTATATAGCGTTTTAAGAGTATTTCTTGATTGCACATTTATCATATGCTATCATTTTTAAACAACCAATCTCTTGGCTTGCTTGTAAATATTCAAAAAAAGCTCTCAAAGGAGAAAGTGCTATGCATAAGCTTGAAGAGGGGATTTTGGATCCTTCCGAAATATATTTTCTGCTTCCGTCGGATTTTGCAGAGCAAAACCTGTATTATTTGCAGCATATAGGTGTTTTTTATTGCGACAAAAGATATCAGGCAACTCATCCATATTGGGAATCTGTGTTGATTTTGTTTGTGGATTCGGGGATTCTGGAGGTTTCATATAATGACGAGACGTTCAGCGCACAGCCCGGAGATATAGTGATAATTGACTGCCGCAGAAAGCACAGCTATCGTGCTGTAGATGATCTTAGATTTCATTATTTTCATTTTTACGGTAATTCAAGCATTGGATATATTAACTTGATATACGAGCTGAATAACGGTGCATTGATCAAAAATGCGCAGACAGGTGTTCTTTCAAGTATGTTTTCAAGCTTGTTCAGACTTGCAAAGGGACAGTCAAATACACAGAGTGAGCATAGGATTTCATTGTATCTGCATATGCTTTTGTGCGAGCTGGTAGAGAGGTGCTCCGGAGTACATCCGCTGGCAAATGAATCTATTGAAAAGGCTGTTAAATATATGGAGGAGCACATCAATCAGAATATTTCACTGGATATGCTTGCCGAACATATAAATTTGAGCAAATTTTATTTTAACAGATATTTCAAAAAGCATATGGGAATGACACCTCATCAGTATTTTATCAATATGAGACTTCAAAATGCAAAGCGCCTTCTTGTAACGACAACCGATTCGATAGAGCAGGTTGCCGAAAACTGCGGCTTTGATAATACATCGAATTTTATCAGGCTGTTTAAACAGCGTGTCGGAATGACGCCTACAGCCTTTCGAAGGATATCATTTTGAAATTTGGATTTTTATAAATATGATTTTATAAAAGCGCAAGAAGGATCTGTCACATTAAACGCATAATGCAGCAGATCCTTCTTGCGCTTTATATATTAGGCAGGGTTTGTCAGAGTGATGTTAAATATCAGAAATCTCTCGGCATAACATCATGTAAGAATGAAATGGATTTTTTGATCGCCGTCAGAGCCGGCATTGTTTTGTCCTCTATTTCGAGAGACACAGGACCGTCATAGCCCATCATGCTCAGTACAGCGAAAAATTCCTTCCACCATTCCTTGCTTTCGCCGAAGCCTAATGCAACATAATTCCAATAACGATTATTGTAATCATCAAAGAATTTTGTTTCTAAGCCTCCGTTTGCGGCAAAACGGCCTCTTTCCTTACGAAGATCCTTGGCATGGACATGATATATGGCATCTGCGCCCAATGCCTTTGCCATTTCAATGCCGTCACCGCCCATCCACATATGATGGCTCGGATCAAGGTTCATTCCTATCATAGGATCTACGGCATTGCGAAGCTTTAAAAGTGTTTCGGCATTATATACACATTGAGCTCCGTGATTTTCAAGTGCTATGGAGGTTATGCCGCAGCTTTTGGCAAGCGCTGTGGTTTTCTTCCAATATGGTATTAATACCTCCTCCCACTGATATTTTAAAGAATCCTGGCAGCTCATAGGCCAGCAGGTTGTTATCCAGTTTGAGGTTGTATCGGTTGCATTTCCTCCGGGCAGACCGCTCATCATAACGATTTTGTGGACTCCGAGTAAATTGGCAAGCTCAAAGGTCTTTTCTACTACCTCCTGATGCTTTTTGCCCGATTCATTCGGATCCAGCTGATTGCCGGAGCAGTTAAGCGCCTCCAATACCAGATTGTTTGAGGCAATTGTATCCATATATTTTCGACGGGCAGATGCGTCAATAAGCATTTCGTCTAAATTAATATGCGGAGCATTTGACCAGTTGCCGCAGGCAATCTCAAGTGATTCTATTCCGATTTCTGCAGAGGTTTTAACCATTTCCTCAAATGTAAGATGTGACAGACCATCTGTGTTCAAACATAATCTCATATTTGTTCTCCTTTGCTATTTTGAATTAATAGGCTTATGACAGTAGTCTGCATCAATTGTTGTAAGCATACAATCATTATTATTGTGTATAAACATTCAAAAATTGCTGATGGCAATTTTTGAATGTTTATACACAACTACCGTGATTAACAAATCAGATTATTTATTACATAATGTGTTTAAACAAACATACAAACACCTGTGGTGACTAAAACAGCCTCTGTCAGTTTGTTTAGAAAATATAAGAGTTTCTGATTGCCAAATTAAAGAAATAGGAGAATTGTTTATGTCAAGTACTGCCTCAAAGGAAACCTCACAGATGAATGCATCTGAAAAGCCGTTGTCTTGGTTTACGAGAATTGCATATGGCTGCGGCGATACCGCATGTAATATAGTAATGGCAGGAATGGTAAATTCGCTGCTGACATTATTTTATACGGATTATGCCGGAGTGCCGATAGCTACTGTCGGACTAGTATTGCTGATTTCAAGATTTTTTGACGGAACCTCAGACGTAATTATGGGAGTTATCGTAGAAAAAACCAAGTCACGCTTCGGAAAAGCCAGACCATGGATCCTGTGGATGTCTGTGCCATATGTAATATGCTCGGTTTCATTATTTATGATCCCTCAGACATCCGAAACATTGCAGTTTTGGTATATTTTTGTAACATATAATCTGCTTGCAACAGTATGCTATACGGCTATTAACGTGCCATACGGAACATTGTCTGCAATGATGAGCCGTTCATCACATGAAAGAGACATGCTTTCTGTGGTTCGTATGTCGCTTGCTCCTGTCGGACGTCTTATTGCGGTTACGCTTTCGCTTCCTGTAGTCAAGATGTTCGGAGATGATCAGGCAGCCTGGATAAAGGCAATGATCATGTGGTCGGCACTTGCATTTGTTTTGCTTATTATCTGCTTTGTAAACTGTAAGGAAACTGTACAGATAACTACGGTTCAGAAAAAAGAAAAGACAGGCCTTAAGAAAAGTCTCAAGGCACTTCTCGGAAATGTATATTTCTGGGCAACCATGCTTCTTCTGACAATAACGGTTGTTCAGCAGACGGTTGTAGGCACAATGGCTCCGTATTATTGCAAATATATATTCGGAAATGATACCTGGTACAGTGCGTTGTATATGTGTGAAAATATAACACTTATTGTCGGTGCGCTGATTTGTCCCGTACTGCTGAAAAAATTCAGCAAGCGCAACCTATGTCTGGCAGGATGTATACTTGCTGCCGCAGCACAGCTGCTTTTGCTCTTTAATCAATACAGCGTAGGCTGGATGTCCGTAGTGACTATAATACGTGCGATAGGACAGGCTCCGCTTACTGCCCTTATATGGGGAATGATGGGAGATGTTATAGAATACGGAGAATGGAAATCCGGTATTCGTCAGGAAAGCCTGATTTTCGGCGGCGGATCGCTTGGCTTCAAAATAGGAAGCGGTATATCCGCGGCACTTATGACAAGCCTTCTTGGTATCAGCGGATTCATAAGCTCTGCAAGCGGCGGAGCTGCTCAGCCTGAATCTGCAAAGCAGATGATAATCAGCTTATATCAATACGGAATTTTGCTGATATGGATTGCTGCAATTGTAATATTGCTTCTGTATAAGCTTGATGACAAGTATCCGCAGATTATTAAGGAGCTCAAGGAAAGAGAAGCATTGAAGGAGCAGTCAAAATAGAAAATTTAAGATAACAGCTTAAGCTGCAAGATAAGGGATGCCGGTGCAAAAAGTTATTGCCCGGGCATCCTTTTGCGATTTATCCGGCAAATCTTTTTTTGTTAAATATAAATAGTGTATTTATCATATTTATGGTACTATTGTCATGGCTTCAAAAATACAATTTAAGGAGTATTGAAATGTTCAATGATGAAAGGAAGGGCCTTGCAAACCCGTTTATCCGTTTTTTTGTACTTTTGGCAGTACTTATAGTTCTGATAATAGTATGTATTGTATCCTTTCAAAAAAAAGGTAATACAAATACCGCTTCAATATCTGCCACATCAGAAAACGAAGCAACAGCAGCCATAAGTCAAAGCACAAGTGTCAGCTCGGTTACAGAATCAGCTTCGCAAAGCTTGGAGGCTACAGCAGAAGCTTCACAGAGCACCGAGGCTGTACAATCCGATACAGCACAGCAGACATATACAGTTACAGCACCCCAAAGTGAGGATGGCTCGGGAGCGGCAGGTATAATGCAGATGACAGATGCGATGCTTCAGACGTCCACTGAAACAGGCTTTCATTTTAATGACTATGCTCATTGGTATAGTGTAAGCAGCGGTCTTTGCTATTACAACGGCTGGCAGGATATAGACGGAAACAGCTATCATTTTAATGCAAACGGCTGGATGGACCTCGGATGGAAGCGTATAGGCGGACAGACATATTATTTCGATGACAATGGTGTTTATCAGCCGGGACAAGATAACAGCAAGCTTCTGGCATTTACCTTTGATGACGGTCCGAGCCAGGGAATGGATGAGATCATCGATCTTTGCAACCAGACAGGCGCGAGAGTTACATTTTTCATGATTGGCAAGCAGGTTGAAAACGGTGGTGCGGTTATCCCGTTTATTCTGAAATATAGATGCGAGCTTGGAAATCATTCCTATTCACATTCCAATATGGACAAGCTGTCGGCAGAGGATTGCGGAAATGACTTTGCTACCTGCAGTCAGCTGATTGCTTCATACAGCGGTGGTCTGTATCCTACGGTATGCCGTTTTCCGTATGGAAATATAAATGATGCGAATGTTGCGGCTCAGGGCGCAGCTACAGGAGCACCAAGCATATTTTGGGACGTTGACTCTTTTGACTGGGAATCAAGAGATACAGAGGCCATAAAGCAGGTTGTACTTGAAAATATTTCAGAAGGAAATATAATTCTTATGCATGATAGATATGAGGAGTCGGTCGAAGCATGCAGACAGCTGTTTCCGGAGCTTATTGCACAGGGCTATCAGCTTGTAACCGTAAGCGAGCTGGCTGCTGCCAAGGGAGTAGATATGCAGCCCGGTGTTACATATTACAATTTCCGTGGCTTTGATTATTAATTCAGGGAATAAAGCGACAGACATCAAAAGAGTCTGCGACATAATTCAGAAAGGCAAAGGGTCGGGGACGTATGTTTCCCGGCCTTATGATATATGAAGAAAAAATCATCCCATAGAGGGGCAAAGGCTTTAATTATAATTATTATTTTGGCTGCGGCAGCATCGGTTGCTTTTTTTGTGCCGTTGGAAATTCTTGAAAATGTTTTTCCGGAGGCTGCAATCGAAAAACTGACAGAATTCAGGGGATATGCATTTGAATTGGCAGATGAAATACAGCAAAGGATAAATGGTAAAGAAGACAAAAATGACGAGGCATATGTAAAGCCTGTGTCACGGACTCAGACTGCCGAGAGTTCAAATGACATACAGGAGCAGATGTCCGAAAATAATACAGATATAAGCATAAGTCAGATTGCATCTAATATAGAAGAAAGTCTAAGCCCTGAGAATCTCAGCTTTGAAATCGGCAATACATCGGAAGAGGATATACAGAATATAGTGCTTTTGATCCAGGCCGAGCCGCAGTTTTTCTGGCTTAGTAATCACTACAGCTACTCATGCACGGCAGGAGGAAATATTACTCTTATGCTGGAGGCAAAGTATTCTAATATAGAAGAAATGCAGCAGCAGATTGATGAAGAGGCGGATCGGATTCTTGCGCAGATACCAGAGGATGCAGGAGATTATGAAAAGACGGAAATCATTTATTCAAGGCTGATCAATGATATTACCTATAATCATGATGAAGCAAATGAGTCGGATTATGATATTTACGGGGCACTTGTAAATAAAAGTGCGGTTTGCGACGGGTATGCGAAGGCATTTAAATATCTGCTTGAGAGAGTAGGGATAAGCTGCAGCTATTATGCGGGAGATGCTACAAATACGGCAGGAAATACCGAGGGACATGCATGGAATGGGGCATATCTTGAGGGCGAGCTTTATTATTTTGATGTTACCTGGGCTGATCAGGATGATGGCTTTGTGCATTTTGACTGGTTTGCTGTTACAAGCGAGGAAATGCTGGCAACGCATAAGCCGTATGAAATATTTGAAATGTCGGATACAACTGCCACGCTTTGTAATTATTATTACAGAAATAATATGGTGCTGTATGGCTGTGATGATGATGATTCTGTCAGAAATTTATTCATGGATCAAGGCTATAGTGTAAATTTTAAATGTGCGAATAAAGAAATTTTCGAAAACTTTAAGAGCATTATGCAGGATGAACATACGGTTTGGTCGATATGTCAGGATGTAGGAATTTCGGTCAATAAATGGACTTATTATTATATAGAAAGTTTGAATATGGTGCATATAAGCTTTAGTTAGATGGGAAAATTTACGATTTTTTTGTGATTTATGGTGTGCGGTTTGAATAAAATTACGATTGAAATTTTGTTCGAAGGTGCTATAATACGACAACGATAAAAAAGAGGTAAGGGGTGAGATTTTTGAAAAAATTTATTACTGTTTTAAGTGCAGTTTTAGTCTTGCTTGCTATATCTCCTGTTGGAGTTTTTGCAGCAGCTGAGAGTGAGAACTCAGTGGCATCAGTGCCGATATGGCTGTGTATTCCTTTTGCAGGGCTTTTGCTGTGTGTGGCTGTTATGCCGCTTATAAGAGCTCAGTGGTGGGAAAGAAATCAGCCGCTGGTAGTTGTTTTGTGGATCATACTTATGGTTATTCCCTTTGCATTTGTGTTCGGTGCAGGGGATGCATTCGAGACTGTACTTGATTGCATATTGAATGATTACCTGACATTCATTATTTTGTTGTTTGGACTTTATTGTGTAGCGGGTAATATTACCGTAGACGGCGATTTTGCCGGTTCACCTATGGTAAATGTATGCCTTCTGGCTCTTGGAACATTCCTTTCGAGCTGTATAGGTACAACCGGTGCGAGTATGCTGATGGTACGTCCGGTTATCAAGATGAATTCATGGAGAAATCGAAAAGCTCATATCATGATTTTCTTCATATTCATGGTTTCAAATATGGGCGGTATTTTGACACCTATCGGAGATCCGCCGCTGCTCATGGGATTCATGAGAGGCGTTCCGTTCTTCTGGAGTCTTAATTTGTTCCCTGTTTTGATCTTTAATATGGTTATTCTTTTGTTTGTATTTTATCATTTGGATAAGCATTTTTACAGAAAGGATATTGTTGAGGGACGTAAGCCTGATATAAGAAAGCCGGGAACAGAGTTTCATATCAGAGGACTTCACAATATTATTTTCCTTGTAATGATAGTTGCAGGAGTTATATTGAGCGGTGTACTTCCGACACTTCCTATGTTCCAGGATGCATCGGGCAACACACTCGGAATCCATTTCTACGGGGATGTTGTGCTTAGCTATCCGGCAATCATTGAAATAATATTGATACTTTTGGCAGCTTATCTGTCATTTAAGACTACAGACAAGAGCGTACGTGTCAGCAACCACTTTACGTGGGGAGCTATCAAGGAAGTTGCGGTCTTATTTATAGGCATATTTATAACAATGCAGCCTGCACTTATGCTTTTGAAGGCTGTCGGACCGGATCTTGGCATTACCGAGCCGGCTCAGATGTTTTGGGCTACAGGCGCATTATCAAGCTTCCTTGATAATACACCGACATATCTGGTATTTTTAACAACAGCAGGCACACTTGGACTTACCGGCGGAATTGCTACAAGTCTCGGAACTATTCCGGTCAAATTCCTTTCGGCAATATCATGCGGTGCGGTATTCATGGGCGCCAACAGCTATATAGGAAATGCACCGAACTTTATGGTTAAGTCGCTTTCAGATGAAAACGGTATTAATATGCCGTCCTTCTTTGGATATATGGGATGGTCCGTTTGCTTCCTGATACCGTTGTTCTTTATTGATATGCTTGTATTCTTTTTATAAGAAAGGAGGATCGATATGCAGGATAATAACAATCAGGAAAAATGCAAAGAGCTTGCAACCAGGCTTTATGAATTAGACGGAGAGGTTTATGAATGTGTCGGATCCTCGCTTGGACGTACATTTTCGGGTGACAGGGAAAGTACAATACGCAATCTGACCGGACTTATGTATACAAAACCGGACGGACACCTTTTAAGAAGTGAAATCGCCCTTATCGGAAATATGGCAAGAACCATAGAGAATAAGGCAGACAGAAGCCGTCTGATGAGAAAATACGATGACATCTTTAAGGAAATTGCGAAGCTTCCGAATACATTTGGCGGCGATATCATGGATATTGAGCGTGCGCCGTATAACTATCTGCTTATGCAGCGCCTCAAAATATCTAAGAATGATCGCAGGGTTATATGTATAAGCCGTACACAGGGAAGTGCCGGAAATGATATAGGCTTTGGACTGGCAGACAGGCTTAAGATAAATTATTATGATGTGGAAATTTTTAATCAGGTGCTCAGAAGGCTGGAGGCCGAAAAGGGTGCGGTAAATGATGCGGAAAGCTTTGCTGACTTTGATAAATACAGAAAGCACAGCTTAAGCCTTAAAAAATGGATACAGAATATCAACAGATATCATGGTCTTCCCAGAAAGGATGCGGTTTTCTTTAATATGAGTGATCTGATCTGTGAGCTTGCAAGAAAAGAGGACTGTGTCATAATGGGACGATGTGCAGATACTATTTTGAGAAATAACAGCATTCCGCATATTAATATCTTTATCACGGCACCGTTTGCAACACGTGTCAGACATGTCATGGATTCAAAGGATATGAGCATGAAGAATGCAGCACGCTTTCTTAAAAAAATGGATAAGCAGCATAAGGATTATTATAATTTTTATGGCGGTTCAAATTGGGGAAAGCCGGAGAATTATGATCTTTGCATAAACAGTGCAAGCTATGGTATCAAGGAAACAGAAAACCTTGTGCTGAAGCTTTTAAATGATCGTACAGTCGAATAAGTAGGCTCACCGTTATCAAAATACATTAGGATAAATAATAAGCATATTTTCAAGATGAAGAGCTTCATTTCGGAAATATGCTTTTTTATTTTGCAGAAAACATTTTTTTTGAAATCAAAAATTATTCAAAATGATACCGGATTGCTGCGTGCGTTGCACTCCCACAATCCTCAAAACATTCGTAATTCGCTCATTTTCCTTCGTAAAATGGCTGCTTACTCATGTTTTGACCTTTTGACACTGGTATCATTTACATTTTTATTACAAATCTTTACAGAAGGCTGATATCTCATATATATAAGCTTTGCTAATCTTCATAGCAAGAGGTGTTATTGTTATGAGAAAAAAAAGCGCAGGACTTGCGTTGGTGATATTAGGAATTGCTTTTTTGGTTGCAATTCTTACATTTGATTGGAATAGTATCAACAGCTATACAAAATTCAATTCGGAATCTCTTCACTATATAAAGGGAAGAGTCGTCAGTATAACCAGTGAAAGTCTCGAACAGGATTCCTCTGATCCGTCGCTTTATCTTGGCGAGCAGGAGATCATTGTTGAGCTGTTAGAGGGAGACATGAAGGGACAAAAGGTAAATATCGATAATTATCTTTCACAGGTTCATAACATCAGAGTTTCCAATAATCAGAGAATTATAGTATGTGCAGACACTCCCGAAAATGCAAAGCCGTATTATACGGTATTTAATTATGACCGAACCTTTCCGCTTTTTATGCTTATTGCATTTTTTGCTTTTGCTGTAATTGCGGTAGGCAGAAGAAAGGGAATCAGAGCACTTTTGGGTGTCGCTTTTTCATTGATGACAGTAATCGTATTTATGGCTCAGGCTATTTTTCACGGCTTTAATCCGGTTGCGGTTGCTATGCTGACAGTTTTGATATCTACGGGAGCAACGCTTCTTTTACTTAACGGGTTGAGCAGGAGGACAGCAGTAGGAGCTGTTTCAACATTCGCCGGTGTATGTGTTACCGGGATTATCTTCTGCATTGCAGCCTGGGGTCTGCATTTATCGGGCTATAACAGCGATACGGCAGAGGAGCTTTTACTTGTCAGGGATGCAACAGGACTTTGTGTAAGACCATTGCTTCTTGCAGGAGTTTTGATATCAGCTCTCGGAGCTGTAATGGATGTGGCAGTTTCACTGGCAGCGGCATTGGAGGAGCTGGTACAGGTAAATCCCGGTTTGAGCAAAAGAGAGCTTATAAGATCGGGCCTTAACATAGGAAAGGACATGATCGGAACAATGAGCAATACCTTGATACTTGCTTTTGCAGGAAGTGCGCTCAATACGATGATCAGTCTGTTGGCCTTTGGATATCAGTTCAGTCAGCTTTTTTCCTCGGATTATATGGCAATAGAGCTGACACAGGGGCTGTGTGCAACGCTCGGAGTTGTGCTTACCGTACCGATAGCAACGGCGGTATCTGCCTCGCTGTTTATACATCAATCGCATAAAGGCCAAAAAGCCGTAAGCGTTGAAATAAATGATACATCAATGATTGAAAAGAAAGGTGAGAAATGTAAAGATGAAATTGACTAATGGTTTCAAAGCAACATTTACGAAGGCAGCATCATTGCTTTTGGCAGTGACACTTGCAGCCGGACTTAATTTGTCCACTGCTGCTGCCGATGAAGCAGGTGATACTCCTGTAATTGACAGCAGTACAGTATGGTCATATTCGGATCTTGGAATTGATCCTGCAGGAGATTCGATGGCAGAGGGATATGATAGTGTGTCATGGACCAAGGCAGGATATGATACAAGCAGCTGGAAAACCGGAACAGGTTCATTCGGTGCAAAAAGGGGTGAGATCAAGGATCTTGGAGGCGGATGTACTCCAAATACTCTTTTGACACAGTATAAGGAGGACGGAAGCACAGATATAGAGGCATTTTTCTTCCGTACTACAGTTAACGTAGAAGATCCTTCGGTTATAAAAGAAATTACAGGAAGTGTTGTTTATGATGATTCTGCTACTGTTTATATTAACGGAACAAAAATAGCAGGCTTTGATGACGGCAGCATAACAGAGAATATTCAGTACGGCGGATCAAATGCAGGAGATCCTATAACAGGAACTATTTCGGTTACGGAAGGAATTCAGGATATTCTTGTAAAGGGTGAAAATGTTGTAGCGGTTGAAATTCATCAGGGACGTGAAAACAGCTCAGACATATATTTTGATATGCCTTCGCTGACATTCTCAACTCAGGCTGCACAGACAGATCCGGAGCCTGCAGCTTCAGAGATAGGAAGCGTTTCTATTTCTATGGGAAGCGATGAAACACAGAGAAATTTTACCTGGTATGGAAATACAGAGGCTGAAAGTACACTGCTTGTAGCAAAGGCTTCAGAGCTTGTAGACGGAGCTATGCCCGACGGAGCTTCAAGCTATGCGGCAACAGTAAAGGAAGCAGGCAACAAGGCAGGCTATTACAGCTACAAGGCTACAGCATTCAATCTTGAAAGCAATTGTACATATGCATATCAGATGGTCCTTAATGATACAAAAACTGAGATTAAGACATTTAATACGGGAACAGGAAGCAGCTTTTCATTTGCATTTGCCGGCGATCCGCAGATAGGAGCAAGCGGAAGCACAGTAAGCGATACAGACGGATGGGATAAGACACTCAGCCTCATAAACAGCAGCGCAGAACTTAGCGGAGTCGATTTCATGCTGTCGGCAGGAGATCAGGTCAACAGGGCAAATGATGAGGATCAGTATGATGGATATCTGAATCACAGCACCTTAGAGGATCTGCCTGTTGCAACTGTAGTAGGAAATCATGATACATCATCGGCAGCATATGATGAGCATTTCAATGTACCGAATGAAAGCAGCTACGGAAATACAGAAGCAAGCGGTGATTATTATTTCGTTTACAACAATGTTCTTTTCATGGCATTAAACAGCAATAACCGTTCAACAGCCGAGCATAAGGCATTTATGGAGGAGGCAATATCAGCCACTAAGGATCAGAATATTACATGGAAGATCGTAACCTTCCACCATTCAATATATTCTGTTGCAAACCATGCAGCCGAGACAGATATACTTGAAAGAAGAGAACAGCTTTCACCTGTATTTAAGGATCTGGATATCGATGTTGTTCTTATGGGACATGACCATGTATACTGCCGTACATATATGATGGATGGCACAACACCTATGACAGATTCATCAATTTACGATGATGACAACTACAGCTCTATAACAAATCCCGAAGGCATCCTGTATGTTACAGCAAACTCAGCTTCAGGTTCTAAATTTTATAATATACAGACAAACCTTGAATTTCCTTATTCATATGTTATGAATCAGGAGAGAGTACCGAATATTTCTCGAGTAGACGTTTCGGACGGACAGTTTACTATAACAACCTATCGTACAAGTGACATGAGTGTGGTAGACACTTTTACTATTTATCATAAGCAAGCATATGATGTAACGATTGATGAGTCAGAGCATGGAACCGCAGCAGCCGATGTAACATCTGCCTATGCAGGAGATACAGTTAAGTTGACAGCTGCTCCGGATGAGGGATATGAGTTTACAGGCTGGACAGTAGTAAGCGGAGATGTAACAATAGCAGAGGACAACAGCTTTGTAATGCCCGAGGGCAGTGTTGAGATAAAGGCAGAATTTGAACATATCCACACCTACAGCACACAGTGGACATATGACAATCTGAAGCATTGGCATGAATGCAGTGAAATGGATGGAGCCATAAGCGATGAGGCTGAGCATACAATGGTATGGGTTGTAGATAAAGAGGCTACAGCAGCACAGGACGGCATAAAGCATGAGGAATGCAGTGTTTGCGGCTACAAGAGCAGTGAGAATACAGTTATCCCGGCTACAGGCAGCAATGATGGCAGCCAGAATAAGGATGACAAAAAGGATAATGGTACAGGCAATACAAATAACAAAGCAAACAATACAACAAACAACAATTCATCTAACAATACGACAAACAACCAAAGCAGCGGCAAGGGAACAACGGCATCAAATGCAAAGACAGGTGATAACAGTGCGGTGACATTGTGGTTCGCTCTTAGCATTGTGTGCATAGGGGCAGCAATAGGAGTTGTTATTATCAGAAGAAAGAAAAACAGATAAGCTGATATAAGCAAAAATAAGATGGAGCAGGCATGATAAAATGTATGCTCCGTCTTTTTTTTTGCAAGTTTTGTGCAAGAAAATGCTTTTTAGATGGATTATCAAATTTAAAAATGCTAAAATATGCCGATAAATATCTAAACCGATCGTTACAATGCAATAATGCATCAAAAAAGAGGAAATCATGACACTTCAGCAATTAAAGTATCTTGTAATTGTTGCGGAATGCAAAAATATAACGGCTGCGGCAGAAAAGCTTTATATATCACAGCCAAGTCTCAGTACGGCAATACACAGCCTTGAAAACGAAATGGGCATAAAAGCCTTTGCACGCTCAAACAAGGGAATATGCATTACAAGGGAGGGCGAGGAGCTTTTATCCTATGCACGCAATCTGTTAGAGCAGGCAGAGATAATGAAGGACAGATTTTGCTCGGATATAAACAGAAAGCCTAAGTTCTGCATATCCTGCCAGCACTATTCATTTGCGGTAAATGCCTTTGTCGAGGTCGTAAAGAGATATGATGCAAATGAATACAGCTTTACCTTGAGAGAAACTCAGACCGGGGAAATAATAGATGATGTCGCAAGCGGAAACAGTGAGCTTGGTGTGCTGTATCTGAACAACAGCAACGAAGAGGTTCTTCGAAAAATGTTTAAGAAAAACGATCTGGTATTCGAGGAAATATTTAAGGCGTCTCCTCATGTTTTTATTAATAAAGAGCATCCGCTCGCAGATAAGGAAATAATAACTCTTAACGAGCTGAAGCCATATCCGTATCTTGTATATGAACAGGGAGAACGCAATTCGTTTTATTTCAGCGAGGAATTTTTAAGTGTGCTCGATATGCCAAAAAGCATCCAGGTTCGTGACAGAGCAACTCTGTTTAATCTTGCTATAGGACTTAACGGCTTTACTGTAAGCTCAGGTGTAATCGATAAGGAAATAAACGGCGAAAATATAATTGCAAGACCGCTTGAAATGGACTGCGATATGCATATAGGGCTTATAAAAAAGAAAAATGTATTGCTTTCAAGATATGCAAATACATATATTGAGGCTTTAAAGAAATATTCGGCTATAGTTTAAAACTATGGACAACAGCCTTTTTTATGTATTTTGCACGAGATTACTTATGTAATATACTTTCGATATCGAAAAGAGAAAGGAATATTTATCATGAGTACATTAAAAACACCTTTTAAATATGATTTTGTCGGAAGCTTTTTAAGACCACAGGCATTGAAGGATGCAAAAGAAGCTTATAAGGGCGGAAAGCTTGAAAAAGCAGAATATGACAGAATCGTAAACGAAGAGATTGAAAAGCTTGTTGCAAAGCAAAAGGAGCTTGGATTCCATGCGATCACAGACGGCGAGTTCAGAAGAAGCTTTTGGCATCTTGATTTTATGTGGGGCTTCGAGGGTGTTGAGCATGAGGATACAGGAAATGGTGTAAAATTTGATGCAGAGCTTGCAAGACTTGATGATACGTATCTTGTCGGAAAAATAAAAGCAAAGGCACATCCTTTTGTGGAATATTTTAAATTTCTTAAGCAGTTTGAGGACGAAAATACAGTAGCAAAATATACAATTCCCGCTCCAGCACAGACATTCCAGCAGTTCATTGTTCCTGCAAATATTGAGAGTACAAGAAAATTTTATAAAACAAATGCAGAGCTTATAAAGGATATCGCAGAAGCATATAAGGATGTTATAAAGCAGTTCTATGATGCAGGCTGCAGAAACCTTCAGCTGGATGATTGTACATGGGGAGCAGTGGTAGGAGATGCTGCAAAGCAGAGATATAAGGCACTTGGCATAGATATCGAAGAGGTCAAGGCAGAGCTTCTTGAGGTAAATAATCTTGCTCTTGAGGGAAGACCAAAGGATATGGTTATCACATCTCATATCTGCCGAGGAAATTATCATTCTACATTCTTTACAAGCGGAGCTTATGACCCGGTTGCAGACTATGTTTTTGCAAAGGAAAATGTAGATGCACTTTTGCTTGAATACGATGATGAGCGTTCAGGCGGATTTAAACCACTTGAAAAGGTTTCAAAGGATAAGATTGTTGTGCTAGGACTTATCACAACCAAATCACCTAAGCTTGAAAATAAAGAGATCATTATAAAGAAGATCCATGAGGCAGCAAAATATATTCCGCTTGAAAGACTTTGCTTAAGTCCGCAGTGCGGATTTGCATCATGCGAAATCGGAAATAAGCTTACAGAAGAGGAGCAGTGGGCAAAGCTGAAGCTTGTTAAGGAAATTGCGGAAGAGGTTTGGAAATAATTTTATATGAGCAAAAGCTGAAAATTTTTAATTAATACAGCCGGCTGTAGACGTGCGTAAGCACGCTGCAGCCGGCTTTGCTGTGCTTTTTTTGAAATATAAGGATAAAAAGTTGGAACATGACAAAATATAAGGTAATATAATGATGATAAAAAGACCAAATTTCCTCTCGCAAGCAAGCTTGCATCGAAGGCTTAGAGCTTTTGAATTTGGTATCATAGTATAGGTAGAAAAAATAAGATGAATAAATATGATGATATAATAAATCTGCCTCATCATGTATCAAAGAGGCATCTAAGAATGCCGCTTAGAGACAGAGCAGCGCAGTTTGCACCGTTTGCGGCACTCACAGGTCATGAGGCTGCTATAAATGAAACGGTAAGGCAGACTGACGAAAGAATATCGCTGGGTGAGGACATAATAGACGAGATCAATAAAAGGCTGAATATAATCGTAAAAAATATTGATGATCATAAGGCTGTTTCGATAGTTTATTTTGTACCGGATAAAAGAAAGTCAGGCGGTACATACGAAGAGCATGAAGGCATTGTAAAGCAAATTGACAAATACAAAAAGGTGCTCATTATGACAGATGGTCTGGAAATTCCTATTGAGCAGATAATTGATATTAAGGGAGATATATTCGAGGAAATATGAATTTTGAAGGGAGAAGAGGATGGAAAGACTTATAATAGCGGTCATTTCCAATGTGGCACTTACAGCACTTATATATTTGGCTCAAAAGTATACTGCATTTAAGAAGCTGCCCTATGTGCTTGAACAGCTTATAATAGGTGTTGTATTTGGAATGCTGGCAGTATATTCGAGTGAAAATGGAATTTTATATGACAAATATATAATAAATGTACGGGATTCCGCAGTTATGAATGCCGGACTTATTTTCGGAGCACCTGCCGGTATTATCAGCGGTATAATCAGCGGCATCAACAGAATGTTTTTTGAAGCAGGAGACCTTACGCAAATTGCCGGAGCAATATGCACGGTGCTTGTAGGTGTTGTAGCAGCTATTTCACGTAAGCTTATGTTTGACGATAAAAAGCCTACCTGGGCATATGGTGTCGGCTTGGCATGTGTATGCGAGGATGTATATATGCTGCTTATATTTCTGCTGAATTTTGATAATTCATCAACCGCATTTTTGGTTGTTCAAAGCAGTACATTGCCATTATGTATAGGAAATGCGGCTACTGTCGCCTTTGCAATCATTACCGTAACGGCATTGAGCGGAGAAAAGCCGTTTAAACGAGGAAAAAATACAAGAATAGCTCAGAAGTTTCAGCAGGGACTCTTTATATGTATCTGCATTGCCTACTTATTTACAAGCTGGTTTACGTTTAAGCTGCAGAGTAATATGGCAGAGACGCAGACGAGTGAGGACATCATCCAGACAATACAAGAGGTTAATCAGGATATCCAAGATGCATCGGATTCAAATCTGCTTTCGATAGCAAGGGATATAAATGAGGATTACGCCAGCTATAGCTGGTCGCTTTCGTGGCTCGCTGCATATTATGAGGTTTCGGATATAAATATATTCGATAAGGACGGCATAGTGATAAAATCAAATCATTCATATCTTATAGGATATGATATGAACAGCGGAAAGCAGTCCGCGGAATTTATGTGCTTGTTTGACGGAAAAAGTGAATATGTGCAGTCATTTCAGCCAAGCTCCTTTGATTCAAGGATCAAAAGAAAATATGCCGCGGTTTTGATGCCGGATGGCAATGCCATACAGGTTGGTTATTCGTATAAAAGATATAAGGATGATATAGATGAAAAAATCGGCAGCGAATTTAAAAACAGGCATATAGGGGAAAGCGGATATATAATGATCGCGGATGAGGATCAAAATGTGCTGGGTATTAAGATTGACAACAAATCCGTTAAGCTGTCAGATTTCGGTATAACAATCGATGATTCCTCAATGAATGAAAATCAAATATACAGGACTGATTCATCATCCAATCAATTATTTTATGCATATATGAAGGCCGAAGATTATAGGATCGTAGGAGTAGAGTCGGTATCGGAGGCTTATTATATGCGTGACGTTACGGTTTATGTAAGTCTTATTGTGGAAATAATCATATTTGCTTCACTGTTCCTGCTGTTGTATTTCCTTATAAAGAAGATAATAATAAACAATCTTCATAGGATAAACAGCAGTCTTGCAAAGATAGCCGAGGGCGACCTGAATATAACTGTAAATGTCAGATCAAATGCAGAATTTTCATCTCTTTCAGATGATATAAATACGACGGTAGATACATTGAAAAGGTATATTTCCGATGCCGAAACGCGAATAGACAAGGAGCTTGAGTATGCGAAGGAAATTCAGCTGTCTTCACTGCCGTCTGTATTTCCGCCTTACCCGGATAAGAAAAGCTTTGATATATATGCAAGCATGTATACGGCAAAGGAGGTCGGAGGTGATTTTTATGACTTCTACATGCTGGATGATACCAGCATAGCCTTCCTGATCGCAGATGTATCCGGAAAGGGAATTCCTGCCGCACTCTTTATGATGACGGCAAAAACAACGATAAGAGATCTGGCGGAACGAGGCCTTGGCGTTGATGAAATCCTGACTCAGGCAAATGAAAAGCTGTGTAAGGGGAATGATGCCGGAATGTTCGTTACGGCATTTATGGCCATAATGGATCTGAAGACGGGAGTGATCAGATATTCTAATGCCGGACACAATCCGCCGTTAGTAATGCGCAGGAACGGAACCTTTGAATATGTAAAGGTAAAGGCAGGACTTGTGCTTGCAGGAATGGAGGGCATGAAATACAGAGTAAATGAAACTGTATTGGAGCCGGGTGAGAGAATTCTTTTGTATACAGACGGAGTTACAGAGGCAACAAATTCGGAAGAAAAGCTTTATGGAGAGGACAGATTATACAATTTTGTCAATAATCATAAGAACCAAAATGCCAAGGATCTCATTCATAATCTGAAGAATGATATAGATGAGTTTGTAGGAGAGGCTTCTCAGTTTGATGATATAACTATGCTGATGTTTGATTACTTCGGTAATACACCGGTAAAGAAAGGGGAGTTTGCGGCAAGGATTGAGGAATTGCCAAGAGTACAGAGCTTTTTTGAGGAGGAACTTGAAAAAGCAGGCTGTGATGCAAAAAAACAGCTCTCTATAAGCATTGCAATTGAGGAAGTATTTGCAAATATTGCACAATACGCTTATTCTAATGGAGAGGGAAGCGTAACAGCCGAGTTTTCGCTTGATTCATCCACAAATATTGCAAAATTCAGATTTAAGGACAAGGGTATGCCGTTTGATCCTCTTAAGAAGCTGGATCCGGATATCACACTTAAGGCAGAGGAAAGGAAGATCGGAGGACTTGGCATTTATATAGTAAAAAAGACTATGGACAGTCTTGATTACAGATATGTAAAGGGTGAAAATATCCTGACAATGAAAAAGAAATTGAAATAGGAGAGCTCAAAGGCAACCTAATGACGCAGTGGTTTGTCAAGAAAGAGGAAAAATGGAATTAGTTAGTGAAGCAATTATTTTTGCTGCAAAGGCACATGACGGGATGCGGCGCAAAAAATCAGAGCAGCCATATATACTTCATCCTGTAGAGGCTGCTGCAATAGCAGGCTCTATTACGACCGATCAGGAGATAATAGCAGCTGCCGCACTTCATGATGTTGTCGAGGATGCAGGGATAGCAATAGATGAGATAATAGAACGCTTTGGCAAAAGAGTAGCGGAGCTTGTCTTATCGGAGACAGAAAATAAAAGAGAAAAGCTTCCGGCAGCACAAACATGGGAGATTCGAAAAAGAGAGTCAATAAAAATCCTGAGTGAAACAAACGATATGGGAGTAAAAATACTTTATTTAAGTGATAAGCTGGCAAATCTAAGATCCATAGTTAATGAACTTGGAAGAGAAGGAAAAGCCTTCTGGCAGAGATTTAACCAAAAGGATCCGTCTAAGCAGGAATGGTATTATCGTTCTATATTAGAAAATACAAAGGAGTTATCGGGAACTCTTGCATGGAAGGAATTTGATGGTTTAATTAATTCTGTTTTTGTTACAGGAAAATTTTAGCAAAAGGAGAATAGGATATGAGTGAACATTTAACCCATAATATTCAAAATGACAAGCTATGCATAAATTTTAGCGGTCGAATTGATGCTTCAAATGCAGGCAATGTCGAGGATGAGATAGCAAAAATATCTGCTTCTGAGGGAAAAAAGGTGGCAGTTATCGATGCTCAGGAGCTGGAATATATTTCAAGTGCAGGTCTTAGGATAATTCTCAGGCTCAGAAAAGAGGAGCCTGAATTAGCTATTATAAATGTTTCCCAGGAAGTATATGAAATACTTGACATGACCGGCTTTACGGAGATGATAAACGTAAAAAAAGCGTATCGCCGTTTGTCCATTGAAGGCTGTGAAAGGATCGGAAAGGGAGCAAACGGCGCGGTTTACAGATATGATGCAGAGACAATCGTAAAAATTTATTTTAATGCTGATGCACTGTCAGAAATACAGCATGAAAGAGAGCTTGCAAGAAAGGCCTTGATATTGGGAGTTAATACTGCTATTCCATATGATATTGTTCGTATAGGTGACAGCTATGGAACTGTCATGGAGCTTCTTGATGCCGAATCACTATCAAAGATGATACTTAATGATCCTGATAATCTTGAGGTACCGCTTAAGTATTATATTGATATGCTCAGACAAATACATTCAACCAATGTCAAGCCGGGCGAGTTACCGAACATGAAGGAAAAGGCACTTAAATGGGCAGAATTTGATAAGGATTATCTGGATAAGGAAATCGCAGATAAGCTTTACAGCCTTATTGAGAATATTCCCGATACCTGCAATATGCTTCATGGTGATTATCATACAAGCAATGTCATGGTTCGTGACGGAGAGGCTATCCTTATAGACATGGACACATTGTGTATGGGTCATCCTATATTTGAGCTTGGCTTTATGTTTAATTCATTTATGGGATTTGCCGAATACAACAAGAGTACGACACTTATGGGACTGCCGTATGAGCTTGCAAATAAGTTCTGGCATAAGGCTGTTGCAATGTATATAGGTACCGATGACAGCAAAAGGCTTACCGAAATAGAGGATAAAGCAAGAATTATAGGATATATGAGGCTCCTTCGCCGTACGGTAAGAAAAGAGGAGTCGGATAAGGAAGAGCTTTTTAAGCTTTATAGGGAAAGGCTTGAGGAGCTTATTCCAAAGTTTGAAACATTGACATTCTGATTAATAAAGCCAAAACGGCAGGAATATATATGGGGCTGAGGTGTTATAGCTATGCATCAGCCTCATTTTAAAATTTATTGAGGAGATATTATGAGATTATTTGATGTCTTGGGACCTGTTATGATAGGACCGTCAAGCAGCCACACGGCAGGAGCTGTACGTATCGGATGGACAGCCGGACGTCTCCTTTCCGATAAGCCTGCGGAAGCCAAAATAGGACTTCACGGGAGCTTTGCTTTAACCGGTAAGGGTCATGGAACAGACCGAGCACTTATTGCAGGTATACTGGGAATGAAGCCTGATGATGAAAGAATTCCGGACAGCTTTTCAATTGCTGAAAAAGAGGGCCTGAAATTTGATTTTTCAACGATTTATTTAAGAAATGCGCATCCGAATACAGTCCAGCTTAAGCTTGTGGGAGTACATGGACGAACGCTTGATATTGTTGTTGAGAGTATAGGCGGCGGACGGATAATGATTCGTTCAATTGACGGTATAACTGCAAATTTCAGCGGTGAATACAATACCCTTATAGTACATAACATGGATACTCCGGGACATGTGGCTGCTGTTTCATCTGCACTTATGCAGCGTCATGTTAATATTGCAAATATGCAGCTTTACAGAAGCGCAGAGGGTAAATATGCTGTTATGATACTGGAATGCGATCAGCGTATCCCAGATGATATAGAGCAATGGCTAAGTCATATAGACGGGATTATAAAGATCACTGTATTTAATCAGGAGGAAAATTGAAATGTCATTTGTCAGTATTAAGGCAATGCTGGATGCTGTAAGCAAAAACAACAGCTCTCTGCATGAGACAATATGCTTAAGCGATTGCACGGAAAGCGGGCTCAGCAGAGAGGCTTCAAGAGAGCATATGCATTATTTGTGGGAGATCATGAAAAAGACAAGTGATGATTATAATGCAGAGGATCGCTCGAACAGCGGACTGATAGGAGGAGCGGCAAGTAAAGTTCATGATGCGGCTGAATCAGGGATGCTTCTTGGAGATAAATATTTTACGGATGTTATAGAGGAGGCTCTTAAGACTGCAGAATGCAATGCATGCATGAAGAGAATAGTTGCGGCACCTACGGCAGGAAGCTGCGGCGTTATCCCGGCTGTTTTGATTCCGTTTGCGAAAAAAAACAATCTCCCTGACGAAACAATGGAAAATGCACTTTATGTAGCAGCGGGAATAGGACAGGTTATAGCATCGAGGGCATCTATATCCGGTGCGGAGGGCGGATGTCAGGCTGAGATAGGTGCAGCAAGCGCAATGGCGGCGGCAGCACTTACCTATCTTATGGGAGGAAGCCCCGTGCAGTGTGAAAATTCTGTGGCATTTGCACTCGGAAATCTTCTCGGACTTGTATGCGATCCTGTGGCAGGGCTTGTCGAGGTCCCTTGCGTAAAGAGAAATGTTATCGGTGCTACAAATGCCATAAGCTCTGCCAATATGGCAATTGCAGGCCTTACAAGCTGTATTCCTGCAGATGAGGTTATAGATGCAATGGGTGAGGTCGGAGATTTAATGAATACAAGCCTTAGGGAAACCGGACTCGGCGGACTCGCAGGAACTCCTACGGCAAAGAAAATAACCAATGAGCTTCAAAAGGATAATAAATAACTCTTTACATAACGCAATCACTGAGTTATTATAATGTATATTAATTATTACTAAAATAAATCATAAAATTCTTATAACCATATAAGGTTAATTTCAAATTATCGGATGTCTGGTATGCCATATTATTTGCAGGTATTTTAGCTTGCGGCACACCCGTCATCCGGATATCTTATCAATTTCTGATACTGAAAAGTATTCTGAATATTTTCAATACAGGAAAATTAAATATGAAAAATAGGATAAAGCTGTCGGCAATCGCATGTTCTGATATCGGAAGGATAAAGCAGAAAAATCAGGACAGCATGCTTATAAAGCATGCTGCAAGCAGCAAAAGAGAAATTCTCATGGCAGCTGTATGCGATGGAATGGGCGGACTTGATAAAGGTGAGCTTGCCAGCGCTGCAGTAATAAGAGAGCTTTCCAAGTGGTTTGACAGAGAGCTTTTGCAGGGATTTGAAGAAAAAAGCCTTAGGAATATGGCCAAAAGCTGGGTTTGTATGTTGCATGAGCAAAACAAAGCATTGTCAGACTATGGCAGATCACAGGAAATAAGGCTTGGCACGACATTTACAGGTGTACTTTTTGTGAATAACAAATATATGGCTATACATATAGGAGATTCTCGATTTTACAGAATTGATTCATCAATTAAGCAGCTTACTACGGATCATACTTATGTTGCCAGGCAGGTAGCAATGGGAAATATGACTAAGGAGCAGGCAAGGCTTGATAAAAGAAGGAATCTGCTTCTTCAGTGCATCGGTGCGTCAGAAAGCATAAAGCCTGAAATAATATACGGAAGGGTAAGGAAGGGGGCATACCTTTTGTGTACAGACGGATTCAGACATGAAATCACGGATGATGAAATGTACAGAGAGCTTATGCCGGGACTTTTGACAAATAAAAAGATCATGAATGAAAAATGTCTTGATTTAATAGAAAAAATAAAGGCAAGAAAAGAAAATGACAATATTTCTGTACTTCTTATAAAGGCAGAGTAAAGCAATAAAAGCTGTCTTTATTATGCGATATAAGCGTCAGAAAGAGGAAAAATGGCAGAGCTTGGAGTATTAATTGACGGAAAATATGAAATTCTCAAGGAGATTGGTAGGGGCGGAATGTCGATTGTTTATCTTGCGAGGGATAATCGCCTGAACAAGCAATGGGCAGTAAAGGAGATAAGAAAAAATGGAAATAGCAAAAATGACGAGATTATAATTAACAGCCTGCTGGCCGAGGCAGATCTGATGAAAAAGCTTGATCATCCTGCTCTTCCGAGAATCGTTGATATAGTAAGCAATGCCGCAACGATTTATATAATCATGGATTATATAGAGGGGGTATCGCTTGATGTAATCCTAAGAGACCAGGGAGCAAGGCCTGAAAGCCTTGTCATATCATGGGCAAAGCAGCTTGCAGAGGCACTTCGATATCTGCATTCACAGGAGCCGCCGATAATTTACAGGGATATGAAGCCGTCAAACATAATGCTCAAGCCTGATGGGATCATAAAGATAATAGATTTTGGGATTGCAAGAGAGTACAGAGAAAATACGTTGTCGGACACGACGGTTCTCGGGACTAAGGGGTATGCACCGCCTGAGCAATACAGCGGAAGAACAGACAAAAGATCGGATATATATTCGCTCGGAATGACAATGTACAGCCTGATTACGGGAAGAGATCCCATAAAGGGCGATATATATGTGCCTGTCAGACAAATTGACAAGAGCCTATCAGAGGGAATTGAACTGATAATCGATAGGTGTGTACAGCCTGCGGCAAGAGACAGGTATCAGTGCTGCGAGGAGCTTTTAACAGATCTTAAGCATCCTAATTTATTGACAAGCAGTTACAAAAGACAGTTACGAAGACGGATAAGAGCATTTAGGTTATCTGTTATGCTTACGATCTTATTTGCAGCAGTCGGTACAATATGCAGATTCATCGGAACAGACAGAAACAACAGTATATATGAAGCATATATAGAAACAACGAATGCAGATCCAAATGAGAGAATAGCAGCCTACAGAAGGGCAATTGAAATATATCCTCAAAGAATCGAAGCATATATGAAGATACTTGAATGCTTCGAGGAGAAGGGAAGCTTTAGGCCGAGTGAAAGCAGATATTTCACCGATGTATATGATTCAAATAAGGAATGCATGGATAAAAGAAGCAGTGGATATGCAGAGCTGAATTATAAGGCGGGGATGATGTTTTACAGCTTTTATACAAATGAGGATGGAAGTGAAAATATATCCGGAAGGATAAACAATGCATATAGATACTTTAAGGATAACCATGAAAA
The DNA here is from genome assembly GCA_963595425.1 of Faecalibacterium sp. CAG:74. GTDB lineage: Bacteria > Bacillota > Clostridia > Lachnospirales > Lachnospiraceae > Alectryocaccobium. The sequence continues at coordinate 7,924 of CAVBHN010000012.1, read as the reverse complement.
TTCTGATATACCGGCAGATTTTAAATATAAAAATCTTTCGGAATGCTATTACAGTATATGTGAATTTTATAAGAGCTATATTTTTGACGGAATAAAACCACAGGAGGTTTCAAGAGCAGGCTTTGATGAGCTTATATCCCAAATATCCGGGGTTTTAAAAGCTATGGATAACAAAAATGACAGCTTTATAACACAGTATGACCAAATGGCAGCATATAACGGGATTTTTTGTCTGCTTTATGAGCTAAGGACAAGCATGGCCAAGGTTGGTGTTGATGAGGATAAGGTGCTTGGAATGCTTCGGCAGATCTATGAAAATACAGTGCACGTTACATTAAATAAACAGAAAAGCAAAAGGCTGAAGGAAGAAATTGAAAACAGATATTCAGATTATAAGGAAGCAATAGAAAGAGCCTATGAAAATGTACAGATAAGGACAAAATGGGAGTAAGGAGAAGGATTAATGGCAGAGATAATGTTTAAAATCTCAGGCATTTCCTATATAGCAGCCGTGATAGCTTTGGTCATTTCGATTGCTTTATTTATAAGATTGAAACGGTTTAGGGACAGAGCGGAATTTGAGGACGATGACAGCTTCAGGATGCTTGAGGATATAGTGATAATCCATACGGATGAATATGTAAGGAGCAAGGGAGGTACATTTTAAATGAAAAATGTAAGAAGGCTAATTATCGGATTTTTCAAGATTATTCCGGTGGCAGGAATTGTAATGCTGCTCCTTGTTGTACCATCAGGAAAAGTAAATGCAGAGAATAAAAATGTGCAGGATACATTATATGTGGAGGAAGGGGAGCTTATTTATTTTGAAGCATCGAGTCTTGATTATATTATGAGTACAGCTGATGACGATGCCAAAACAACAGAGATCAATAGCTTAACGGCAAAAAAAGGACAGGCCTTTGATAAGGGCGAAATATTCTATTATGTTAAGGATGATGCTAAGGAGTTAGGGATAAAAATAGATAAGAATACAGGAAGGCTTACTGCAGGCAGAATAGGCCTTCTTCTTAAAAGGCTTGCAGAAGCAGATGAACAGAGGCTGTCCTTTAAGGTATGGGCCGGCATTGAAGACGGGATATACGATAAAGCAGCTGCTTCATATACGGTCAATATAAGACTTGATGAGCCTATTGCGGATGCATACGTATTAACGGATGCTGACGGAAATGAAATTATGGGAGATGCAGACAAATGGTATAACATGGCTATAACGGTAAAGCTGCGTGATGATCAAAATTATTCAGCTGCAAAAAAAGAAAATATTTCAGAGGTTACATTCAGAGACAGTGTGGTTATTGACAGTCAGGGAGAGGATCTGCATGAAGGCATTTATTTAAGAAGCAGGGCTACAGGCAGGATAAGCTATGTGCCTGTAACTGAAATTACAAAAATCGATACCGTAAGTCCTAAAATAGACCTTGAATATAAGAAGGAAGAACAGAAGGTGCTTTTATATATTAAGGATAAATACTTTTGTCCAAAAAGCATTGAGTATATATCAAAATCCGAGGATATAAACGGCAATGAGCTGTCTGTAAATGATGACAAAGTACTTAGCTATTTACAAAATGAAGACAATTGGAAGGTAAATGGCGATACATATACAGCGGATATATCAAAATTACTTGCAGACGGAATTTACAAAAGCATAAGCATCGGATGTACGGACAAGGCAGGAAACAAAGGAGAAAGGATATATGACTTAAATGATGACTTTGTTGTAGATCATACATCACCTGATACTGCCGATATGACAATTGAATATTTGGGGCCTGTTAAAAGAGAAGGAGCTTACTGTTATTACAATAAAAGCGGTGCTGTCGTTACATTTACGGCAAGAGATGAGATATCCGGTATTTCAGCATTTGAATGGGCATATGTCGAGGAAGAAAATGCAGATAATTTTGATGTGTCAGATACATACTACAGGGGGCTTGAATTTGTTCAGGACGAAAAAGATAAATCAAAATATACAGCGGTACTTAAGCTGCCCGAAAACGAAGCGGATCAGATGAGAGGATATATTTTATTTAGGACTAAGGATGGCAGCGGCAATTTAAGCAAAGCATATAGTGACAGGGAAAATGTCATAATAATCGACAGCAAGGCACCTATTTTTCTGGCTGAGCTTTATGATGAGCCTGTCGGTACTGTTGAAAATAAGCTTTATTACAATCATGACTGCAATATTACATTTGAGATAGAAGAGGCGAATTTTGACAAGAAGGCTGTAAGGGCATATTGCTCAATGAATCAGGGCAAAAGCTTTACGGATATAAGCAGCAAAATCATATGGAATGACATGAAATCCGATAATACCGAACTCCATGAGGGAGTATATAGGATAAATGCAGGGAATGAGCATCTAAATGACGGAGAATATATATTCAAGATGGAGTATACGGATAAAAGCGGCAATAAAATGGATATGCATATATCAGAGCAAATATATGTTATAGATACAACACCGCCTGTTATAGATGTTTCTTATTTAAACAATGATGTAAAGAACACAGAGACAGATTCAAGCGGAAATAAAAGAAAATATTTCAATTCGGCACAGACGGCGGTTATTACAGTAAATGAGCACAATTTTAATGGTGCCGATTTCAATATTTCGGCGAAGAATATAAGGGGCGAATTTCTCGATAACAGATACAGCATTTCAAAATGGACTACTGATGAAAAAAATGCAAATCTGCACAGAGCAGTTATTACATATGATAAAGAGGCAAATTTCAGCTTTGACATGGCCTGCATAGACACAGCAGCTAACAGCACAAAATACGGAACTGATTATTTTACGGTGGATATGACACCGCCAACAGGATTTACGATAAGCTGCAGTCCCGCTGTTACGGATACTGATATAGCAGGAGAGGCATATGGATTTTACAGGTCAAATATGACAGTTACCGTTTTGGCATATGATGATATTTCAGGAATATATTCATTTGCATCCGGCACTGATGATAACAGCAGCGTCGGATCTAATATAAAGGCAGATGAAGGAGATATAAGCTTCCTTGGAAACAGTGGAAGTGCATCAGTCACATTTCAAATACCCGCAGGAACACAGGAAGAAAATAATCAGTTTAACGGAATCGTAAAAATAAGTGCAACAGACAAAGCAGGAAATATATCTAATGAAAATACAGCATCAAAGAGAATTGTTGTAGACAGCATCGCTCCAAGTGCATCTGTCACATACAATACACCGGTCAATATATCGGAGGGGACATCATATTATGATGGAAATATCAATGCAGTCCTAAGAATAAATGAGACTAATTTCTTTAAAGAGGATGTAACGATAAAGGTATTTAAGGATGGTATGCCATATAATGTAGTGCCCGTCTGGACGGACAGAGGATTAGGTGATCACATAGGAAGCTTTGCTTTATTCGAGGACGGAAGCTATAAAATAAAGGTTTCATATAAAGACAAGTCGGGAAATGGAATGCAAGATTACTTATCGGAAAGCCTTGAAATAGATACAAGGCTTGATGAGCCGATTATTTTGATAAACGGTGAGGATGGAAATAAAAGGGCTTATAAGGGTGATGTGGCTTCATATATAAGCTTTTATGATAAAAATTTCGAGGATTACAGTATTAGGCTGACAAGGACAGGACTTAATGATAAGGATAGGGATGTAACAAAGGAATTTGCAGGCTCAGGCATAGCTGTGGATAAAAACGGCGGAGAGGGCTGCCTTAACAGCTTTGACATGAATCGGGGTACGGATGGAATTTATACATTGACCGTAGGAATAACTGATAAGGCATGTCATAAGACAGAAAAAACAATTGTATTTACAGTAAACAGATACGGCTCGGTTTATGTATACAGCGATTATTTAAACGAGCTTATAAGTAATGGCGGAGCTTATGTAAAGGAACTGACGGATGATCTCATAATTACCGAATACAATGCCGATAAGCTGCTTGAGGGAAGCTTGAAAATAGAAATATCAAGAGACGGAAGGCTTGTTGACAATGCTGTCTTTGAGGTTGAGCCTGTGATAAATGACGACGTAGAAGCAGGCAAAAGCGGATGGTATCAATACAGCTATAGAATCAGAAGAGAGAATTTTCTGTCAGACGGCATATATAAAATATCGGTATCATCTAAGGACAAAGCAGGAAACAGGCCAGAGACAACAAATTATGAGGACAAGAATATATTATTCAGAATTGACAGTACAGCTCCTGTGATAAGCAGTATAAAGGGACTGGAGAAAAGTATTATAGATGCCTATGAGGCTAAGGCTGACTATACAATTTACGATGCCATCGGGCTTTATTCCGTACAGGTGCTTTTAGACGGAAAACAAATAGATAATATAACGGATTTTGGAGATGATCCCAATAATTTTCACGGCTCATTTGTTGTAAAGGAGAGTAATTCAAAGCGGAATATACGATTGATTGTAAAGGACAGAGCCGGAAATATAACAGATACGGCAGATGACAGCTTTAAAGCAGGATGCACCTATGAATTTAACGAATGGATAACAATTTCATCAAATCCTATTGTAAGGACTTTGGCATGGATAAGGACGAATATCCTAAAGACTGTAATTTTGGTCTTGGCAATTGTCGCTTTTGTGATATTGACGATTGTATATGTGAAAAAGAAAAAAACGGAGATCTGACAAAATGAACGCGCTAAGGCTTGAGAAGCTTATATATGAGGCGGAGTACGGCGATGAGCTTGTATATATTTTAAACGAGCCGGGTTTGATATCGCCGATCGAATATAAGGTGATGGAGGGTTTGGATGATGACATATTTGTCAAAATGATCAGGCTTTTGATCAACGGAAAGCCTGCCCTTTATTATCTTATAGATGAATACAGGCCTGTTTTGAGCATTGTACAAGGGCTTGGATATAACGGTCTCATATCGGTAATCGGCAGCATTATGGAAAATGCTTTTAAGCTCATGAGCAATGGATTTCTTACCTGTAAAAATGCTTATGCATCGATAGAGCATATATATGTTATGAAAAATACATATAAGACGGCTTTTTTGTATTTGCCGATAAGAAGCACAATATACGATGACGAGGCAGAATTTGAAGGAAAGCTGCGCGGCGCACTTGCGGAAATCGCAAAAAGCATAGATGAAAAGGATACCGACAGAATTACAGAGCTTATCAATGAGCTGGAAAATATCAATATACCGCTGATCGAGATCCTAAACAGACAGAAAAAAGCAAGAAATAATACGAAAACAATAAAATTGATATGTCTTGATGATAAATGTAAATCAGACATTGAAATAACGAAGGATGAGTTCATTATCGGTAAGTGGGCAGATCAGGTGGATGGAGTGATATCGTTTAACCGCATGATAAGCCGTATTCATTGCAAAATAAGCATAAAGGACAGTAAATATTCTATTACAGACCTAAAGAGTGCAAACGGAACATTTGTAAACGGAATAAGACTGACGGCAAATAAGCCCTTTCCGATCAAAAACGGTGACATTATACGACTTGCTGACAGCAGATTCAGATTTGCGGCGAAGTAGAGGCAGAAGCGTGCCTAATATTTGAAAACAATGAAAAAACCAAGAATAATCATAGCAGAGTGCGATCAGGCATATCTAAAACCGCTATTGCACAAATTCATAAAGAAATTTTATGAAAGAGCAGCTTTGGAAATTATTTCCGACAGGGATTATTTTAATGAGCTGTTTATACAGCAGCAGACGGCAGAGCTGCTTATTGTTTCAGAAAAGCTATACGAGGATAGGCTTCAAAGACATGATATAAGGCATATTTTTTTATTAACCGACGATAAGAACAGCATATATTCGGATGGTAAAGGAGTAAATGTAATTTATAAATATTCAAATATACAGGATATTATTACTGAGATATTTGAAAAATGTGCCAAAGACCTTGATATCGGTATTGATAATAAGCAAGAGGCAAGACTGGTGATTTTTACATCCGCTGCAGGCGGAATAGGAAAGACCACTGCTGCTTTAAATGCAGCATTGTGTCTGGCACAGCAAAATAAGCGAGTGCTTTATATAAACAGCAGCTATCTGCAGAGCTTTGGTTATCTTTTTGATAATTGTGCAGCTGTATCGGATAATGAGCTTTATTTATATATGACAGATATAAATGGAAATATATATCAGAAGATAAAGAATGAAATCCAAAAGGGAAAATTTGATTATCTGCCTCCATTTAAGGCGGCTCTTTTATCACTTGGATTATCTGCAGATATATTTTTGAGTATCGCAAGGGGCGCAAGAGAATCAAAGGATTATGATTATATTTTCATGGATACCGACAGTATATTTGATGAAGCAGGAGCTGAAGGACTTAATGAGGCCGATAAGGTAGTGATCATAACCGCAGAAACAAAAAGGGCCGCTTTTGAAACCAACAGGCTGGCAGAAAATATTAACGGAATTAACAGCGACAAATATTTATTTATCTGTTTTAGGGATGAAAATGACAGGAATAAGAAGGAATATACCGCACTAAAAACAAAATTTGAAATTGATGAGTATATAGCTTATCAAAATAAGGCTGATGTGACCGGATTTGTTGATTTGAGCACAGATAACGGAATTAAAAGATTGGCTTATCTTATAGGAGTGTGATGGCATTTGGAAAGGGCAATTGTTGTTTTTAATAGTATAAGCAAGGGGATTTTTTGTGATATTGATCTGCCGCTTGATATAACAGCAAATGAGCTTATAAAAGCATTAAATGCAGCATATGAATTGGAAATAGATATATATGATATTAAGAAATGCTATTTAAAGGCAGAGCGGCCGATTGCACTGCTTAGAGGAGAAAGAACGCTTGCGGAATTCGGTATTCGAAGCGGAAGTGTGATTTTTATATAAAGTGCAAGACACGTAGTGCCGCTTTTATATGAGCAAGCAGCGAAGCGGATTGAAAATAGCCTTGACAATATCAGACGGAGAACAAATTGGACAAAGAATATAAGCTTGTTATAACAGCAAGAGATTTGTATAAGGAAGCAGAACTGACAGGAGAAATGCATCAGCTGAAAATAGGAACGGATACAGGCTGTGATGTAAGGCTTAGAAGGGAAGTCTTCCTTGAAGCAATAGAGCTTTTGTTTATAAAAAACAAAGAATCATGGCTTGTCATATGCCGCGATAATCTCTATATGACAGTCGGAGATATAAGAAAGCTTATGACAAGGAAGCTTAAGATGGGAGATATTCTTGAGATTAAATATCAGTCATCCGGTAATACAGCATTTGTACTTGAATTTTACATAGATTTTGACCGGAATATAAGCTATGAAAGATGTATTGATATTCAAGGAAGAGATAAGCTTGTCATCGGAAGCGCCAATAATTGTGACATAATCATAAAAAGCGAATATGTAAAGGGTGATGAAATAAATTTAATAAAAAGCGGAAATGATTATATGCTTGCAAAGGCAGATGTACTCTATGGAGTGTATATAAACGGCAAAAGAGCAAAAACGGGTGATTTATTCAGAAATACGGATTTTCTTTCTATAGCGGATTTCTTTTTTTATCTGAAGGACGAAAGGCTATGGACTCAGATAAGAGATGGCATATCAACTGTACTTGAATTTGATGATTCATCGAGAAAAAACGGCTATCCGTGCTTTAAAAGAAATACAAGGATAAAAAATAAAATCTGTGAGGATAAGATAGAAATACTTGACCCGCCACCGGTGCCTGTAAGGCCTAAGGAAAATATCATTATACGCCTGCTTCCGGCATTTTGTATGCTAGCGGCATCCTTGATAATGTCGCTTATGGGTGGAATGATGATTATATTTTCTGTATTTACCTGCATGGCCGCAGTAGCATCAACGGTTGCAGGCTGTATAGAAGGCAAAAAGGAATTCAAAAGGAAAAAAGAGGAC
>CAVBHN010000011.1:0-64791 GCA_963595425.1 Faecalibacterium sp. CAG:74 | reverse complement strand
CAAAACACCTCAAGCGGCTTTTGAAATCGCAAAAGGTGTTTTGTCTTCACTCTGAAACCAGGGCCTTGGGCCCTGGTTATATATTTATAATTTATAACAAAATTTTATCGAAGGTTTTGATGGATTCCAATGTCAACGCATCTGATGCAAGCTTGCTTGCATCAGATGCGTTGACATTTTGACCCTGGTATCATAACAATTTAATTACATCATTAACCGCAATGAAAATTGCAAGCGAAAACAAAGCAATAATTCCGACCAAATGCACAACACCCTCAATTTTCTGATTACACGGCCTTCGCCTGATTGCTTCAACGAATAAAAATACAAGTCTTCCGCCATCAAGCGCCGGGAGCGGCAATAAATTCATTACACCCAGATTTGCCGAAAGCAGTATTACCATATTTAGCATTGTCATCAGAACCTCAAATGCACCGCCTGATGCTTCTGCCTTCTCATAAGCAGATCCTATTGTACTCACAACACCTACAGGACCAGATAAATCCGTCATCTTAAATCGACCGGTAAATAAGCTTGCTATGGATTTAATTGTAGTATTAATCCAATATTTGAGCTCACCAAATCCATATTTGACGGATTCAAAAATGCCCATCTTCTCTCTGGCCATGTTAAAGCTAAATCCACCCTGAGCCTGTTTGGTTGATGTTGGCGTAATATTCACAGTCGTTTTGATATTATCCCTTAAATATGTAATCGTAATTTCTGAGCCGTCAAGTGGATGCTCTGAAATATAATTTGTATATTCCTCACTGTTATTTATATCCTGTCCATTGATGGCTGTTATTATATCTCCAATCCGTAATCCGGATTTTTCAGCCGGAGAATTGCTGTTTACAGCCGAAATTTCCATTCCGCCTTCTGATGATGTAGAATAATTAATTCCGATCAGATATTTTTCGGTATAATCCGGCACATATGATATGCTGTATTTTTTTTCATCACGAACATATGATAGTTTGATCTCATTTGTCGGAATTCCATCAAGCATCAAATACATATAAAGCTCACGGCTGTTTGATACTCCACCGCCATTAAAGGCTGTGATTATATCTCCCTCCTGCAGTCCTGCTTTCGCTGCCGCTGATGCTTGATCTACAGAAGTTATCCGACAAGGATCGGCACCTATAGAAAATATAACAATAAGAGAAATAATAAGTGCCAGCAAAAAATTAAACAGTGGTCCTGCGGCAACAATCAATATTTTTTGCCAAACTGTTGCTTTCTGAAAGCTTCCTTCAGAGCTGTCATCCTCATCCTCTCCCTGCATAGCACACATTCCGCCTATAGGAAAAATCCTCCATGCATAAACCGTATCTCCCTTTTTTAGTGAAAGAATCCTTGGTCCCATTCCAAATGCAAACTCATTTACCTTTACATGTGAAAGCTTTGCAAGTAAAAAGTGTCCAAGCTCGTGAAAAATTATAACACCACTTAAAATCAGTAATGCAATAACAAATCTCAATCCTTCCACCTACCTTCAATGTATTCATGAGTTTTAGCTTCTACCTCAAGAATTTCATCTAATGACGGCTTCTCTAAAACACAGTGATTCTGCATTGAACTGTCAATTATGTCATAGATGTCCAAAAAGCCAATTCTTCCTCTCATAAATTTATCAACAGCAGCCTCATTAGCTGCATTAAAAACGGTTGGCATCGATCCTCCGCATTTTCCGGCCTTATATGCCAGCGGCAATCCCTTAAAGGTTTCTGTATCCGGATTTTCAAATATAATCTTTTCAAGTTTTGTAAAATCGAGTCTTTGTGAGTATAACGTCTCACGTCTTGGATAAAGCAATGCATATTGAATAGGAAGATGCATATCAGGCGTCCCAAGTTGTGCGATTACTGCTCCGTCAATATACTCAACCATAGAATGAATAATACTTTGAGGCTGTATTATTACATTTATATCATCATAATCTACATCAAACAGCCAATGTGCCTCCATTACCTCCAGCCCTTTATTTACAAGTGTAGCAGAGTCTATTGTTACTTTATTGCCCATAGACCAGTTTGGATTTACAAGTGCATCCTCAGCCTTTATATTAATTAATTCGCTGCGTGTCCTTCCGCGAAATGCCCCGCCTGATGCTGTAAGCCAAAGCTTATGGATTATGCGCTCATTATCATTATTTTTCGGTGCTCCCTCAAGACACTGAAAAATCGCACTATGCTCACTGTCTACAGGGATAAGCTTTACTCCATATTGCTTTACCAAAGGTTTAATAATATGACCGGCAGTTACTAATGTCTCTTTATTTGCAAGTGCAATATCCTTTCCTGCCTTTATTGCATGTATAGTAGGTCTGATTCCTATCATACCGACTATAGCTCCTACAAAAATATCCGAGCTTTTAATCTCGGCAAGAGCAATAAGTCCATCCATCCCGGACATAACCTTTGTATCTGTGTCCTTAAGAGCTGCCCTTAAAATGCCGGCATCTGCACTGCTTTCTATAACAATAAGCTCCGGTTTGAACTCTCTTGCCTGTTTTTCTAAAAGATTGATATTCCTTCCGGCACTAAGTGCACAGACCTGAAGATCATCTCTTTTTCTTATAATATCAAGTGTTTGTGTACCAATGGAGCCGGTTGAGCCCATAATAGCAATTTTTTTCATTTTCACCTCATACTAAAACACTCAGAACAATAACCTGCTTTTGTCCTCATAAATTAAAAAGCAATAAAATCAAGCAGTAAATATGAAAGATAATAAATAACAGGTGCAGTAAAGATTACGCTGTCAAATCTGTCGAGTATGCCTCCATGCCCCGGAATAAGTTTTCCGTAATCCTTTATGTCCATATTTCGCTTTATTGCCGATGCGGCAAGATCTCCTATCATGGAAATAACTGCACCTGCCCCGCATATTATTCCGTAAATCAAAGGTGATCCATGTGTTAACAGTGCAAAAAGTATTCCCAGAATAATTGCACCCGCTACACCGCCTATAGCACCCTCTATTGATTTCTTAGGGCTTAAAATCGGAGACATTTTATGCTTTCCAATCAGCGATCCAACACAATATGCACAGGTGTCACAGCCCCACGCACTTAGGAATGTAAGCCATACAAGATACCTTCCATGACCCGGAAGCATCCTTGTTTGATATATGTAAGAAAGCATAACTCCACAGTATATTATTCCAAACACTGTAGCCATTGTTTGGAATGCACTGTACCTTGGATAGCTGAATACATATACAAACATTATGATAAGAAATCCGCATATTATAGATAACAGCCAAAGCTCATTCGGCAAAAATAATATTGCTATATAATAAAGTACTATTGCTGTATAACCCGCTATATCCATAGGTGCAAAGGGTTTGTCTGCTCGAACTCTTGTAGCCCTATATAGCTCACCTGCGGCAATCAGTGATAAAATAAGCATTGTAAAATATAAAATGTATCCACCGCTTATTATAAGTAATAATGCAGCAGCAACAAGCACGATTCCGCTTATAAGTCTGGTTTTAAACATAAAATATCATCTCCATGATATGGAATTACTTTGCATTTCCATATCTCCTGTCTCTATCATTGTAGGCTTCTATGGCCTTCATAAGCTGCGGTTCTTTGAAATCAGGCCACGGTGTTTCTGTGAAATACATTTCAGAATAAGCCAACTGCCAAAGCATAAAATTAGATATGCGCAGTTCACCGCTGGTTCTGATTAAAAGATCAGGATCCGGTATACCTGCTGTATCAAGATATTTAGAGAAAAGCTCCTCTGAAATATCATCCGGTTTTATTTTATCATCCTTAATATCCCTTGAAAGCTTGGAAATACCTCTGATAATCTCATCACGGCTTCCGTAATTCAGCGAAATAAGAAAGACCATTCCCGTATTATCCTTTGTATTTCCCTCAAGCTCATTTATTATCCTGATTATATCGTGAGCCAAGCCTTCTCTTTTTCCGATAACCTGAATTTTTATATTGTCCCGTTCAGCACGCTTCAGAAGTCTTTTCAGATATCTTCTGAACAGATTCATCAAAACACCTACCTCTGCCTGTGAACGTTTCCAGTTTTCGGTTGAAAAAGCATAAACTGTAAGATACTTAACTCCCAAATTCTGAATTACGGTGCACATTTTTTCCAGGTTATCACACCCTACAACATGACCATAGCTTCTGGGGAGTCCTTTATTTACAGCCCACCTTCCGTTTCCATCAAGAATTATAGCTATATGCGACGGTATTTGCATATATAAATCTCCTTAAAAATAGCCGCATTAAACATTAGCTATTCAGTCTTAGTTTAATGCGACCAGATCTTTTAAATATTAAACTGTAAGAATCTCTTTTGATTTTTCAGCGATAGACTTGTCTACATCCTTTATAAATTTGTCAGTTTGCTTCTGAAGTTCATCCTGAAGATCCTTGATTTCATCCTCTGAAACATCTTCTTTTTTAAGCTTTTTAAAGGCATCGTTTCCGTCTCGCCTTATATTTCTAATCGCTATTTTGGCACCCTCACCCTTTTTCTCAACATCCTTAACAAGCTGCTTTCTTCTTTCCTCTGTAAGTTCAGGGAAGATAAGTCTGACTGTTTTTCCGTCTGTTGTAGGATTTATGCCAATATCTGACATCTGAACAGCCTTGGTAATTTCCTTTATAAGAGATGACTCCCATGGCTGTATTTGTAGAATTCTTGCCTCTGGAACAGTAATATTTGCAACCTGCTGTAACGGTGTAGCTGTTCCGTAATAATCAACCGAGAGCTTGTCAAGCACATGAGGATTAGCTCTTCCTGCTCTGATTGTTCCAAGCTCGACTGAAAGGTTATTCATTGTTTTTGTCATTTTATCAACGTAAATTTTAATCTTATCATTCATACAGCTGACTCCTTATTTAATCTGCAGTTACCTTGGTTCCGGTTACAATTCCATTAGCTGCCTTAACAATGCCATTTGGCTCTGATAATGAAAATACATACATCGGCATATGATTTTCCATTGCAAGGATAGAAGCTGTCATATCCACTACCTGAAGCTGCTTCTCAACAACCTCATTAATAGATACCTCTGTATATCTCTTAGCATCCGGGTACTTTTTAGGATCCTTATCATATACCGCATCAACTGCCTTAGCAAGTAAAACCGCTTCAGCTTCTATTTCTATTGCTCTAAGCATAGTACCGGTATCTGTTGAAAAATAAGGATGACCGGTTCCGCCCGCAAAGAATACAACCATATTTTTGTCAAAATATTTGTTGCATCTGTCCTTTGAAAATCCTTTGGTGAACTCTCCTACTGAAAATGGCGTAAGTATCTGTGTTTTCATTCCTATAGATCTGAAAATTTCAGAAACATATATACAATTCATTACAGTAGCAAGCATACCGATCTGATCAGCCTTGGTTCGATCAATATTTTTGCTTGAACGTCCTCTCCAGAAATTTCCTCCACCTATAACAATGCCAACATTGATATTGTCATCAACAAGCTGCTTTACCTGTGATGCAACAGAAAGAATAGTTTCATCATCAAATCCGGTCTTTTTATCTCCGGCAAGTGCTTCTCCGCTAAGTTTAAGCAAAACTCTTTTCATGTACAGAGCCCCCTAAATATTTCTAAAATTAATCCATAGGAACAATATTTATCATAACACCAGTCAAGGATATTCGCAATCCGCTTCACTACCTGCTCATATAAAAGCGAAACTACGTGCCTTGCGAGGTACCGAGCTTAACCCCATCACCTCACTTAAGGTCATCCACTACCTAAAGGCAGTGGATTTTCTTGCCCTTTTATAAAATATTTTTTTAAGTCGATTATATTTTGGTATCTACAAAAATACTGTATATTGCTTTAATTGCTGTCTCGAAATCTCTGTTTTCAACACCAATAATTATATTCAGCTCGGATGATCCCTGATCGATCATTTTAACATTTACATGAGCATGAGCAAGAGCTGAAAAAATTCTTCCGGCAGTTCCTCTTGTTCTCTTCATACCTCGGCCAACAACAGCTATAAGTGCAAGATCGGATTCAAGCTCTATAACATCCGGCTTTACCGATCTATGAAGTCCTGCAATTACTGCCTGCTCCTTTTCCTCAAATTCCTTCTGAGATACATAAACAGTAAATGTATCTATTCCTGATGGTGTATGCTCGAATGAAAGACCATTTTCCTCAAATACCTGAAGAACCTTTCTTCCAAATCCAATCTCGGAATTCATCATATCCTTTTCAATTGTAATTGAAGCAAAGCCCTTTTTACCGCCTATACCTGTGATAGTATATTTAGGTTTATTGCATGTGCTTTCTACTATCATTGTTCCCGGAGCCGAAGGCTTGTTTGTATTCTTTACATTAACCGGAATTCCTTCTTTTCTAAGCGGGAATACTGCATCCTCATGAAGAACCGTTGCACCCATATAAGACAATTCTCGCATCTCACGATATGTTATTGTACTTATTGATGGCGGATTATCTACGATTCTTGGATCAGTAATCAAAAATCCCGGTACATCAGTCCAGTTTTCATAGAGATCAGCATGAATTGCGCTTGCAACAAGTGAACCGGTAATATCTGAACCGCCTCTTGAAAATGTTTTTACCTTTCCGTCCGCACCGCATCCATAAAAGCCCGGAACAACCGCATATTTCATATCCTTAAGGCGCTTTGACATGGTTTTTTGAGTTTTTTCCTCATCATAATTCCCGTTTTTATCAAAAAAGATAACCTCAGCAGAATCTACAAATTCAAAACCAAGATAAGCAGAAAGAAGCAGACCGTTAAGATATTCTCCTCTTGAGGCAGCATAATCCGATCCTGCCTTTTCCAAAAAATTCTTTTTGATGGTTTCAAACTCATTGCTGAAATCAAATCCAATATTCAGATCGTTGTTTATCTCTTCATATCTGGCTCTTATTGCATCCAATTCAGATGTGAAGTCCTCGTCTGCTTCTGCCTTCGCATAGCAGCCATAAAGCATATCCGTTACTTTGGTATCCTTATCAAAACGTTTTCCGGGAGCTGACGGTACAACATATCGTCTTGATTCGTCACTCATTATAATGTCTTTTACTTTTTTAAACTGCTCGGCGTTTGCAAGTGAGCTGCCGCCGAATTTAACGACCTTTACCATAATTTCCTCTTTCCTTAAGCATTTATACTTTATTTTAATATAAATTAAAAAGTTTATCTTTTCAGCCTAATTTAACAATGATGTAATTCTTTATTTTCTTCTGATTGATTATCTTTTATATCAACATGTTTAAGGTAAACATTTTTTATATAATTAAAAGTAGCATCCTGACCCTTTTCTGCCATCATTATAAGAAGCATCTCAAGATCATGCTTTGTCTTAGGACTAATAAACCAAAGTTTTTTTGTTCCCTTAAGATAATATTCATAAGCAGAACGTTGTGTATATTTTTCTTTTTGATAAACCTCACATGCACATATCCTGTCTATAACCATTTCAGCGATATATTTGCGCGGCATATCAAGTCCCGAAAGAAAATTAGGACTGTTAAAATCATAATCTATCCAATATTCATAATGATGCTTATTTCTGCCCTTATGATGAAGCCACGCCTTTGAAATGCCTGTCACTTCTCTTGCCTTATTATTGGGGCTTCTGTCTCCTTGAAAAAATCTGCATCCCTCTGAAAATTCAGTCCATGAATATTTTGAAAGATCATGGGTGAGCCCCTGATAATAAAGACCTATTTTAAAACAATATTTCATCACCTTGATCCTGTGACTTGTAATAGTTTTAAAATGCTTCCAAATATATAACATAAGCCCACCTCTATTCGGAACTACTTAACTCCTGTGCTTCCGAATCCGCCTCTGTCACTTCCTGTCAAATCGCCCTCTTCAAATATTATCTCGGGCTGGTGCTCCATTATTCGAAACTGACAAATGCGTTCTCCTTTATTGATTTTGGTATCACGTACAGCATATACCGGCATCTTCCACCAATCGTTTGGTCCGCAATAGGTTTCATCTATCACGCCCATATGATTTGTCTGGATAATTCCAAAATTTTTATATGTACTGCTTCGCGGAACCAAATGAGCTTCATATCCTCTCGGAAGCTGCATTGCAACTCCAAGATGTATAAGACGAAACTCACCTTTTTTTAATTCTACATCCTCGGCAGCTCTCAGATCTATCCAATCTGATTTCCCGTCGATATATCTAAGACGTTCAATATCATTATTCAAATACTTGATTCTGATTGTTTCCATTTTCCGAGAGCTCCCGTGATAAATATTATTTTTCTTAAATATTATTTTTTCTTATTTGAAGGTACATCCTTTATGCTAAAGCTTATTCTGCCCATCTTGTCCTTTCCAAGGCAGATAACTGTTACAACATCTCCAAGAGTAAGTACATCCTCTACTCTGTTGATGCGCTCCTTAGCTATATTTGAAATGTGAACCATTCCCTCTTTTCCAGGTGCGAATTCAATGAAAGCGCCAAATTCCTTGATGCTTACAACTGAGCCTGTGAGAATCTGTCCCTTTTCAAATTCAGTAACAATAGTCTTAATATACTGAAGTGCCTTCTCCATCATCTGAGCATCATTTCCGCAGATAGATACGAAGCCATCATCTGTTATATCGATTTTTACGCCTGTTCTCTCTATAATAGTATTAATTGTCTTTCCTCTTTGTCCGACAACCTCACCAATCTTATCAGGATCAATTTGAATCTGAATAATCTTTGGTGCATACTCATTAACAGTCTCTCTAGGCTGTGCAATTGTCTTCTCCATAACCTCAGAAAGAATATACTCTCTTGCATCCTTACATCTTGCAATTGCTTCCTTAACGATATCCTCAGTAAGTCCATGAATCTTAATATCCATCTGGATAGCTGTAATACCATCATGAGTACCTGCTACCTTGAAGTCCATGTCTCCGAAGAAATCCTCAAGTCCCTGAATATCAGTAAGAACAAGATAGTCATCATCCGTATCTCCTGTAACAAGACCGCAGGATATTCCGGCAACCGGCTTTTTAATAGGTACTCCGGCAGCCATAAGTGAAAGTGATGATGCACAAACTGATGCCTGTGATGTTGAACCATTTGATTCAAATGTTTCAGAAACTGTACGTATAGCATACGGAAATTCTTTTTCTGAAGGCAAAACAGGGATAAGAGCCTTTTCTGCAAGCGCTCCATGTCCGATCTCACGACGTCCCGGTCCTCTTGAAGGCTTTGTCTCACCTACAGAATATGATGGGAAGTTGTAATGATGCATATAACGCTTTTCTGTCTCAAATTCATCAAGTCCGTCCAAGCGCTGAGCCTCTGAAAGAGGTGCAAGTGTACATACATTGCAGATCTGAGTCTGTCCTCTCGTAAACATAGCTGAACCGTGAACACGCGGAACTACGTCTATCTCTGCAGCCAAAGGACGAATCTGTCGAATAGCACGTCCATCAGGTCTCTTATGATCCTTTAAGATCATCTTTCTTACTGTCTTTTTCTGATATTGATAAATAGCTTCGCCTAATACAGCAAGCCATTCTTCATTTTCAGCAAATGCCTCCTCAAGCTTAGCTGTAATTGCTGCAATATTTTCTTCTCTAATCTGTTTTTCATCTGTGAAAACAGCAGTTTCCATTTCATCCTGCGGAACGATTTCCTTGATTGCAGCAAAGAGTTCTTCAGGAATAGCACAGCTTTCGTATGAATGCTTAGGCTTTCCGCACTCTTCTACAATTTTGTCAAAGAATCCGATAACCTTTTTATTTACATCATGAGCAAGGTAAATAGCCTCGATCATTTTGTCCTCCGGAACCTCATTAGCTCCGGCCTCGATCATAATAACCTTTTCTCTTGTTGAAGCAACTGTAAGCTTTAAGTCAGATACCTTATTCTGCTCGAGTGAAGGATTGACAATCAGCTCATCGTCTATAAGTCCTATCTGTGTACCGGATATAGGTCCGTCAAAAGGAATATCGGAGATAGATGTTGCAAGTGCAGATCCAAGCATAGCTACAACCTCCGGATTGCACTTAGGATCTACTGCCATAACCATGTTGCTGAGAGTAACATCATTTCTGTAATCCTTTGGAAACAAAGGACGCATAGGTCTGTCAATTACACGTGATGTAAGCACTGCATGCTCGCTTGCTTTTCCCTCTCTTTTATTGAATCCTCCCGGAATCTTTCCTACTGCATACATTTTTTCTTCATATTCTACAGAAAGCGGGAAGAAATCTATTCCTTCTCTTGGCTTTGAAGAAGCTGTAGCAGTACAAAGCAATGTTGTATCACCATATTTGATAAATGCACAGCCATTAGCCTGCTTACCAACCCTTCCGATATCTACAGATAAAGTACGTCCCGCAAGCTCCATTGAATATGTTTTATATTCATTTACAAGCGGTGTTGAAAATGTTTTTGTTTCTTCCATCATATTCTCCCTTCATTATGGAATATATGACTTTGGGTAAGGACCCGAAACAACTGAAAAACATGTCATAAAAGCACTGATATGCTTTTCAGTAGTCTCGGTCGATGCCCTTACGCTAAAGTCTGAAATTTAATCAAATTTGTAATTTTCATGTAATTAGATAAGCTTTTTGAATCTTCTTATTACACAAAAAATTCTAAGCTGCTTTCTTATGAAAGCAGCTTAGATAGGATTCAAAGATTATTTTCTGATGCCTAAGCGCTCAATGAGAGAACGATATCTTTCGATGTCAATTTTCTTAAGATAAGCAAGAAGTCCACGTCTTTTACCAACCATTTTAAGAAGTCCTCTTCTTGAGTGATGATCCTTATGATTGACCTTAAGATGCTCTGTAAGCTCCTGAATACGAGCTGTAAGAATTGCTACCTGAACTTCCGGTGAACCTGTATCACCTTCGCATCTTGCATACTCTTTAATAATTTCCTGTTTCTTTTCTTTTGCGATCATTTTTATATCCTCCTGTTTTGATCTAACGCTTATGGTTAAGAGAAGGTCGGAGATTCCTGTCACTGAACCATAGCTTTTCCAATCATGAAATATAGCATATTACACAACAATTGTAAATAAAAATCTAATTATACAAGCTTTAAAATCTGTAAAGCCTCAAAGTATGTATATCCAAAAACAAGGTTCTGCCGATATCATAATCTGTATCGGCCTTCATTATATAAACTATAGGCTCGTATATGCCGGATATACTGTAACAATATATACAAGAGCTGTACAGACAATTATTAAAATGCATATTACACTGTAAATTATATTTTGAATTTTTTTTCTTTTTACAAACAAATTCATAAGTCTTTGTATTCCAAGTGTAACAAAATACATCAACGGAATAGTCATAGGAATCAGATATCTTCCCTGGGCCTGAAAATCGCTGTAAAGATTATAATAAACCAAAAACGCAAAGGTGATTATTATTGCTATAAGCATACACCAATTGAAAATTCCTTTTTTGCAAAGCCCTCCGTTTTCTCTATCAGAAGCCTTAAGCTTAAATGTATCTCTTAGGCATAAAAAGAAGCCTACTGCCCCTATTCCTATAATCAGTGCATATACAGCCGTAAGCAAAAGCGGCATATAAATATTAAGATATCCAAAGGTTCCTATATATCCTCTTATAACAATAATTATCCACGGAAGAGAACCGTTTTTTCTTAATGTCAAAAGCTTAAAGAAATTAATACCGTTTTGGGCAAGATTATCTCTTTGTGATGGTTTATAGCCATCCATTGCATACATTTCCGAATACTGCGTGGTTACATTCCAGCCGGTGAAATCACCATATAGAATATAATTTCTTACAAACCACCATCCTGCAAGTGCCAAAACAAGGATAACAATAAGCACTGTCCTTGATATAACATATTTTTCTTTGTTTTTTTCGGAATTACTTGTAAGTATTGTCGTAAAGAAAAATATAATACTGCAAAGAATAAAGCCATATGCATTATAATAAGATAAAGCACATACAGCTATTGCAAAGGATAAATGGATACAAAGTCCCCAGGTCCAGCCTTCCTTTATTGCCCTTGCCCATACATAAATTATCCATGCTGTTGCTAAAAGTGCCATCGCATCATTATTTACATATGATTGAACAAATACTACACCGGGCAAAAATACTACAAGAGCGGTAAACAAATATCTTTCCCTGCCGCAAAAAAGCATTTCTGAAATGCGAACCACAAGATAAGCTGTAATTGTTCCAAATATGGCATTTACAACTCTGGCCGCTATAACACAGGCAAATGCATCTGTAGTAAACAGACTTATCAGCTTTGCGGGTATAGCCATTATCATATAGGAAATAATAGGATAAAATGCATAGGATATACCCCAAATCTGGCTTCTTATCTCCGGATCTCTGCCATCCGGAATGTATCCGTGATTTATTATAAAGCGAACAATATCATAACGCATTCCCTCATCCGGTGATGAATTTAACGGCTGAATACATGCCCACATCAATATAAAAACAAATACAATACTTAGAAAAGCAAAGAGTCTGACTCTTCTTTTTGATAATATGCTTTTCCTTAGCACCATCAAAGATTTTCCTGTTCTTTCAGCTCAACAAGGTATCTTGAGAGAGCATCCTGCCATTTTGGAAGTCTTTCAAATCCGTTTGCAGAAAGCTTTTCTTTATTCAAACGGCTGTTTGAAGGTCTTTTTGCCTTAGCCTTATATTGATCCGATGATACAGGCAGAACCTTAACATTCATACCGGCCTGTTTAAATATCTCACAGGCAAATTCATACCAGCTGCAGAGACCTTCATTTGTTGCATGATAAAATCCATATTTGTCTGTTTCCATCATATCTACAAGCAATCTTGAAAGGTCATAAGTATATGTTGGTGATCCGATCTGATCATCTACTACCGTAAGAGTATCTCTTTCTTTTCCAAGCTTAAGCATTGTTTTAATGAAATTCTTGCCATTTACACCAAATACCCAAGCGATTCTTACTATGTAAAATTTCTTCACATGGTCAGTTACAGCAACCTCTCCATAATATTTGCTTTCGCCATATGCATTTAAAGGCTCCCTTTCGTCATCTGGCTCCCATGGTCTTGTTCCTTCACCATTAAATACATAATCAGTACTGATATACATCATCTTTATATCAAGCTTCTCGCAAACTTTAGCAATGTTTTCTGTACCGCCGGCATTTATTTTCATGCAGACTTCCTTATTATCCTCGGCAGCATCAACTGCTGTATAAGCTGCACAATGGAATACTCCGTCTACATTTGATTCTGTAATGACCCTTTCGCATGCAGCAGGATCCGTTATATCCATCTCTGCAATGTCAACTCCTATGCCCTCGTGACCTCTTTTATGCAATTCGTTCATTATGTCATGGCCGAGCTGACCTTTAACTCCCGTAACTAAAAATCTCATAATTTCCTCCTAATTATTACCTTCTTTTTTTCCTTCTTCGTTTTTTTTGTTTTCTGTTTTTTTGTATTATATAAATTATGCCAATAAGTATAGCTATTCCAAGTACAATCATAATAACATAAAGCACAGGACTTTTTGCACTGTTATCTTTAGAAATACTGGTGTCAGTATTGCCGGCATTATTGGCCATACTTTCTGACGAGCTGACAGCTGATTGTGATGTCTCGGAAGGTACTTCCTGTACAATGCTCGTCGAGGCTGTGCTTTCTCCTGTTATCCTTGAATATTCAGCAGCGGTCATACTTCCGCGTCCTATGATATGATCGTCAACAGTTAAAGTAAAATCTTTATTTTCGCCATTGTCAGTTGCTGTAAGCGTAAGCTGTGAAGCATCCAATCCGTAAGGTAAGGTAATTGCTCCTCCGGACAAGCATGAGGCTCCCGGTATGGCCTCCGATCTGTAGAAATTATTAAAGCCATAATCAAACAATGTTATCATATCGCTTGCATTGCTCTGTGTTTCAGGCGCACCCATAACAACACCTATAAGAGTCATATCATTTCTTTGAGCATAGCAAACGAGCGTACTTTGAGAAATATCCGTATAGCCGGTTTTTCCGCCGAGACATCCTTCATAATAATATCCGCTGTCAGGCTGCATCAAAAGATTATGAGTTGTATAATATCTTTCATTCGACATATTTGTTGCCGGTATAGTACAGGATGGCATACCCATTATTTCACGTATAGTATCATTTTGGATTGCTGCACGCATAATAAGTGCCATATCTCTTGCGCTTGTATAATGATTCGGATCCTCAAGTCCGCTGGCATTTACAAAATTTGTATTTGTACAGCCAAGAAGTATTGCTTTTTCGTTCATCATTGTTGCAAAATTTTGGACTGAACCAGCTGTATGCTCTGCAAGCTGTGAAGCAATATCATTCGCTGATTTTATAAGCAGAAGTTCAAGACATTCCTTTACCGTAAAAACCTCACCAAGCTGCGGATTGCAATTAGAGCTTCCTGCATATGCATCAGCCATACCTGTCTCAGTCATTGTAACCTGATCATCAAGCGAACAGTTTTCAGCCACTATTAGTGCAGTCATCAGCTTTGTAATGCTGGCCGGAAATCTTTGAGCATCAAGTCCCTTGCTGTAAAGTATTGTCCCGGTATCTGCATCCATGAGACATGCAGTCTTGCCTGTAATCTCCTCTGCCTGTGGCCAGTATGTCCAATAATCACTGTCGACAGTAAATACAGCACTTGTATCTACCTCTGCAAATGCCACAACAGAGCTTGAAATAAATACCAGACTGCTAAGGATAAATATTAAAATTTTATTTAATAAATTTGTTTTTAACTTGAAATTATTCATTTTTCTCTGTTGATGTTTCTTTTTCTGCTCCTTCCTTAATATGTATAGATATGCTTGCCGATTCAACAAGCGAGCATCCATCCGGGAGTGTAATATTTATTGGTATAGAATAGTCTCCCACTGTATAATTTTTCAAATCAATCGATGCCTTTATATCTTCAGGCTTTAAAGAATTCAGAACATCCGAGTCACCGCTTATGCGCATCACAACGCTGTTTTTATCATATGATACAGTTAGTGAAGATGCCAGATTGCTTACCTCTATATCATCCACATCTAAAGAAAATTCTATAGCCCCGACAGGCAATACGGTTATATAAATCGTAGCTGTTTCATTCATCGACGATGACAGCTTTGTATTTTCAGGAAGATATTTAGCAAGATCTATCTCTATCTGTTTATCTGATGATAAGCCTGTTACATCAACAACGCTTGATGGAATAACAATCTTATTGCCATTCTGCTCTAAAAGCTTGAGGGCATCATCGGTTCCCGCAAGCGTCAGATTATCAGGTGTCGTAGTTATCGTTCCGATTTGATATCCGTTAGCAGGCAATCCACTGTATTCGACCTGCAGCGATATATCCGACTGCTTTTTCCAAAGCTCAACATCAACTGTCATATCGGGCTCACCGCCTTCAATCGTTATATCATCCTGCATTATTGTATCCGAAATTTCATCCTGATTCTTATCTATAAATGCCAGCTTTCCTGTAAGTGTTTTGTTCTCGGAAAGGCCTGAAACATCTATTTTTACAACAGCGCTTTCTATGTTATTGATAACCGATTCCGGTCCGTATATAGTTATCGCGGACGGCGACGGAGTCATCTTTCCGATTTCATAATCCTTATTTACTGCGGTCTCTTCTGTTGAAACAGATACAGACAGCTTTTTGCTCTCTACATTTTCTATAGTTATAGGTATGGCATAACGCGAAAGCGAAATATCCGTTTCATCAATTCCGTCACACGAAACGCTTAAAGGAACCATTATAGGTGATCTTTCAAGATCGACAATTTGTGTAAGATCTGCCGTAACATTAATATCATCTGCACTTATATTATCAAGCATAGATCTGTTAGCTTTTATATATACTGTAACGGTTTTATATTCTTCATCAATCATATAAAGCTGTTTTCCGTTAGCAATATATGATTCATTTGCTACTGTAATATGTACCTGATAGCTCTGGGTAATGATAGGATCGTTATTGTATACAACCATGTACCAGATTACAATTGCTATAAAAACAGATATGATCTTGATAGGAAAATTCTTTGTTATTGCATTAATAAAACGTCCCATTAGTCATCCTCCATTCTTCTAAAAAGAGAACTTTCCTGGTTTCCTATCAGCTGAACCTTATGCAATTTCTCACGAAGATCGCTGAGCACAACTCCTGTTACAAGCCGTCCCTCATAAGCATAAGACACCTTACCTGTTTCCTCCGAAACAATAATGGTAAAGCTGTCTGAAATTTCAGATATGCCAAGACCTGCCCTATGCCTTGTTCCGAGCTTTTTATTAATATCCATATTTTCTGACAATGGTAAATAGCAGGTAGCTGCAACCACTCTGTCATCGCGGATTATCACTGCACCATCATGAAGAGGTGTGTTGTGTTCAAATATATTTGAAATAAGCTGACTTGAAATTGCCGCATCGATCATGATTCCGGTCTGTACATATTCGTTCAGCTTCACGTTTTCTTCTATAACGATCAAGGCACCTGTTTTCATTTCAGCCATTTCATAAACTGATCGTATTATTTCATTTAATGATGCATCAGAAAATCGCTTAGGCACCTCTCCGGAATACCTTCCAAGGGAAAAAAGCGATACAAACGGGTTCTTATGGCCCATCTTTTCAAGAACCTTTCTAAGCTCAGGCTGAAATATAATTACCAATGCGGTTATGGCAACTACACTCAGATTATTTATAAGCCATACTATAGTATCCATATGCAAAATATTTGCCAGAATAACAAATCCGATTATGAAAAGCATTCCCTTTAACAGTGCATATGCTCTTGTATTGTTAAACCAAAGAATGAGATGATATACGAAATAAGCAATCAAAGCAATCTGAATAATATCAATTATCTCAATTTGCTTTGGCGGATAAAGCCACTGAAGTATATTTATTTGAAACCAGCTCCATGCTTTTTCCATATATAAAGCTCCTTTCTTAGGTAATTATTCATTCCTCATCGATGTCAGTATTAAAATACTCCTCGTCCTCATCTTCCATATCATATTCATCATAAAACTCGTCAGATTTATTTTTTGGAATGGCTTTTACATAATAATAATAGTCGTCATCCTCAAATTGAAGATATTGTGACCCCTTATAATTTGCATCCATATTAAAAAATGCGATTATTATCGAAATTAATATAGATATTGCGGATCCTATCAAATGCTGCAATAAATTGAAATCTATATCAAGAAATACAGAACCGCACATGATGAGTGAAATATATACAGCCGTTCCGATAATTATAGATATCAGCCATCCGTAGGTAGTACATAATTTACGTATAAAGTAAACTATTAAAACAACTGCGGCAAATACAATAGCATTCATCAATAGCTCAAGATTGCCTGTTATAGCTCCGATTGCACTTTTTATAATTTCTAAATTAGAAAGCTCACCTGCATTTTTAAGCTCCGAAATAACAGGAAGCTGTTTTAAAAAGAAATAGGATATAACCGAGCATACCGCAGTAACTGCAGATGTAGCCTTTCCAAGCATTCCCATTGATACCGGAATAGCAGCCTGTAAATTAAATTTAAATGCAAACGGCGTAAGCAATATTCCTAAAGCATCATGCTTAATAAAGCGCAGGACAAAAACAAGCATCAAAAGATACATTCCCGTTGCTATTGCTCCGATTTCAACTCCAAGTCCGAAGCAATGGATAATAATCAATATTATGCCTATGGCTACGGTTCCGCTTATGGGCAATAAAGCGCATACCAGTGCAAGAATAATGACAACAAAAATATTATTAATGCTTTGCATATAACCATAATTCAGGTTAATCCCGAAAAACAAAAGAAATGCAAGTATAAATTTTAATATAGGCAAAAGGTAAACATCCGATCTGTTATAAAATCGGATAATATTTTCCTTGAGTGCGGTAAGGCTTTTCATTATTTATGCTTCTCCTTTATATTACCCTCCGAAAGTGCTTCTTCCTTATATAGGCTTTCAAGTTCTCGCAGCTTTTTGTAATATTTTTTGACCCTATTTACAGCATTTCTGTACTTAATCTTTCTTACTACTATTACAGCTACTGAAAACAATGCAATAAGTACAAGATAAAATATCAATATACCTATAAGCATGGGCTGCATTCTCATATTTGAAATTTCGGCAGCAATATTTTCAAAATTACTTATAAATACAAAAAATAATATAGCTACATAAGCTATTGTAATAAGCAGAATATTTTTGAGTATACCAAAGGTGATGTAGTCCTTTAAATAATATTTGCTTATTGCAATATCCTCCCTGCCATCTCCCTGTTCATACATAGCAAGGTCAATCATAGCCTTTAACTTCTTTTTATTTAACATAAAAGCTCCTTAAACAGCATGAATGCATAAGACACCACGATGATAAATTTTAACATACAAATTATTCATATGCAAGTCAGGAAACAGCCACGCAGGCAAGGCATATATGCCTTGCTCCTCCCTCTCTAAGCACAGCGCATACAGCATCTGCAGTGCTTCCTGTTGTCAGAATATCATCTATCAGTAAAATCCTGTCAGGAAATTTCTTTTTGTATGAATTCTCAAATGCATCTGCTATATTTTTTCGGCGCTCCTCGCTTCCCAACTCCTTTTGCGCCTTTGTATTCTTTATTCTCTTTATAGCATTTTTTTCTGCATTTATACAGGATATTTTTGAAAGCTCCTTTGCTATAAGATATGCCTGATCATAACCCCTTGCAGCCAGTCGTTTTCTGTAAACAGGTACATTTACTATAAGCTTCGGGTTGAAAAGTCTTATCGTTTTTTCGCCATATGCCCATATAGACTTAGCATAAAATGAAGCATATTCCGCTCTTCCATGATATTTGAACCTCATAAGTGATTCCTTTATGTCTCCTGTATACTTAAACGGAGCAAACGCAATATCAAACAACGGCTCACGCTTTAGACATTCTGCACATTCCTCTTCATACAGGCTCTTTAATACTCTCCCGCATCTTTTGCATGTTCTTCCTTTAATAAAGCTGAAATGACATGCACATTTTCTGCATATCAAGGGTTCATCTATCTTCAGCAATCCGTCGCAAAGAGGACATCTTTTAGGATAAATAGTATTTAATAATGTATCTGCAAATTTATTTATCATATAAATTCCAATAATCTGTTTTGAAGTGAAGTATACCTTTCGTCCTCAGTTTCATTTTCTATCATTGTATCTACAAGCTCGGGATTACCTGTCAGAACTACACAGCTTTTCGCTCTTGTAACAGCTGTATATAAAAGATTTCTGGTCATCAGCATGCTTGGTCCGGATAAAAGCGGCATTACAATTGCCGGATATTCGCTTCCCTGTGCCTTATGAACCGTGATCGCATATGCAAGCTCAAGCTCATCAAGCTGCTTAAATGAATACTCTGATATCCTCGAATCATCAAATTCTATTGTTACGATTTCCAGAAATTTATCTACATTCTTAATATATCCCATGTCTCCGTTAAAAACACCCGATCCGTATTTAACCGGGATATCATGCTTTCCGTTTATAACCCACTCAAGCTGATAATTATTTTTTATCTGCATAACCTTGTCGCCAACTCTGAATACAGTATGACCGTTATCATATTCCGGCTTTGAAGCATCATAAGGATTTATATATTTCTGCAGAAGTATATTTAGATTTATTGCTCCTAATGCTCCCTTTCTCATAGGAGTCAAAACCTGAATGTCCCTGCTTGACATATTAAGAAGCTTTGGAAGCTTTTCCTTTACAAGCGATACAACTACCTTTTGAATAACTCTCACATCATCCCGTTTCAAAAAGAAAAAATCATCACTGTGATTATCAAGTCTGATGCTTTTGCCCGCATTGATAAGATGTGCATTTACAACAATATCGCTTTTTGCCGCCTGCCTGAATATTTTATTAAGCCTAACAACCGCAAATTGATCCGAGGTGATCATGTCGTTCAAAACCCGCCCCGGTCCGACACTCGGAAGCTGGTTTATGTCACCGACAAATATTATCCTTGTACCGGGCAAAACTGCTTCCAGCAGTGCATGCATAAGAAAGATATCAAGCATAGAGGTTTCATCTATTATTATTACATCTGTCTCAAGAGGATTGTCCTTATTTCGCCCAAATCTCGCCTTTTGCTCCGGATCCTCGGGATCTCCATAAAGCTCAAGCATTCTGTGGATAGTTGAAGCCTCATATCCTGTAGCCTCCTGCATCCTCTTTGCTGCTCTTCCGGTAGGTGCTGCCAATAAAATAGACATATTAAGAGCTTCAAAATAACGAATCATAGAATTAATTGTTGTTGTTTTTCCGGTTCCGGGGCCTCCAGTCAGAATAAAAACACCGTTTAATGCGGCCTTTTCAACAGCTTCCTTCTGAAGCTTATCCAAACGGATATTGCTTTCTTTTTCTATATTGTCAATTATCTTATGTATAAAGTCATAATCCTCTTCCTTTACAACATTTAGGCTTTTTAGCATTGATGCCGTATTCAATTCAAGATAATAGTTCTTATAAGAATAAACTATCGTTTCAAGCTCATTTGACAGCTGCTCTTCGTGCTTCTTTACGACTATCTTTTTTTCAATTATAAGATCCATAAAATGCTTATCAAGCTCATCCTCGCTTATATTCAGAAGCTCAGCTGTCCTTGCAAACAAAATATTCTTCGGTAAATACATATGCCCCTGTCCCAGTGCCAGAAAAAGCACATATAAAAATCCGCTTTTTATTCGATATGGTGAATTTAATCTGATACCTGCCTTAAGAGCAATAGAGTCAGCTATTTTAAAGCCTATGCCCTCTATCTCCTCTGCAAGCTTATATGGATTATCCTGTAAAATATCATATATCCTGTCATGATATTTATTATGGATTTTTAGACATAAATTAAGTGAAATACCGTAGCCTGACAGGAATATCATTTCGCTTTGAAACTGAGACTTTTCAATAATCTGAGCTGCGATATCCTTTGCTTTTTTTTCACTTATTCCTTTAATTTCAGCCAGTCTTTCAGGCTCTGTTTCAATAATATGAAGAGTATCCTCTCCAAAGCTTTTAATAATTCTGGAAGCCAAGGCAGCGCCAATACCTTTTATTGCACCGCTGCCCAAATATCTCTCAAGAGCCTGCTGTTCCTTTGGGATTTTAATAATATAATTTGTAATCTTAAACTGCTTTCCGTATATATTATGCATAATATATGAACCTGTCAGTTCAAGATATTCTCCTTCATTTATATTATGAAGGATGCCGGTACAGCATATAGGCTCCTTTTCTTTTCCAAGCTCAAAAACTGTATATCCGTTTTCTTCATTTCTGAAAATTATATGTTCAACATAGCCTTCTAATTTATCGTTCATATTTATCAAAAATATTGAGATACCTTCCTGTTCCGAGTGCGACATTGCTGTCAGGATTTTCAGCTGTTACGGTATCGATACCGGTTCTGTTTTTTATTACATCCTCTATTCCCTTAAGCATTGCTCCGCCGCCTGTAAGAATTATCCCTCTTCTTGCAATATCATTTGCAAGCTCAGGTGTTGTTTGTTCCAAAACACTGCATACCGAATCAGCAATTTTATCAGCAATCTGTCGAAGCGGATATACAAGCTCATCAGATGAAATAATCACTTTATTCGGAAGACCTGTAAAAACATTTCTTCCCTTTACCTGCATTGACTTATCTCTCTTGCCCTTCCATGCAGAGCCTATTTTTACCTTGATCGCCTCTGCTGTCTGTTCGCCTATAAATAAAAGATGTGATTTTCTCAGATATCTTATTATTCCCTCGGTAAACTTATTGCCTCCGGTTTGTATACAGGCTGATTTGGCTATTCCTCCTGATGTGATTATTGCTATATCTGTTGTTCCTCCACCGATATCAACTATCATATTGCCTTCAGGACGATTAACATCAAGTCCGATGCCTATAGCAGCTGCAATAGTCTCTTCAACCAGAAATACCTCCTTTGCACCCGCCTGATATGCAGCCTCCTCAAGTGCTCTTTTTTCAACATATGTAAGGCGACTGGGTACACTGATGACTATACGCGGCTTTAAAAAGCCTCGTCTGCCTACTGCCTTCTGTATAAAATATCGAAGCATTTCCTCAGTCATAACATAATCG
Organism: Faecalibacterium sp. CAG:74; assembly: GCA_963595425.1. Lineage (GTDB taxonomy): Bacteria > Bacillota > Clostridia > Lachnospirales > Lachnospiraceae > Alectryocaccobium. The sequence continues at coordinate 42,662 of CAVBHN010000011.1, read as the reverse complement.
GAAATAATGCCCTCTTTAAGAGGTCTTATACCTGCAATATTGCCGGGAGTACGGCCTATCATCTGCCTTGCCTCCTCACCGAATGCACTGATTTTCTCGGCATCCCTGTCGTAAGCAATAACCTCAGGCTCCTTTAACACTATTCCCTTATTTTTTATATATATAACGATACTGGTCGTTCCAAGGTCTATGCCTATGTCTGTTGCGTAGGACATAAATTCTCCTTTCAACCTTTATTATTTAAAATCTTCTTAAGATACTGTCCCGTATATGATTCCTTGACCCTGCTTATCTCTTCAGGTGTTCCGAATGCGATAGCCGTTCCGCCGCCACTTCCACCGTCAGGTCCCATATCAATAATATAATCCGCAGTCTTGATAACATCAAGGTTATGTTCGATTACAATTACGGTATTTCCTCTTGATGAAAGCTCCTTAAGTATGTCAACTAATTTGTGAACATCCGCAAAATGAAGACCTGTTGTCGGCTCATCCAAAATATAAATAGTTTTTCCGGTACTCCTTTTGGACAGCTCGGTAGCAAGCTTTACTCGTTGAGCCTCTCCGCCTGATAAAAGTGTTGAAGGCTGTCCAAGCTTTATATATGAAAGTCCTACATCATATAAAGTCTGGATTTTTCTTTTTAATGAAGGTATTGCATCAAAAAAAGGCAAAGCCTCCTCTACTGTCATATCCAGCACTTCATAAATATTTTTGCCCTTATATTTTACATCCAGAGTTTCTCTGTTATATCTTTTCCCCTTGCATACCTCACATGGTACATATACATCCGGCAGGAAATGCATTTCAATTTTGATTATTCCGTCGCCCTTACAGGATTCACACCTTCCGCCCTTTACGTTAAAGCTGAAGCGTCCCTTTTTATAGCCTCTTGCCTTGGCATCTGCTGTAGCTGCAAACAGATCTCTTATCAGGTCAAAAATTCCGGTATATGTAGCCGGATTTGATCTCGGAGTGCGTCCTATCGGAGATTGATCTATGCTTATTATTTTGTCCAGCTGCTCAATTCCCTCTATACTGTCATACTCACCCGGTACAGTATGCATCCTGTTCAGCTTTTTAGCTAATACCTTATATAAAATCTCGTTGACGAGAGAGCTTTTACCGGAGCCCGAAACACCTGTCACACAGGTAAGAACACCTGTCGGAAATTTAACATCTATATTTTTTAAATTGTGCTCTCTTGCGCCCCTTACGGTTATCCATCCTGTTGGTTCTTTTCTTTCATCCGGTATAGGTATAACCCTTCTGCCACTTAAATAATCTCCTGTAACAGATTCAGGACAGCCTTCGATATCCTCAACTGTTCCCATTGCAACAAGACGTCCGCCGCCGCTTCCTGCTCCGGGTCCGATATCTACAATGCAGTCAGCCTCTCTCATAGTCTCCTCATCATGTTCAACCACAATGAGTGAGTTTCCCAAATCTCTCAAATGCTTGAGTGCCGATAAAAGCTTGCCGTTATCTCTTTGATGAAGACCTATACTCGGCTCATCCAAAATATATGCCACTCCTACAAGTCCTGAGCCGATCTGTGTAGCAAGTCTTATTCTTTGAGCTTCTCCCCCGGAAAGCGATCCTGTAGACCTTGCAAGAGTAAGATAATTGAGTCCTACATCCTTTAAAAAGCCTATTCTTGATTTTATTTCCTTAATGATCTGATGACCTATAAGCTCCTGCTGTTTTGTAAGCGTTAATTTATCAAAGAAATCCACTGTATCGTCTATTGACAGCTGTGTAAGCTCATGAATATTTTTGTCACCTACCGTAACGGCAAGAGCAGCAGGCTTAAGCCTTTGCCCCTTGCATACGCTGCAGGGATTTATTTCCATAAACTTTTCCATTTCCTGCCTACTCCAATCAGAAGCTGTCTCTTTGTATTTTCTCTCGCAGTTTTTTATTATTCCTTCAAATGCAACATCGTAAACACCCTGTCCCCTCTGGCTTCTATACTGAACCTGCACTGTCTCATTGTTCGTTCCATAGATCAGTATATCATGAATCTCCTTAGAATATTTATTAAACGGTGTATCAAGTGAAAAGCCGTATCTTTTACTGAGAGCATCTAAAACCGCATATGTAAAGCTTGTTTTATCCGTACAGGACTGCCATCCCGGAACCTCTATGGCACCTTCTGAAATCGAAAGTGACGGATCAGGTATTATAAGTTTTTCGGAAAATTCCATTTTATATCCAAGTCCGAGGCATTTAGGACATGCACCGAATGGATTGTTAAACGAAAAGCTTCTTGGTTCTATTTCATCTATACTTATATCACAGTCGGGGCATGAAAAGCTCTGACTGTACCTCAGCATATTACCATCCATAGTATCGACTACAAGAATTCCATCCGTGAGATCCATGACATTTTCGATAGAATCTGTAAGTCTTTTTTCTATTCCGGCTTTTACGATAAGCCTGTCTACTACAATTTCTATATTATGCTTAATATTTTTGTCGAGAGTTATTTCCTCTGAAAGTTCATACTGATTTCCATCAATAACAGCTCTTATATAACCGCTTTTTTTTGCCTGTGCCAATACCTTTTCATGTCGGCCCTTTTTCCCTCTGACAATGGGTGCTAAAAGCTGGATTTTGGTTCTTTCAGGTAGACTCATTACCTTATCAACTATTTGATCTATGCTCTGCTTTTGAATTTCACGTCCGCACTTAGGGCAATGTGGTATACCAGTTCTTGCATAAAGAAGTCTAAGGTAATCATATATCTCAGTTACGGTTCCTACTGTTGATCTGGGATTTCTGTTTGTTCCCTTCTGATCAATAGAAATAGCAGGCGGAAGCCCTTCGATACTTTCAACCTTCGGCTTTTCCATTTGTCCAAGAAACTGCCTTGCATAAGATGAAAGGCTTTCCATATATCTTCTCTGACCCTCGGCATAAATAGTATCGAATGCCAAGGAGCTTTTTCCCGAGCCTGACAGTCCTGTTAAAACTACAAGCTTATTTCTCGGAATATCTATATCTATTTTTTTCAGATTGTTTTCGGCAGCTCCTCTTATTTTAATAAAGGGCGATACTTCAGACATATCAAACAACTCCTATAATAAAAATCTGCTCAAACAAAGTCCGAAAGTATACTGTTTGAGACAAACATATATCTTTCAGGAATATAAATTCTATTATTTTTATAAATCAATGTACCAAGCTCAATGTGTTTTTTCAGCTCTGAATCAAAAATCTCAAAAATGGTCTTATCAAATCTTTTTTTAAACTCCTTAACGGAAATGCCGTTTGTAAGTCTCAATCCCAGAATAACAAATTCGCTGTAAAGGTCATTATTATCAAGCTCGATTATATCACACCTGGCATCCTCATAATCATCTTGAATGCTGATATATTTTTTTATATCCTCGGTATTTTTATAGCGCATATTATTTTCATATGAGGAAGCGCCTATGCCAAAGCCCTTGTAATAAGCTCCTGTCCAATATCCTATATTGTGTCTGCATTCATATCCTTTTTTTGAATAATTGGATATTTCATATCTTTCAAATCCATGCTGCCTCAAAATTCTGAGCGTGTCCTCATACATGAGAGCGCACTCCTCCTCCGAACACAGCTTTAAGGAATCACGACGGTTATAAAGCCTTGTTCCCTCCTCCAGGATAAGACTATATGCAGATATATGCGGAATTTCCAGCTCTGCTACTTTCTCTAAGGTTTCGATCCACATTTTTGATGTCTGATCGGGTATAGCAAACATAAGATCAGCATTTATATTATTAAAGCCTGCTTCCCTTGAAAGCTTTACGGCCTGCAAAAAAGTAGAAGAATCATGAAGTCTTCCAAGCTCCCTCAACAGCTTATCATCCATGCTTTGACAGCCTATTGATATTCTGTTTATGCCTGCTTCAAGATATTCCTCAAGCTTCTTTTTTGTTATCGTACATGGATTGGCCTCTATCGAAATTTCCGCATTCTTTGAAATATTGTAATTATCCTTTAAAGCCTTTAATATTCTTTTTATTTCACCGTTAGATAAAGATGACGGAGTTCCGCCTCCTATAAATATGGTAGAAAACGTCAAATTTTCATTGCTTTTAGAAACTATCTCTCTTATAAGCGAGTCCACATAGCTGTGTTTTACAGCCTCGGTAGCTTTAAATGATAAAAAATCACAATAGCTGCATTTTTCAATACAAAACGGAATATGAATATAGCATTCTATTTCTTTATTGTTCATCCAATTTTAAAACATTCAGGAATGCCTTCTGCGGTATTTCGACATTACCGATCTGTCTCATTCGCTTCTTGCCTTCCTTCTGCTTTTCAAGCAGCTTCTTCTTTCGAGATATATCACCGCCATAGCATTTTGCAAGTACGTCCTTGCGCATGGCTCTTACAGTTTCACGTGCAATAATACGAGAGCCTACCGCAGCCTGAATCGGTATTTCAAAAAGCTGTCTCGGTATCTCTTCCTTAAGCTTTGCGCACATTTTTCTTCCGCGCTCATAAGCTGAGCCCTCAAATACAATAAATGAAAGTGCATCAACATCCTCTTTGTTTACTTTGATATCAAGCTTTACAAGCGGACTCCTCTGATAGCCCTCAAGCTCATAATCAAAGGAAGCATATCCTCTGGAACGAGATTTAAGTGCATCAAAGAAATCATATATTATCTCATTCAATGGAAGAATATATTTAAGGACAGCTCTTGTCTGTTCGATGTATTCCATTCCAAGATACTGACCTCTTCGTTCCTCGCAAAGCTGCATTATCGGTCCGACAAATTCCGTTGTAACCATAATTTCAGCCTTAACGATTGGCTCCTCCATGTATTCTATTTCAGAAGGATCCGGCAGATTTGACGGATTTGTAAGCTCAAAAGATGTTCCGTCTGTTTTATATACCTTATAAACAACGCTTGGAGCCGTAGTAATAAGCTCAAGATTATATTCTCTTTCAAGTCGTTCCTGAACAATTTCAAGATGAAGGAGTCCAAGGAATCCGCACCTGAAACCAAATCCAAGTGCAGCAGATGTTTCAGGCTCATAAAATAATGAGGCATCATTGAGCTGAAGCTTTTCCAGTGCATCTCTAAGATCGGGATATTTCGCTCCATCCTGTGGATAAAGTCCGCAATAAACCATTGGATTTACCTTTTTATATCCCGGCAATGGCTTGCTGCATGGTCTTTCATCATCTGTTATTGTGTCACCAACCCTGGTCTGTGCAACATTTTTTATGCTTGCCGTTATATATCCAACCATTCCGGCAGAAAGCTCGTCACACGGAATCATTTGTCCGGCACCAAAGTAGCCAACCTCAACAACCTCCTCGACGGCACCTGTAGCCATCATCCGCATCCTTGTTCCGCGCTTAACGCTTCCGTTCATGATTCTGCATGAAATTATAACCCCCTTATAGGAATCATAAACAGAATCAAATATAAGTGCCTGTAACGGCTCCTTTTCATCTCCCTTTGGTGAGGGTATCTTATTTACTATAGCCTCAAGCACCTGTTCTATATTTATTCCCTTTTTTGCAGAAATAAGAGGGGCATCCTGAGCCTCAATTCCTATAACATCCTCGATTTCATTGATAACTCTTTCGGGCTCGGCAGACGGCAGATCTATCTTGTTTATAACAGGAAAAACCTCGAGATCATGATCCAGTGCAAGATAAAGATTTCCCAGAGTCTGAGCCTCTATTCCCTGTGCGGCGTCTACAACAAGAATTGCTCCGTCGCATGCTGCAAGGCTTCTTGAAACCTCATAATTAAAATCCACATGTCCCGGAGTATCTATCATGTTGAATATATATTCCTCCCCGGTGCTGCTCTTGTATACAGTACGTACTGCCTGAGCCTTTATTGTGATTCCTCGTTCTCTTTCAAGCTCCATATTATCAAGGACCTGGTCCTGCATTTCCCGTTGTGTAAGCAAGCCTGTCATTTCGATAATTCTGTCGGCAAGTGTTGATTTGCCATGATCTATGTGAGCTATTATACAAAAATTTCTAATATGACTTTTATCTAAAGCAGACAATTATTCTCCTCCGATGTGATCTATATATTTCTCAATTGCTTATTTATTTTATCATAAACCTTATCGGCTTCCTTTTCGTAATAGTCCTGCATATCATCGCAATACTCATTAATTCTTGAAGCCCTGCCTCTGTCCTGCATGCTTTTAGTATTTATAAGTACATTAAGATTAGCACATCTTAAGGCGCTTTTTGCAAGTGAAGCCGCACATGCCGCATCACTTACAGCCAGCACGGAGCCCTTATCTGAAAGCTCGTCTAAAACTGCGATAAGCCTGCAGCAGACCTCCATTATATGCATCGGGACCTTACTTGCCTCATACAGACATTTTTCCATTACTTCATTGCGATATGCAAGCTCTGCTTCATTCGATTTTGGAAGGCTATAGGCCCTTGAAAGCGGTTCAAATACCTCTGCATCCATTGCAACAAGCTCCATAAGCTCATGTCTGCAGATTTCTGTTTTATCCAGGATTTCCTTAATATCATTTTCAACAGCTAAATATTTTTTTTTGCCTATTGTTAAATTTGCAACCATGCTGCAAAGCGCAGCCGCAAGAGCACCGACGTATGCAGCCGCTCCGCCGCCTCCCGGGGTCGGCGATTTGGATGCAAGCTTATCGGTAAATTCTATGCATGAAAGCTCTATATCATACAATATATATGTTCCTCCGAATTAAAAGTATATATTTAATAAGCATTTAGAGACTTACTATAAATTAAAAACCTCACGGCAGCATTTTCTGACATCTCCTGCCATATACAATGATCCAAAAGCAATTATCCCGTGATTCTTTTTTAAGGCCGCCTCTATTGCATCTCTTGTATTGTTAAATGCTGATGCATTATATCCCAATGAAGCGGCTGCTTTACTAAGTCCTTCGGCACTTAAAGCCCTTGGACTGTCAGGTGTTACGCAAAGAAATTCATCTGCATTTTCAGAAACCGCCTTAAGCATGCTTTTGTAATCCTTATCCTCAAGTATTCCGGTAATAAATGTGAATTTTGTATCGCCGAAATATTCCTTTATAAGTCCTGATAAGGCCTCGGCACACTGAAGATTGTGTCCTCCGTCAATTATAAACATAGGGCTTTTGTTTATTACTTCAAATCTTGCCGGCCATTTAACATTTCTCAGCCCTTTTGAAATGTCCATTTGAGATATTTTATATCCCTTTTCAATTAAAACATCTACCGTCTTTAGCACAACAGCTGTATTTGCCAATTGATGCGATCCAAGCAGCGGTATTGTATATTCGGTATTATTTCTTATAAAGCTCTGTCCATCAAGGCTATGCGAAATCGGCGCTATATCGGTTTTTTTTGCAACATAAAAAGGGCAGTCTTTTTCCTCAGCCCTTTTGCGCAAAACATTTAAAGCCTCAGGTTTATTATCATAGCTGATTACCGTGCTTTTGCTTTTAATTATCCCTGCTTTTGTTGATGCGATTTTTTCAATGGTATCACCAAGAAATTCGGTATGCTCAAGCCCTATATTCGTAAATACAGCAGCTATCGGAGCATCGATAACATTCGTACTATCAAATTCTCCTCCCATACCTGTTTCCAAAACTACTATATCGCATTTATTTTCAGCAAAGCATTGCATAGCTATAGCCGTTTTTATTTCAAACTGACTTGGATGATCGGCCATATTTTCTGCAATAGCCCTAACTTTTTTCGTAATTTCACAGAACTGCTGATTATCTATATTTTTTCCGCTAACCTGAAATGTTTCGAGAAAATCCTCTATATACGGTGAAAGATAAAAGCCTGTTTTATATCCGGCTGTTCGAAGTATTGATTCCAGCATAGCGCAGGTGCTTCCCTTACCATTGCTTCCTGCAACATGTATAAATTTCACCTTTTTCTGCGGATTACCCATTTTTTCAAGAAGCTCGGTCGTTCTTGAAAGACCCGGTCTTGATTTACTCCATGAATAATGATTTACATATGCTATTGCTTCATCTAAATCCATCATACATCCTCAATTATTGTAATTTAAAACTACTTTCGAAAGTCCCTTTGTTAAAACCGGGAGCACACATCCGAATAATACCGATTTCACTGCACATATAACGGTTCTTATTGCAAATGAACCAAATACATAAGCCGGAGAATAATATCCATAAATCTTGCTGTCTATATAAATTACAGCTGTATTTATAAATAAAACCATGAATTCAGATATTATAACCGCTATAAACATTCTGGTTTTATCTTTTCTGTTATTTTTAACTATCAGACCTGCAACAAGACCACACAATACATAAGGAAGAATCCATAATCCGGTAGTAATAGATACCCCGTATCGAAGCATCTGATATATAAGCGTGCCTATACCGCCGGTAAGAGCACCCTCGATTGGTCCAAACATAAAAGCCGCCAGAAGTATCGGAAGATTTTCAAAGGTGACCTTTATGTTTCCGAGGTCAAGTGCGATATATCCGAGAACCGCACATACTGCTGCAAGAACCGCGATCCTTGCTGTACTCTGAGTTGCTGATTTTTGATTTTTGTTCATTTAAAAAACTCCTTTCTGTCACACTAAATTGTCACAAAAGGAGTTTTCCTAACACCTGATATGACAACAGCGGAATGCGAAGCAGCACCGCGCCATAGGCTTCGTCCGACGACAACTTCCCGTTCGCCGGCACTTAACGCGCTACTTCTACTCTGTATACATATCGAATGATATTTCATTCAGTACATAGCAAGAATATAGCCAAGCTAAAATTATGTCAAGATAAGACTTATAATATATGATATGATACCACGGTCAAAAGTTCAAAAAGCATTTCGCCTGTTTTATTTTATTCTTTTGGCCGAATCAACTACATGAGATAATAAAACCGCAGTAGTTACAGCACCTACACCTCCCGGAACCGGAGTTATATTTTCCGCAAGCTTCTCGGCCTCATCAAATAAAACATCTCCGCAAAGCTTATTTTTTTTAGGGTTCCAGTTTATACCAACATCGATAACTGTCTGTCCTTCTTTAAAATAGCCCTCTCCAACAGATTCCATTTGTCCCGTACATGCAATTATAATGTCTGCTCTCTTTGAAATATCCGAAACGTTCTGTGTTCTTGTATGGCATATTGTAGGTGTAGCATTCCTATGCATAAGCATCATGGCAACCGGTCTTCCTATTACAAGAGATCTTCCAAGAATCACAGCATTCTTTCCAAGCAGCGGAATATTATAATAATCAAGAATTTCAAGTACAGCCTGTGCCGTACATGGTGGATAGCCTACATCGACACCGGCAAATACTCCTGCAAGAGAAGCATTGGTACAGCAGTCAATATCCTTTGAGGGCGCGATCAAATTACGTGCCTTATCCTCATCTATACTGCCGGGCAATGGTCTGAACATAAGAATACCGTGAACATTTTCATCATCATTTAGCTTAATTATCTCTCTGTAAAAATCATCACCTTCAATATTCTCAGGCAGTGTAATCTTTTTTATACTAATTCCTAATGCCTCACCCTTCTTTTGTGCACTGCTCTCATAGCTTATATCATCTTTTCTGTCACCTACACGCAAAATTGCAAGGGTTGGTATTATCCCCTTATCCGAAAGCTCTTTTACACCTTGAAGTGATCGTTCATTTATTGCCTTGGCTACAGGTACACCCTTTAATATATTTGCCATTAATCTCTCCTTATTAAAAATACTTAAAATAAGCCGGTGATTTTTCCGTTCTCATCAATATCTATTCTTTCGGCAGCAGGATGCTTAGGCAATCCTGGCATGGTCATAATATCTCCTGTAAGCGCAACTATGAATCCTGCACCTGCTGAAATCCTGAGATTTTTGACAGTTATGCTAAAGCCACTTGGTGCTCCTATTAATGACGGATCGTCTGAAAAGGAATACTGAGTTTTTGCTATACATATAGGAAGCCTTGAATATCCAAGCTCTGTAAATTTATCTGCCTGTTTTTTTGCCTTTTTTGAAAATTCCACGCCGTCTGCGTGATAAACCTTTTTTGCTATAGCTTCTATTTTTTCTTCTATGCCAAGCTCATCATCATAGGCAAATCTAAAGTTGCTTTCTTCATCACAAAGATTGACAACAGCATTAGCAAGATCGATTCCGCCTTCTCCGCCTTTTGCCCAAACGTCACTTAAAACAGCCCTGACTCCGATTTTTTCACATTCCGAAAACAGAGTCTTAAATTCATCCTCTGTATCTGTCGGAAAAGCATTTATGGCAACCACACATGGCAGGCCGTAAACATTTCTTATATTATCTATATGCTGAATAAGATTAGGCATTCCCTTTATAAGTGCCTCTTTATTCTCCTGATTCAGAGCATCCTTTTTGACACATCCATGATATTTAAGAGCTCTTATAGTCGCAACTATAACTACTGCTGAAGGCTTTAATCCTGCTGCACGGCATTTTATATCAAAGAATTTCTCAGCTCCGAGATCTGCCGCAAATCCTGCCTCTGTCACAACATAATCTGCTGATTTCAATGCCATTTTTGTTGCTGTTACGGTATTACAGCCATGTGCTATATTTGCAAACGGACCTCCATGTACAAATGCCGGTGTATGTTCAAGCGTCTGTACAAGATTAGGATTTAGAGCATCCTTAAGGAGTGCAGCCATTGCTCCTTCTGCCTTTAAATCCTTTGCAGTTACCGGCTCCTTATCATAATTATATCCGATAATAATTTTTCCGAGACGTTTCTTTAAATCCGTTATATCGGATGACAAGCATAAGACAGCCATAACCTCAGAAGCAACCGTTATATCAAAGCCATCCTCTCGCGGTACGCCGTTTACTCTTCCTCCAAGTCCATCAACGATATTTCTAAGCTGTCTGTCATTCATATCGACTGCTCTTTTCCATGTGATTTCCTTCGGATCAATTCCAAGTGCATTTCCCTGCTGGATATGATTGTCTATCATTGCTGCCAATAAATTGTTTGCTGCTCCGATTGCATGAAAATCACCTGTAAAATGAAGGTTAATATCCTCCATCGGGATAACCTGTGCATAACCGCCGCCTGCTGCACCTCCCTTTATTCCAAATACAGGTCCAAGTGAGGGCTCTCTAAGTGCTGCGATAGCTTTTTTTCCTATTTTATTGAGACCGTCGGCAAGTCCGACAGATGTTGTTGTCTTGCCTTCACCGGCCGGGGTCGGTGTGATAGCCGTTACTAAAATAAGCTTTCCGTCAGCCGTATTTTCATTATCGCGCAGATAACTGTAATCAACCTTTGCCTTATATCTTCCGTATTGTTCTATATATTTTTCATCAATGCCTGCTTTTTTGGCTATTTCGGTAATAAGGAGCGGCTTTGCCTCCTGTGCAATTTCTATATCCGATTTAGAGCTCATAAATACCTCCCTGTTATCTAAACGATACAATAGTTACAAGTTATCATAGAAAAGACCGCCTGGGTCATTTCTCCCCAGACGGTCGGTTTATATTCGTTATACTTCATGTGGTCAATTCCACCTATCCGTCAGTCATATAACGTTATATTTAATCTTATGGTACTTATGCTATCATACCTTAGAATCGATAGTCAAGATGAGATATATATAAATTGCAATCTTTTTGATCTACAATTCGCCTCTCTCTTCTCTAAGAGCTAATTCCTTCATGATCTGCGGATACATTTTATCAAGCTTATAAAGGCTAAGCGTAATGATAACCGTTATCCATACAACAAGAGGAGCAAAACGATAAACATCTATTATCATCTGTATTGCGCTTCCCGGCTGTTCTATCGAGCCTGTGGTTGAGCTTATATATCCTGCAAAGGATAACAATCCTGTAATGATTGCGGATGTTAAGCCGGCACCAACCTTCATTCCAACTGAGCTTCCTGCAAAAATCAGACTTTCCTGACGAAGATGAGTTTTCCATTGTCCATATTCTACAACATCACCTAAGAAGCCAAAAACAATTGAATTCAACGGAGCAAGTCCCAAACCTCGTATAACACAGCTAAATACCAAAAAACCGAAATCAGTAGGATTCAAGCAGAAAATCAGCTGTCCTGCAAGAGCAAGAATCGCACCCGCAAGAGACATATTTCTCTTGCCGAATTTTTTAAGCAATACAGGACTGAAAAAGGTAGCTGCAACAATGATCAATGTTTCGGTAAGGTAAATTGCGCTGTACATCCATGTATCATTGTGGAAGATATATTTACAATAATAAGGCAAAATAGTTCCTGTTACGCAGTATATACCGTTCTGCATAGTCCATAAAATGACTACTGCCCAAAAATATTTATTTGTAGCAAGGGCTTTTAATGATTTTTTGATGGGTATTTTTTCCTGCTTTTCTTTAGCCTCGATTACTACCTTCTCCTCACATTTAAAGAAGCATATAAGAAGAAGAACAAATGCTATGGATGCCCATATTGCCATTGTTTTTATCCATGCCGCCTGATCGTTGCCAAATAGCTTAACAACCGGCATGGTGCATGTTACGGCAAGAATTCTTCCAAAAGGAGAAAGGCCCATTCGAACAACACTAAGCATATCTCTTTCAGATGAAATTCTTGTCATCAGAGCCGAAAGACTGCTATATGGAAGATTTATTGCCGTATAACAAACTGTATTGATCAGATTATAGGTCACAAAAATATAGATTGCCTGAACAAAAGCCGTCGTATGCGGAACCGCAAACAGCAAAACAGCTGAAATAGCAAACGGAGCACTCATCCACAAAATCCACGGTCTTGCTTTTCCCCATTTTGATTTTGTATGATCCACGATCAACCCCATAATCGCATCCGAAACTCCGTCAAATATACGCGAAATCAACATTATCAATCCGATTGTTGCTGCATTAATTCCAACATAATCCGTATAAAACAATGTCAGAAGCGTACTGATCATTCCAAATACAATATTACAAGCTGTGTCACCACATCCATATGCGAATCTGGTACTCCATTTAATTTTTCCATCTTCTTTCATTTAGATTTTCTCCTTTTTCTTACAGGAGCTTCATGACAAGGCCTGCCCTTAAGCCTTGTCATAATCCCCTGCCTGCACTAAAGCTTATATGCAGGGGATTTCTCCGACTGGGTTAAATACCTCCCATGCTTCTGATATCTTCAAGCATACATTCAATATAAAAAATATTTTCTATCTAATAATTTATTGATCTGATTATTTACTGATTGTTTGATTTAATGCATCAATAGATGTTTCAACGCCGGCCTCAACAGACATTGTAAGATCCTCCATTTCAAGTGAAACATCTCCCTTATATCCCATCATGCTCAATACAGAGAAGAATTCCTTCCACCATTTCAGATCCTGACCGCATCCAACTGCTACATAGTTCCATACTCTGTCTGCGGATTCCGTAACCGGCTTGGGCTCAAGTATACCATTTACATCAGAAAGTCCTCTTTCTATTCTGGCATCCTTTCCGTGTACATGGAAAATACATCCCTTCAAGGCTCTTGCTGCTGCAATAGGATCAGCCCCCAGAATCATCATATGAGACGGATCAAGATTGATTCCTATCATAGGATCGGTTGCATTTCTAAGCTTCAGCATTGTTTCGGCTGACCAAACCATAGTTCCCGGAAATTCTTCGATTGCAATCTGCTCAACTCCGCATGTCTTACAATGAGCAGCAAATTCCTTCCAGAACTCAATAGTTACCTTCCACTGATATTCATAAGCGGGAGCCATGAAATCCGGCCATGAAACAGTTGATGTAATCCAGTTCGGTGTAGTATCGGTTTCATTTCCTGCAGGAAGTCCGGCCATTGCAACAATTTTCTTTACGCCAAGTTTTCCCGCTAAAACAGCACAGTCATACATTGATTTTTTGTATTCCTCACCTGTCTTTGATGGCCACAACGGATTGCATGAAGTATTAAGGGCACTTATGCGCATACCTCTTTTATCAAGCTCTTCCTTAAATGCTTTAAGCTTTTTCGGGTCATCCAAAAGCTCTGCTGTATTACAATGCTTTCTTGCTCCCCATCCTCCTGCTGTCATCTCTACAGCATCAATTCCAAGTGACTTAACCTTATCCAGCATATCCGTATAAGATAAATCTGCAAATACATCTGTACAAATAGCTAACTGCATAATTTTTTCCTCCGACTCTATGTTTTAACACTGCTGCAATCAAAATCTGACTGCAGCAGCTCCTATAATACCTATTAACCTAATCAATTACCTCATATGTTATAATGTACCTAAAATCAATTTGATTTTTATATTTTATTATTCAAAATCTACCCATACACTGCCTTCATCTGCTGATTTAGCACATGCATTGATCCAGCGTATTCCGTCAATTCCATGCTTAAGATCAGGATAAACCATCTTGCTTAATGCTTCCTCATCTCCGCGGTTCTTAGCATCAATTGCAACTGCGAATTTAAGATAAATATTGGCCCAGGATTCACTTAATCCCTCAACATGAGTAGCACCAAGACTTTCATCTGCATTGCATTCGTCACACAGATAATCATTTCCGCGAACCATCAGCTGTGCCGGCTTGCCCTGCTCCTGATACAAAAGGTGATTTGGCTGTGCATCGTGCCATTCTAATGATGCCTTAGAACCGACAATTCGTATAACCTGTGTTTCAGGTGTTCCGGCATCAACACATGAGCACCACATTCTGCCTACTGCTCCATTCTCATAACGCATTAATACATATGCATTATCCTCAAGCGGATAACGAGATCCTACAAAAGCCTGTCTGTCGCATAAAACCTGTTTCAGCTTCAGATCATTTGTTGCAAGCTGTGATTCATAAAAAGTATGAGTAGATAAGTCTCCGATAACAAAAGCCTTTCCAACCTTTGTAGGATCAACACGCCATTTCTGTCCCTCTGATTTGACATCACCTGTCGGATCACATCCATATCCGTGAGTATATTTCAGGTCAATCATATTTATAGTTCCGAGCATTCCCTCTTTTACCATATGCCTCATCTGAAGGAGAAGCTGAGAGCCTGAAAATCCATATGTTACACAAACAAGCTTTCCCTTTTCTTCTGCCAGCTTCTGGATTTCGAGTCCCTGTTCAACCTCAAAAAACAAAGGCTTTTCACATATTACATGAAGTCCTGCCTCAAGAGCTGCCTTGGTAACCTCATAATGCTGAAAATTAGGAGTTGCAATATCGACAACCTCTACACCATCCTCACGTTTTGCTTCTTCTTCAAACATTGTCTTGTAATCAGGATACAGACGTTTCTCGTCAACACCAAGGTTCTTACCAAAATCCACACATCTGTCATAATCCAAATCAAATGCTCCACAAACCATCTGAAATGCTGTATTATCTCTGAGTGCTCCAAGACGATGCTTGTATCCTACGTTGCTTGTACGTCCTCCTCCTACGATACCCCAACGCAATGGTCTTTCAATTTTTCTTTCACCGATATGCATAATCATTATCTCCTCTTTTAAAATTATTTTTTCAAATTGTTTTTGATGTTAATTACTTTAAAAAAGAACGCGCTCATTATTTTTGTGCGAAACAAACAAAAACTTTAATGCATTTCTGATGTTTTTGTTCATTTCCTTATCTATGCATGCATTGTAAAATAAAAGAAACGATATGTAAATGTTCTACTTTGTTTAAAAGTTCATCAATCTTGCTTTTAAAAGGAGCGTAATATGAAAAGTGTTGACCCTGGAATACTGTCTAAATCAATCTGTTTTTCCTTTACACCGTCTGAGCTTGCACAGAAGCTGTATTTTTATCCGACCTGGTGCGGACATTACTTCTGCACAACAAATTATTTTATGAAGCGCAAAACCTATCCGCCTCTTCTTATTATTTTTATAAGAGCCGGCATGCTGCATGTTGAATATGAAAATCAATGCTTCGATGCCGAAAAGGGTGACGTGGTGCTGCTTGACTGTACAAAGCCCCATTATTACCATGCATATGACGGACTGGAATTTCTTTATATGCACTTTGACGGTTCCAACTCCCATGAGATCTGTCAGCATATCAACGAATTAAAAGGAGCGCTTATACGTGAGGACAGCAATGTTCTTATCGGAAGACTTCTATATAACATGGTGTATTTCTATCAAAATGGAGGAATTGAATCCATGTTTCAAAGCTCTATGAGAATTTATCATATCTTTGAATATCTTCTTAAGCCTCCTGTTGTTCAAACCGAATCAAAAACCTCTATAGAAGAAAGCATCCAATATATAAGGCGCAATTATAACGAAGCCTTAAGCATAAATCTGTTGGCTGAAATTGCTGCACTAAGCCCCTATTACTATGCTCATTGCTTTAAGGAGGAAACCGGCTTCTCACCCATGGAATACGTAACAAATACCAGGCTCGAACACGCAAAAATAGAGCTTGCAAGGACTCAAAAGACAATTGAGGAAATAGCAGAGATGATTGGCTATTCCTCAAGCAGCAGCTTTATAAACATGTTTACCAAGAGAGTCGGCCAATCGCCTAAGCAATACAGAAGATTCCATCAAAGCCATTAAGCAATGTGTCCGAAAGCCTGCGGTTTACTTTTAAATGCTTAAATGATAAAATTAAGTGTTAGAGTGTAAACTATAATTATTGATTAAGGAGATAACTATGGGAAAAATATTTAGATTCGATTCCGATGTTGACACTGACCAGATAATAGCCTCGCAGTATCTGCTTTATCCAACTATCGACGAAATGAAATCTCATGCATTTGAATCACTGGATCCCGAATTTGCTTCAAAGGTAAAGCCCGGAGATATTGTTGTAGCATGTGAAAACTTTGGCTGCGGATCATCAAGAGAGCAGGCTCCGAGCGTTCTCAAGGCTCTTGGTGTCAAGGCTGTTGTTGCAAAATCCTTTGCCAGGATTTTTTATAGAAATTCAATAAACATAGGGCTTCCTGTTATTGTATGTAAGGAATTGTACGATTCAGTTGAATCCGGACAAAATATAGAGCTTTCCCTATCAGACGGAACCGCTGTTGTTAACGGAAAAAGCTTTTCCTGTACAAAGCTTCCACCATATATGCAGCAGATATTGGACCAGGGTGGTCTCATAGCCTCACTTAATAAATAATTTTCAGTAGATGGAGGAAAAAGAAATGGGTATGACAATTGCCGAAAAGATAATTGCAAGAGCTGCTCATGTAGAAAGCGTAAAGGCCGGAGAAATACATACTGTAGAGCTTGATCGTCTTCTAAGCAACGACGGAACAACACATTTGACTATAGATATGTATAACAATCTTAAAAATCCAAAGATTGCCGATAAAGATAAGCTTGTCTGGGTAGTCGATCACAATGTACCTTGTGACAGTCCCAAAACAGCAGCTTCTCAAAAAAAAATGCGTAATTTTGCAAAAGCACATGAAATTAAATTTTATGAAGGAAAGGGTGTATGCCATCAGATAATGATGGAAAACCATGTATGTCCGGGTGAGCTTATATTCGGTGCCGACAGCCATACATGTGCATATGGTGCCTTGGGTGCATTTGGTACCGGCGTAGGCTGTACCGATTATTTGTACGGCATGGTAACCGGACACAGCTGGGTTCTCGTTCCCGAGACATTAAGATTTAATCTTACAGGCAAGCTTTCCGATGGTGTTACCGCAAGGGATCTTATTCTTACGATAATTGGTCTTATAGGTGCTAACGGAGCAAACTACAAGGCAATGGAATTTGTCGGTGACGGAATGAAAAACCTCACAATGAGCGATCGTATTTCTATCTGTAATCTTTGTGTTGAAGCAGGTGCAAAAACAGCTCTTATGGATGTAGATGAGACAGCTCTTGATTATTTAAAGGAACACGGCCGTTCTCCTAAAGCATGCTTCAAGAGTGATGATGACGCTCACTTTGAAAAAATCTATAATATAGATCTTTCGACCATTATTCCTATCGTTGCAAAGCCACATTTTGTAGACAATATAGCTCCTGCAAAGGAATGTGCCGGAACCAAAATCAATGAAGCATTTCTTGGCTCATGCAACAATGGCCGTATAGAGGATCTCAGGCTTGCAGCTTCCATATTAAACGGACACAAGGTTGCTCCTACCGTAAGATTTCTTGTAGTTCCTGCCAGCAACACCGTATATACACAGGCCTTAGAGGAAGGTCTTATTGATATTTTTATGAACGCGGGTGCAATAGTTATGAATGCTAACTGTTCTGTATGCTGGGGCAGCTGTCAGGGTGTTATAGGCGAAGGTGAAGTACTTATAAGTACAGGAACGCGAAACTTCAAGGGACGCGCCGGCCACAAAGATTCATTTGTTTACCTCGCTTCTGCAGCTACAGTTACTGCTTCTGCAATAATAGGAGCTATCGCTACCGCAGACATGATATTGTAATTTAGTAGGAGGAATTATTATGGAAAAATTTACCGGAAGAGTCTGGCTGCTTGGTGATGATATAGATACCGATATCATCATTCCTACTGAGTACCTTGCACTTAAAACCGTAGATGATATGAAAAAATTCGCTTTCTCTCCTCTTCGTCCTGAGCTTGCAGGTCAGATAAAGGAAGGCGACATTATCGTAGCCGGAAAAAACTTTGGTTGCGGATCCTCAAGGGAACAGGCTCCCGAGGTTATCAAGGCTCTTGGAATACGTGCTATAGTAGCAAAATCATATGCCCGTATTTTCTTTAGAAATTCTATCAACAATGGCTTACTGCTTATCGAAAATCCTAATCTGGCAGATGATATAAAAGAGGGTGATGAAATAGATGTAGCTGTAGGCGATAAGATAACCTATAACAAACAGCAATATCCTATCTCATCTCTTCCCGAAAATCTGCTTGATATTCTTAATGCAGGCGGACTTGTAAATGCAATGAGAAGACTTAATGGTCTTTCGGATCTTTAAGAATAGCGAGGATATGTAAATGGGTGCGACACTTATAGAAAAAATAATAAGAAAAAACACAGGAAATGCAGATGCAAAAGCAGGAGATATTGTAACTGTCAATGTTGACAGAGTAATGATTCACGATATCTTTATTCCTTTTGTTGCAGATAAATTCGAAGAAATGGGCTTTAAAAAGCTATGGAATCCCGACAAGGTAGTTCTTATATATGATCATCTTGTACCGGCAAGTCAGACAGATGATACTCGTCATTTCAGAATAGGCAATGAATTTGCCCAGAAATACGGAATGAAAAATGTTCATCGTTCGGACGGAATCTGTCACCAGCTAATGACCGAGGCAGGATATGTAAAGCCCGGAAATGTTGTTTTTGGAACCGACAGTCATACAACAACATATGGATCTGTCGGAGCATTTTCTACGGGTATAGGCTATACCGAAATGGCAAGCATCTTAGGAACCGGCAAGCTCTGGATAAAGGTTCCTGAAACAATACGAATAAATATCAACGGAAAGCTTCCTTCGAATGTTACCTCGAAGGATATTATTCTTCGTATTATAGGTGATCTCGGAGCCGGCGGAGCAACCTATCGCTCATTGGAATTTGCGGGATCGACAGTTTCTGATATGTCCGTAGCTTCAAGGATGACAATGTCAAACATGGCAATCGAGGCAGGCGCAAAATGCGGCTTATTTGCTCCTGATGGCAAAACTGCCAAATATTGCAATATTGATTTTGACAGCTGGCTTAACAGCCTTCATGGTGATGAGGATGCCGAACACTACAAGGTACTCAATTATAATGCAGAGGATTTTGTTCCTGTAATGGCCTGTCCTTCTCAAGTAGATAAAATCCGTCCTGTATCAGAGCTTGAAGGCATCGACATCGATCAGGTTTTCATCGGATCATGTACTAACGGACGCCTTGAGGATCTCCGAAAGGCTGCCGCAATCTTAAAGGACAAGCAGGTAGCTCCATTTGTTAAGCTTATTGTTACTCCTGCAAGCCGCAAAATTTACAGACAGGCCATCGAGGATGGAACACTCGAAACACTCTCTAAAGCAGGTGCAATGATCACTCATCCCGGCTGCGGACTGTGCTGTGGCCGTGCCGGCGGAATTCTTACAGACGGAGAACGTGTTGTGGCAACCAATAACAGAAATTTCCTTGGCCGAATGGGAACATCTAAGGTTGAAATATACCTTGCTTCACCTGTTACTGCAGCTAAATGTGCCCTAACAGGCAAAATTACAGCTCCGCTAGCAGATGATATTTCAAATCAATAAAGCTAACTAAGCTTATATTTAACGAAAACATTTTTCTCATAAAATAAAGTGGCTGCCAAAAGGCAGCCATTTTATTATTTGCACATATCGGCAACTATACTGTTTATCAGCTTTCCGTCTGCTTTTCCCTTAAGTGCAGGCATAACGGATTTCATAATAGCTCCCTTGTTTTTAGAAGCTATAATATCAGCGAACTTCTCATTTATAAATGCCTTGATCTCATCCACTGACATGAGCTTAGGTGCATATTCACTTATAACATCATATCTGAATTGATATTCAGCCTTAAGCTCAGCTCGCTCATCGGGGCAGGTATCGATCTGCTCCTTAACGCTTTTCAGCTCCTTTAGTATTACCTTGTCAACAAGCTCTGCAGTGATATTGTCTCTGCAACCCTCATCTATAGCAACCTTTTTTACGGCTGATATTACAGATGAGATAGCATCCTTTCTGGCCTTATCTCTGGCCTTCATAGCTGCAACCATATCTTTTTGAAGAGTTTCAAATTCCATTTGCTAAACACCTCTTTTTATTTTTGTACAAAATTAAGTATTCTTCCCGGAACATAAATTTCTTTAATGATATTTCCGGTTATTTTGTCCTCGATAGCCTTGCGTCCAAGAGCAATAGCATCATCCTTAGAAATATTTTTTGCAACAGATATTACAACCTTAGTTTTGCCATTTATCTGTACAGGAATCTTTACTTCATCGTCATGGAGAGCCTTTTCATCATATGTAGGCCATCCCGAATGGAAAATACTGTCTGTATGTCCGTATCTTTCCCATATTTCCTCTGCAACATGCGGAGCAAACGGTGCAAGAAGTCTTGTAAAGGTTTCGATTGTTTCCTTATCTATACCGCCTTCCTTTTTAGCAATATCAATAAGCTTGTTATTGTATTCCATGAATGCTGAAATAACGGTATTTAAGCTGAATGATTCAAGTCTGTTGGTAACATAATATGCAACCCTGTTTCTTGCTTTAATCATTTCATCGGTAGGCTTTACATCTGCATCAAGGCTGTCAATTGCAAGTCCCCAGAATCTCTTAAGGAATCTGTTGACACCCTCGATACCTCGATCATCCCACTCTGCATCAAGCTCAGGCGGTCCGACAAAAAGCTCATATATTCTCAGAGAATCACAACCGTAGTCTCTTACAAGATCATCAGGCGAAACAACATTTCCCTTGGACTTGCTCATCTTGATACCGTTCTTACCGGTTATCATACCCTGATTGAACAGCTTTTTGAACGGCTCATCAAAGTCTACACAGCCTATATCATACAGAAACTTAGTATAAAATCTTGAATAAAGAAGGTGAAGAACCGCATGCTCAACTCCTCCTATATACATATCTACAGGAAGATATTTATCTGCCTTTTCCTTTGATACAAGCTCATTATCATTTTTATTATCTACGTATCTTAAGAAATACCATGATGAGCCTGCCCACTGCGGCATTGTATTTGTTTCACGCTTGGCATCTGCACCACAGCATGGACACTTACAATTTACCCAATCTTCAATTGCTGCCAAAGGAGATTCTCCTGTTCCTGTCGGCTGATAGCTCTTTACATCCGGAAGCAAAAGAGGAAGCTCCTCTTCAGGCACCGGAACAGCTCCGCATTTTGGACAATGAACGATCGGTATAGGCTCGCCCCAATATCTTTGACGGGAAAATACCCAGTCACGCAGCTTGTAATTGACTGTTTTACGGCCAATTCCCATCTTTTCGATCATCTCAGGTGCTTCCTTTTTAAGGACAGAGGATTCATATCCATTCCATTCACCTGAATTTATAACGATACCATTGGCATCTGTATATGCTTCGGTAAGCGGTGAAATTTCCTTGCCGTCCTTAGCGATTACCTGAATTATAGGCAGACCGAATTTGGTAGCAAACTCGAAATCTCTGTCATCATGAGCTGGAACACACATAATGGCACCTGTACCATAGTCAGCAAGAACATAATCTGAAAGCCAGATAGGAGTCTTCTTGTTATTTAATGGATTTATAGCATAGCTTCCTGTGAAAACACCTGTCTTTTCCTTTGCCTGCATACGATCTACATTTGATTTCATTGAGGCATCAAATATATATTTCTCAACAGCCTCCTTTGTTTCAGGAGTAGCTAAAGAAGCAGCAAGCGGATGCTCGGGAGAGAGTACCATAAATGTTGCGCCATGAAGAGTATCCGGTCTTGTAGTATAGACTGTAATTTTCTCATCTCTTCCGTCTACCGGGAAATCGACCTCTGCACCATATGATTTTCCGATCCAGTCTGATTGCATTTTCTTAACCTTTTCAGGCCAGTCAAGCTTATCAAGATCATTTAAAAGTCTCTCAGCATAGGCTGTTATCTTAAGCATCCACTGTCTCAGATTTTTCTTAGTAACATCCGAACCGCAGCGCTCACACTTTCCGTTTACAACCTCTTCGTTTGCAAGACCTGTCTTGCATGACGGACACCAGTTAATAGGGAACTTCTTCTCGTATGCAAGACCCTTTTTAAACATCTGTACAAAAATCCACTGTGTCCATTTGAAGAACTTAGGATCAGTTGTATTAACCTCCATATCCCAGTCATAAAGAGCTGCGATATCGTTTATTTGTCTTTTAATATTGGCAATGTTATCGGCTGTCGAAATAGATGGATGTATTCCCATCTTAATAGCATAATTCTCAGCCGGAAGTCCGAATGCGTCCCATCCCATCGGATGAATGACATAATGTCCCTGCATTAATTTATAGCGGCTCCATGCATCGGAAATAACATAACCTCTCCAATGTCCGACATGAAGACCGTTTCCTGACGGATACGGAAACATGTCAAGGCAGTAATATTTTGGCTTTTTGCCGTCATTTACATTAACAGGTTTTTTAAGCCAGTTCTCGCGCCATTTTTTTTCAATGGCCTTATGATGAAATGGTACTGACATTTTGTATTCCTCCATTAATTAAGCTTTACAAATTAGTTATTTATAATTATCATCGCATCTCCAAAAGAGAAAAATCGATATCCTTCCTTTACGGCTTCATTATAAGCCTTCATTATGTTATCTTTTCCGGCAAATGCCGACACAAGCATAATAAGAGTTGATTCAGGAAGATGAAAATTGGTTATTAACGCATCCATTATCTTGAACTTGTATCCCGGATAAATAAAGATATCTGTATTTCCGCTGCAAGCCTTAAGAAATCCGTTTGAATCTGCCGCAGACTCAAGTGTACGGCAGCTTGTTGTTCCGACACATACTACTCTTTTGCCGTTTTTCTTGGTTTGGTTAATTATTTCAGCCTGATCCTCTTCGATTATATAGTATTCGGAATGCATATGATGCTGAGCTACATCATCTACCTTGACAGGTCTAAAGGTTCCAAGGCCTACATGTAATGTAACATGTGCTATATTTACTCCCTTTTCCTTTATAGTCTGAAGTAATTCCTTGGTAAAATGCAGACCTGCTGTAGGAGCTGCAGCCGAGCCTGTCTCCTTTGCATAAACAGTCTGATATCTGTTTTTATCCTGAAGCTTATGCGTGATATAAGGCGGCAGCGGCATTTCGCCAAGGCTATCAAGGATTTCCTCGAATATCCCGTCAAATTCAAACCTGACAAGCCGGTTTCCTTCTTCAACTATATCTACAATCTCAGCCTTTAAGGAGCCGTCTCCGAATACTATACGTGCACCGATCTTGCATTTTTTACCGGGCTTAACCAGCGTTTCCCAAACATCACCGCTTATTCTTTTGAGCAGCAATATCTCTATAACAGCACCTGTATCCTCTTTATGTCCTATTAGTCTTGCCGGCAAAACCTTTGTATTGTTTATTACAAGGCAGTCACCGGGATTTAAATAATCCATGACATCAGTAAAATGCCTATGCTCAATCTGTCCCGTAACAGGATCCAAATGAAGAAGTCTGGATGAGCTTCTGTCAGTAAGCGGATCCTGAGCTATAAGCTCCTTAGGAAGATCATAATAAAAATCTCTTGTTTTCACTTATATTTCCTTTCGGCTCAAAAATCTCGAAGCGCGGGCTGCATATCATAATATATAACATCGCTTTTTAATATTTTTGCCATGCCGTTATTGACATCTACGATAGAAACAGCACAATTTTTAGGAACGCATCCCTGCCAAAAATCATTCGGATTATCATAGATACTGTTTAAAAAAGCCCTGTAAAAGCATCCATGTGTCGAAATAAGCAGTGTTTTGTTTTGATAGTTTGGATTTTCAACAATCCTCTTATAGGTTTTTTCTGCTCTGTTTATAACATCGCAAATACTCTCTCCATGCGGCATTCCTTTAAACTTAAGCGGCTCATTTCTAAACGAAGCATATTCATCCATAAGGATATTTCGGTCATCATCCTGACATACTCTGCCCTCATAGTCTCCAAACGAAATTTCTATAAGACTTTCATCACATATAATAGGCACTGCCGTGTTCTTAAGAACAATCCTCGCTGTTTCTAAAGCTCTTGCCAAAGGACTGCTGAGGCATAGATCGAACTTTACATTCTTCATACCCTCTGCCGTTAATTCAGCAAGCTTTATTCCTTTTTCATTTAATGAAACATCTGTCCGCCCTGCAAGCCTGTGCTCCTTATTCCATTGGGTTTCGCCATGTCTCATAACATATAAACGCATATATTCATCTCCGTTTACTGTCTAAGCTGAATATTCATAGCTTCCAATCCATTTAGGATCTTCTTCATTGCTGCAGAAATCTCCTGTTCCTCAAGAGTTTTTTCATTTGATCTGAAGACCATGCTGTATGCCATAGATTTAAAGCCTTCCTGGATCTGCTCGCCCTCATATATATCAAACAAGGAAATACTTTCAAGTATCTTTCCGCCACGCTGTCTTATCGTCTTTTCTATGCTGGCTGCCTGAATTTCCTTAGGAACAACCATAGAAAGATCTCTTGTAACTGCAGGAAATTTTGCTATTCCTTTATATTTTCTGTCAAACGTAGCAAATTTCACAAGCTCTGACATATCAAGTACGGCAATATATACTCTTGTGCTTATTCCATAGATTTTTGCGGTCTCCGGATGAACCTCACCCAAAAATCCTATAACACTGTCTTTATAAATTATATTTGCCTGTCTGCCCGGATGAAGGAAGGTTTTATTTGAATTACTGTCGTACTCCTCAAGCTCCTGCATTCCGATTTTGTCGAGAATCTCCTCGATTACACCCTTCATATCATAGAAATCACCATCCCCATACATTCCGAGTGTAAGCATCATTTTTTCATCCGGAAGCTCTGTAAGCGGCAATGACTTAGGTATATAAATGTTTCCAAGCTCATACAGTCTGACATTTTTATTTCTTCTGTTGAAGTTTGTTGAAAGAGATGTAAGCATTCCGTTTACAGAAACGGTTCTCATGATAGAGAAATCCTCACCCAGCGGATTGCGTATTTCTATTGCTCTTCTCTCCGGTGCATCCTCGGCAATTCCGAGCTTATCGAACACCTTAGGGCTTTCGAAGGAATAACACATTCCCTGTGAAAATCCACAGAATTCAACCACCTCTCTTACCTTATCTTCAACACGCAGATCAAACGGAAGCTTACCTGTTGTAGCCTCGCCCTTCGGCAGTGTAACCGGTATATTGTCATATCCAAAGAATCTTGCTATCTCCTCTGCTATATCCGCAGTTCTGTGAATATCCTGTCTGAATGTAGGTGCAACTATTTCATTTGTAGACTCATCATAGACAAGCTCTACAGATGCAAGATATTTGATCATTTCTTCCTTTGAAAGGTCTGTTCCCAATAAATCATTTATTTTATCCGGCTCAAACTTAACTCTGGACTCGTCAACCTTTTGTGGATAAACATCTACGATACCGCCGACAACCTCACCGCAGCCAAGCTCCTCAATAAGCTGACATGCTCTGTTAATAGCTTCAATCGCATTGTTAGGATCAAGTCCCTTTTCAAATTTTCCGGATGCCTCTGTTCTTAATCCTATTCTCTTTGCCGATAATCTTATATTTGTTCCGTCAAAGCAGGCTGCTTCAAATAAAACTGTTTTTACATCATCAGTAATCATTGAATTTTCACCGCCCATAATTCCTGCAAGGCCAACTGCTTTGTCTGCATCACAAATCATAAGCACATCATTGTCAAGGGTATGCTCCTTACCATCAAGAGTTACAAATTTTTCATTATCCTGTGCTCTTCTTACGATTATTTTCTTTCCGGAAATAGTATCATAATCATATGCATGCATCGGCTGTCCATATTCTTCCATTACAAAGTTTGTAATATCTACAAGATTATTAATAGGACGTATACCGCATGAAGCAAGCGCTCTTTGCATCCATACAGGTGACGGACCTATCTTGATATTTTTTACAACTCTTGCACAGTATCTTTTGCACAATTCATTGTCTTCTACGCTTACATCTATATAATCAGCTGCATTTTCAGAATTACCCTTTACGCTTACATCAGGAATATAAAATTTCTTCCCAAAGGTAGCAGCTGCCTCTCTTGCAATACCTATAACACTGTAGCAATCAACTCTGTTTGATGTTACTTCATATTCAAAAACAGTATCATGAAGTCCTAATGCTTCAACAGCATCTGATCCTACCTCTGCATCGTCACCAAAAATATAAATTCCGTATTCAGGAGCTTCAGGATAAAATTCTCTTGATGATCCAAGCTCCTCTATAGAACAAAGCATTCCGTTTGAAGGTATGCCTCTTAGTTTACCTGCTTTTATCTTTGTTCCGTCCGGAGTCTTCTTGCCGTCATGTCCCGTAGCAACCTTTCCGCCATCAAGAACAACCGGAACCTTAGCACCTTCAAAAACATTTGGTGCTCCTGTAACGATCTGTATTGTCTCGGTACCGACATTAACCTGACAAATTACAAGCTTGTCTGCATCCGGATGCTTCTCAATTTTTGTGACCTGACCGACTACAATTTTATTGAGATTTTCATCAAGTCTTTCATATCCTTCAACCTTAGTTCCGGAAAGAGTCATCGCGTCCATATATTCCTGTGCAGAGCAGTCAAGATCCGGTACATATCTTTTCATCCATGAATAAGATGTATTCATTATATAAATCTCCTTTAAAATCGATATTATCAGAACTGGTTCAAAAATCTGATATCATTTTCATAAAGCAAACGCATATCATCAATCTCATATTTGAGAAGAGCAATTCTCTCAAGACCGACACCGAATGCAAAGCCTGTATATTTTTCCGGATCAATGCCGCACATTTCAAATACATGAGGATGTACCATTCCGCATCCGAGTATTTCAATCCAGCCCTCTCCCTTACAAAAACGGCAGCCCTTGCCACCGCACTTAAAGCAGCTTACGTCCATTTCGGCACTCGGCTCTGTAAAAGGAAAATGATGCGGACGGAATTTTGTTTTTGTATCCGGGCCAAACAGCTGTACAGCGAATTCCTGTAAGGTTCCTTTAAGATCAGCAAAGGTTATATGCTCGTCTACAACAAGACCCTCTATCTGATGGAAGGAAGGTGAATGAGTAGCATCTACCTCATCTGATCTGAATACACGTCCCGGAGAAATCATTCTTATCGGAAGCTTTCCCTGTTCCATGACACGAGCCTGGCATGGTGAAGTCTGAGTTCTCAGAACTATTTCAGGATTAATATAAAATGTATCCTGTTCATCCCTTGCCGGATGATTTGCAGGAATATTTAATTTTTCAAAATTATAAAGGTCATACTCAATTTCAGGTCCCTGAACAACCTCATATCCCATTCCAATAAAGATTCTTTCAACCTCTTTAAGAGCAATGGTATTTGGATGACTGTGTCCTATAGCAGATTTTTTTGCCGGAAGAGTAACATCTATCTTTTCAGCAGCAAGCTTTTTCTCAAGCTGTATCTTTTCCATACGAGTTTTTACATTTTCGATATGGTTTTCTATCTTTAATCTGGCATCATTAACAAGCTGACCAACTGCCGGTCTATCTTCAGGTGCAACATCCTTCATGCTTTTCAGCACCGATGTCAGCTCTCCCTTCTTTCCGAGCATACTGACGCGGATATTATTAAGAATTTCCATATTGTCAGCTGATTCGATGCTTTTCTGAGCCTTTTCAATAAGACCTTCAAGCTTGCCTTTTATATCATTAGTTAACACTTTGGGAACCTCCGAAATTTAATATCTATATAAAATGCATGGGCATATTTTTTTCGAATTTAAAACTGTCATTTAACGGAACAAAGCGGACAAATCCGCTTCATACCTTGTAGATTTCGCATTAATGCGAAGCAATTTTGCAATAGAAATGAAGTTTCCTATTACGCAAGAAAAGAGCCATCTCCTCTTTTCAAGGATTAAGCTCATTTCCACACACAAATATAATAGTGCGTACACTTTTAAATGATTACCCAGTGTGCCGTCCCCTGTATTTTGACTCCTAGCAAGGCTAGGTGGGTTAAAACCGCAAGTACAATCTCTGCCTTCCACTAAAGATGAGGCTTGACATCAAAAGTACTGATATAGGTATCCCTGTTTAAAGTAATTGTAGGTTCAAAATAACAGGGTTATCGAACACACCAGGCAAATCAAATCCAAAACGAAATAAAAGCTATTTCATCTTGATTGCTTTATTCAGGCTTTTCCAGCTGATCCGAGAACGTTCTGAATCTTATGAGCAACCATATCCTTAACAGCCTGACGTGCCGGTTTAAGATACTGACGTGGGTCAAAGTGATCAGGATGCTCTGCCATATATTTACGGATTGTAGCTGTCATAGCAAGACGGATATCTGAGTCGATGTTGATCTTACATACAGCAAGCTCAGCTGCATGACGAAGCTCATCCTCCGGAATACCGATTGCATCTGGCATATTTCCGCCGTACTGGTTAACAATCTTAACAAATTCCTGCGGAACTGAAGATGATCCGTGAAGTACGATCGGGAATCCAGGAAGTCTCTTAATGCACTCCTCAAGTACATCAAAACGAAGTGGCGGCGGAACAAGAATTCCATCGGCATTTCTTGTGCACTGTGAAGCTTTGAATTTGTATGCACCGTGAGATGTTCCGATTGCAATAGCAAGAGAATCACATCCTGTCTTAGATACGAACTCCTCTACTTCCTCCGGACGTGTATAGCTTTCTTTTCCTGCTTCAACTACAACTTCATCCTCAACACCTGCAAGTGTTCCAAGCTCAGCCTCAACAACAACGCCATGATCATGAGCATATTCAACAACCTGCTTTGTAATTGCAATATTATCTGCAAAAGATTTTGAAGAAGCATCGATCATAACAGATGTAAATCCGCCATCGATACAAGATTTGCAGAGTTCAAAGCTGTCGCCGTGATCAAGATGAAGAGCAATCGGGATTTCCGGATTCTCTTTAACAGCTGCTTCAACCATTTTTACAAGGTATGTATGGTTAGCATATGCACGGGCACCCTTTGATACCTGAAGGATAACCGGGCTCTTAAGCTCTCCGGCTGCTTCTGTAATACCCTGTACGATTTCCATATTGTTTACGTTAAATGCACCAACTGCATATCCGCCATCATAGGCTTTAGCAAACATCTCTTTTGTTGTTACGAGTGACATTTTACCCTCCTTTTTGCACATTAAATGCAATTATGTTTCTTTTGCTCATTTAACTTTAACAGTTTATTTTACATAATACAATATTTTTAAGAATATTTCTGTAAAATTACGTATCATATATTCAAATACAAATAATAAACCGCCTATTTAAATATACACGTTATTGCATATTTTTCAATTAAAGATTTTTTATATTTACAGAATTATTTATTATTTTATTATATAAGGCTTATCCAGGCAGCCGGACGAACACCATATCCTACGCTGTTTACATAAAATCCATATTCAAATACGTATCCATTATAATTTACAACAGCAGCATTATACATATTTCCGCCATTTGATCTAAGCCACCAATAGCTGCCGTTTGTATCACCGTTCACATAAACACCCTTTTGAACTGCATATTCCGTAGGTAAGGCAATCCTATCCAAATCATAGTCGCTGAATCTCTTGATTTCCTTAATCGAAGGAATAAATATATAGTCCCTTGTGTTTTCGCTTGCGGCAGTTTTATAGCTGTGATTCTCAGGATTAGGATTTTCTCGCTTTAAGATAACTTCCCTTTCTTCATCAGAAAATGCTCCATTGTAAAAGTCCGAGTTAAGCCATTTGCGTATAATGCTGTCACGCCATGGTGTATCCTCAAGCTCTTTGGCATATGACATATGCTCTATAATATGCGTAGTTACAATAAGAACCCTGTTATCATTGTATTTGATTATATCCCACTCTATCGGCATAGGCTCTCCACCTGGTTTTTGAGGATATTTTCCAAGATAAATATGCGGAATATCATCTGTTCCAAAGCATTCATGATTAAGCTCTTTGATCTGATTCTTTATTTTCTTTATTGCCCGACGTTTTTCTTCAATTGATTTTTCAAGCATTTTTATTTCATTGTGCTTTTTTTCCTTTGTTGAAGCAATCATAAAAATAGATTTAATCAAATCATCCTTAATCATCTTAATTTTATTTTTTGTATTCCTGATCTCAAGCTCGGTTTGTCTCATTGAGTCGGTCAATACTTTTTCTTTTTGCCAAAATATAGCAAGACAGCCAAGATCTTCTATGAATTTTTCTTTTTTAAAGCTGTGATCCATACAAATCGCTCCTGTATATACCATCCAATAGCTTAAACCGCATCAAAAGTATATTTTTCCTTTTTATATCCGATTCTGACAGAATCTCCCCTTTTAATTTCTCCGGAAAGAATTTTTTCGGAAATAGGGTCCTCTATAAGAGTTTGAATCGCTCTGTTAAGAGGTCTCGCACCGTATTTGGCATCAAAGCTTGATTTTATTAAGGCCTTTTCTGCTGTAGATGTAAGCTTAAATGAAATACCAAGCTGTTCTGTACATCTCTTATTTAAGCCGGCCAGTCTGATAGCAAGAATCTTTTTCATATTTTCCTCATTCAATGTATGGAAAACTATAATTTCATCAATTCTGTTTAAAAATTCGGGTTTGAAAATTTTCTTAATATCCTCAAGCACCTGTGATTTCATATGCTCGTAATCACGCTTTTCATCCTTATCGCTTAAAAATCCAAGCTGCTTAGGCTGCATAATAGATTGTGCTCCTGCATTCGATGTCATAATTATGCAGGTGTTTTTAAAATCGATCCTGCGGCCTTGAGAGTCTGTAATACATCCTTCATCCATCACCTGAAGAAGTATATTATATACATCCGGATGTGCCTTTTCGATTTCATCAAGAAGAACAACACTGTATGGGTTTCTTCTTACCTTTTCCGAAAGCTGTCCACCCTCCTCGTAGCCTACATAGCCCGGAGGTGATCCTATAAGCTTGGCAACACTGTGCTTTTCCATGTACTCAGACATATCAAGCCTTATCATAGCATCCTCTTGTCCGAATACAGCCTCTGCAACAGCCTTTGAAAGCTCTGTTTTTCCTACGCCTGTAGGTCCTAAGAAAAGAAATGTGCCGGTTGGCCTGTTTGGATCCTTAAGGCCGGCTCTTCCGCGCCTTACGGCTCTTGCAATGGCACTTATAGCCTCTTCTTGGCCAATAACTCTCTTATGCAATATCTTTTCAAGGTTTACAAGCTTCTTTGTCTCTGATTCCGTCAGCTGTGAAAGAGGTATTCCTGTTTGCTCAGCTATGGTATTTGCAATTTCTGCAGCATCTACTATAAGCTTCTTTTTATTGTTTTTTCTTCTGAATGCCTTTTTTCTGTCCTCAAGTCCGGCCTTTAGCTCATTGAGCTCTGCATTTATTTCTGATGCCTCATGAAAATCATTTTTCATTACAGCATCCTCTCTCTGCTTGCTCTTATTCTTTATAGTCTCTTCTAAAACAGCTATTTCATCTGCACCCTTAAAGCCTCTTAAATGTATTTTTGCCGAGGTCTCATCCAAAATATCTATAGCCTTATCGGGAAGAAATCTATCAGATATATATCTTGTGCTCAGCATAACACATGCATTAATAGCATCATCCGTTATGCTTACATTGTGATAATCCTCATAATAAGGTCTTAAGCCCTTTAATATTTCGATACAATGCTCCTTTGAAGGCTCTTCAACCTCTACAGGCTGGAAACGTCTTTCAAGCGCAGCATCCTTTTCTATATGCTTTCTGTATTCGTCAAGAGTTGTTGCTCCGATTATCTGAATTTCGCCTCGTGACAATGCAGGCTTAAGAATATTTGCCGCATCCATAGCACCTTCGGCACCGCCTGCACCTATAATGGTATGAAGCTCGTCTATAAAAAGAATTATATCTCCGCTGTTTCTCAGCTCATCTATAACACTTTTTATCCTTGCCTCAAAATCACCCCTGTATTTCGATCCTGCAACCATTCCCGAAAGATCAAGCCTTATTACCTTTTTTCCAAGCATATTGTCGGGAACCGTCTCATTAACTATCATCTGAGCAAGCCCTTCTACAATAGCTGTTTTGCCAACTCCGGGATCTCCTACAAGACATGGATTGTTTTTTGTTCTCCTGCAAAGCACCTGCATCAGTCGGTTTATCTCTTTTTCCCTGCCGATGACAGGATCAAGCTTACCCATTTCGGCAAGCTCAGTCATGTTTCTTCCGAACTGATCAAGTGCCGGAGTCATTGACTGATTTATGCCTTCATTTTGCTTTGCCGACAGCGTATCGACTGCAACCGACGGATCAAGTCCGATTGCCTCGTAAAGATTTGTATATAGCTTTTGAATCTCTATTCCCATAGTATAGAGAAGTCTTGTTGCAACACAGCCTGTCTCCTGAAGCATTGCCATAAGTATATGCTCTGTTCCACACATAGCATCGTCTATTCTCATGGCCTCTTCCCTTGCCTGCTTGAGGATTTTCTGAGCCTTTGGAGTCCATTCGAGCTTTTCATCAGGCTTACTGCCTTCTTTTTCATTTCTTTCATTTATAAGGTCATTTATAAGCTTGTAAAGCTCATCCTTAGTAACTCCGGCATTTTTTAAAAGTAAATAAGCGGTTCCATCAGAAACCGCATATAATCCTGCAAGTAAATGCTCCGATCCAATATATGAATTGCCCCATTTCATAGCTGATTTTTCAGCTATATTAATTACATTTTTGCTTTGCTTTGTATATTGCACTGCCATTTAATTCTCCATAGATGCTTTATGATTTTTGCAATATATGACTTTAAGTCCTTTAATCATAAGATCATTATCTATTAAAATTTCATGCTTACAGAATGGTATTACAGCCTGTGCCGGTCCTCCGGTCGCAATTATAGTGCATTTAGCCTTTAGCTGAAGCTCTATTTGTTCCAGCAAGCCATCTATAAAGCCGGCATAGCCATATATAATTCCGCTTTTCATACAGTCAATTGTATTTCGGCCTATTATATTTTTGGGTGGTTCCAGTTCAATCTGCTGAAGCAAAGAGGTATTTGAAACAAGTGAATCAAGCGATGTACGTACTCCGGGAGCTATCATTCCTCCGATATACTGATTCTTGGAATCAATAACACAAAATGACATAGCTGTACCCATATCAATAACTATAAGCGGTGCCTTGTGTTCTGACAAAGCAGCAACAGAATCCACCAAAAGATCGCTTCCAAGCTGAGCCGGATCATCTATCCTGATATTTAATCCGGTTTTCAATCCCGGACCCACTACCATAGAGCTTACACCGTAAAGCTTCTCTATCGCAAGCTTAACCACAGCAGTAAGCTGCGGCACTACAGATGAAATGATAGCTCCGTCAATGTCAACTGCCGAGCTGTTATTTATATCCAAAACACTTTTTATGCTTACTGCATATTCTAAGGCTGTTCTGGATTTTTCGGTAGAAATATGCTCTATAAATTCTATCTTATTTGCAGATACTCCGCCTATTGTGATGCAACTGTTTCCGATATCAACCGCAAGAATCATAAACCTCCTCTTTGCTATATCAAGACTTATCCTATCCCATGTTCAAATCAAATACACCTAGGGACAGGATTTTTCTCTGATTGAGTTAAAGTCAGGCATTTTTACCACAGCATTTTTTATATTTTTTACCGCTGCCGCAAGGACATGGATCATTTCTTCCAATCTTTTGTCCCTTGACGATAGTTCCTGATTTTTTTTCTTCTAAATAAAGAGCCTTCTGCTCATCCTTTGTAAAGATAGCATCCCACTGCGGAAGCTTATACAGCCATTCTGCCTTTGCGCCTACCATGTTTTTGTAGAGCTTTGTTTTGTCAAACTTAAGGCTTACAACTGTATTTTCATCCATTTCCTCGATATTGTTAGGTGTAACAAGGCTTTCATCTATACCATCAAGGAATCCTGTCATCTGCATTATATCCATGTTGTATTTTGCAGCAAGTTCAGAAACAGTTCCCTTAACCTCTTCATCCGGATTGGATAATAACTGAATATAAATTTCCTTTTCTTTAAGAAAATACTCCTGCCATAATTTATTTATCGCATTCTGATCTGCGTTTTGATCATATGCTTTTTCTCTCCAATCTGTTAATAAACTCATTTGTGTTCCTTCCTTTATAAAAATTATTTAAAATCATATTTCGGCAATGCCTTCGCATATGCTTTGTTATTCTATCATTTTTTTTATGATATGTAAAATATATAATGCCGGCATCTGAAAAGAGTTACCTCTATTCATACTTATTGGACCTTAGTAAGCTTTGCAAAGGCAGCAAACATTCTTTTAATCCCGTATTTATCAAATTCGACAGTCACCTCAAAATCCTTCGGAGTTTCCTTTATCTGAAGTACCCTTCCTATACCGAATTTTTTGTGATTTACTGTATCGCCTTCGGCATAGTCAAGACCCTGTGGCTTGACCGGTTTAAAGGCATTAAGATCAAATACCTTTGCATATGGCTTGGTCTCCTGCACCTTTTTGATCGGAGCCTTAAGCTCAGTCTGTTCGTCATAGGATGATTGCTTCCTGTTCTCTCTCATTTCCCAGTCGCTTTTGTCTTCCATGCATTCAGAATCAATTTCCTCCAGAAAAACAGACTCCTTATGAAACTCGGCTTCACCTCTTATCATTCTCATTTTTGCAGCTGTTAGTGTCAGCGTCCTTCTGGCTCTGGTCATTCCGACATAAAATAAACGTCGTTCCTCTTCAAGCTCTGTATCATCGCTGTCAAAAAGAGATGTAAAGCTTGGAAAAAGTCCATTCTCCATACCTACAAGATATACATTGTCAAATTCAAGACCCTTTGCGCTGTGACATGTCATAAGGAATACCCTGTCTGCATTATCATCTAACGAATCAATATCGGCAACAAGAGCTACATCCTGCAAAAATCCGCTAAGAGATGGGTTCTCGGTTGAATCCGCATAGCTTTCAGCCTTAGTCAAAAGTTCACCGATATTCGTAATTCTTTCAAGGGACTCCTCGCTCCCATCTGACTTAAGCATCTCAATATATTGCGTATCATCTAAAAGCTTTTTTATAAAGTCAACCAGGTTAAGCTCTGAAGACAGGCTTTTATTTTTCTTAATAAATTCCGTAAACTTGGTTATTTTAGCTGCTGCCTTGCCTATTCCGGGCACAGCTTCTGCTCTGCAGCATGCCTCAAAGAATGTGATATCATTCAGAGCAGCATAATTGCTTATCCTTTCCAGGCTCTTGCTTCCGATACCTCTTTTTGGAATATTAATGATACGTTTGATGGCAAGCTCATCATATCCGTTATCTATAGTTTTAAGATAAGCAAGGATATCCTTTATCTCTTTTCTTGAATAAAAGTTTACCCCTCCGACTATCCTATATGGAATATTATTGTAAACAAGCTGCTCCTCAAAAAGACGTGACTGAGCATTTGTCCGATACAATATAGCGAACTGGTTATATCTTTGTGATACTGCTTTTTTTGATATATCTCTTACAATACTTCTTGCTTCATCATAGGCTGTTTGAAAAACCCTCTTTACGATCGGATGCCCGTCCTGTGATGCAGTCCACAGCGTTTTTGACTTTCTCTGAGAATTTTTTGCAATAACAGAATTTGCTCCCTTTAAAATATTGCCTGTTGATCTGTAATTTTGTTCAAGCTTTACGATTTTTGCATTCGGAAAGCTCTTTTCAAAATCAAGAATATTGTGAATATCCGCACCTCTGAATTTATAAATCGACTGGTCATCATCACCGACTACACAGAGATTTTTATTTTCCCTGGCAAGCAGATCTATAAATTCGAACTGTATTTTATTTGTATCCTGATACTCATCAACCATGATATAACGGAATCTGTTCTGATAATTATAAAGCACCTCCGGTGCCTTCTTAAAAAGCTCCACCGTCTTTATAAGCAGATCATCAAAATCAAGGGCATTGTTTTTAAAGAGTTTTTTTTCATATTCCTCATATATTGCGGCAATTATCTTATCATCATGACTAGCTGCATCATTAAGCATCTCTTCTGAGGTATACAGCTTATTTTTTGATGATGAAATAATATATTGCATCCTTTTTGGCGAAAATCTCTTGATATCAACATTCATCTCTGATATCACATCCTTGATAACTGCCCTCGAATCATCTGTATCATATATGGAAAAGCTGTTAGAATATCCTATCCTGTCTATATATCTTCTTAAAATACGTGCACAGGATGAGTGAAATGTAGACACCCAAACCTCCTCGGCACCGGATCCGACGATAGCATTTACCCTGTCACGCATTTCATTTGCTGCCTTATTAGTGAAGGTTATAGCCATGATATTCCATGGATTTATTTTTTTCTCATTAATAAGATATGATATCCTGTAAGTAAGTACTCTTGTTTTGCCGGAGCCGGCTCCGGCAATTATCAAAAGCGGTCCCTCTGTATGCATTACCGCCTCAATCTGCTTATCATTTAATAATGAAGAAAAATCCATTGTTATTTTCCTTTTGCGATCAGTTTTTTCACTGTTTTAAATATACTGTAGATACATATCAGGCTTGATACAATAGACAGAAGCCTTGTAAATTTATTTTTCTTTACTAAATTCAAAATCGAAGAAACAATAACCAGTAAATCGATCAATATCCACTTTTTCATATGGCGCTCTCCCTTGAAAATTTGTTCTAAACAGCTATACTCTATCACACAATAATATTAATTTCAAAAAATATTACTCATTTTTTTGCTGTCTGCATTTTATACGATATTCCAGAGGAGTAATTCCTTCACTGTTTTTTAATAATCTGTATAAAACATTCGAAGATGCAAAGCCTACGCTTTCAGATATTTCATCTATTGAATAATCTGAATTTGCAAGATAATTTTTGCATAGCTTACTCTTATCGAATATCTTCCTATATTTAATTCGGCACAATTATTGTAATAGTACGGACTAATGCGTTTTTTTATCAAATCGATCAAAGAAATCACCTCTTCTTATTTATACAATCAACCAATGCATTATATGTTTCTTCTTTATTTGTCAGATAGCGCAGGAATATGCTTTCATGTTCATTTTCAGTATCTATAAGTATTCCCTTTTTATAATTATATACGTTTTTAATATTATAATAAAAAATATTAAAATCCTTCTGTCCTGCTTTTCCGTAAATGCGCTTATTCGTTATAAGCACGCATGATTCCTGCGTATAGATCAATACCTTAGCTAAATAAACAACCATTATCATTGAAAAGATATTTGTAAACATTAAAACTGCCAATTGGCTTGTAAAAATTCTTCCGAGAACAAATGACACCGCTGCAACAACCAAAAACAGCACTATATATTTTAATCCGCTTATATTAGGAATATATACTCTTTTTTCTCCTACCTTTCTTTGCTTTTCAAGTTCCGATATTCTTTTTTCCTGTTTTTTATTCATATAGTCCCCTTTCCTCACGTATTGACTGCGTTATTATGTTTATCTTCAGGCTTTTAATTCAAAGATATTTATATGCCTAAAAGTGCAGCTGATAATCCTGTATTACCTACCGTAATTACGGTAACAGAATATCAACTACACTTTTATAAAGCTTTTTTATGATACCGGCACAAGGCTTTTATAACAGCTCTTACTTCAAGGTTTACTGCAATCAAGCAATATCTTACAATACTTAGATGTATGGAATACCTCAAAGCTTTCTACAGCCTGTGAAAGCGGCATTATCTTTCCTATTATTTTATCTGTCTGCATACGATCGATCATATTTATAGATCTGTGCATTATTTCAGGTGATGTAAATACTGTTTGAATCCGTCCTTCCTTCATATAAAGCGTATGAAGATTAAGCGGCATTTCAAATGTCGGAGGAAATACAGCGAAATAAACTGCTGTTCCGCATCGTGCAAGTATATTTATAGGTGTAAGTGCCGACTTAGTAGAGCCTGACATCTCAAACACCTGATCAAATCCATTTCCGCCTGTTATTTCCATAGCCTTTGCAACAACATCCTCATTAAAAGGATCAATAACATATTTTGCACCCATTTCAAGTGCCATCTGCCGTTTCTCGGGAACCGGATCTATTACGGTAATATTGGCTGCTCCTGATAGTATAATCAGATTAAGCATTATTGAACCGATGCCACCCACTCCTGCAATAGCTACATTTGCTCCATGCGATATCGGAGCCAGGTCCATTGCTCTGAGACAGCAATTAGTCGGCTCAACAATCGCATATTTCATAAGATCAGCATCATCAGGTATTTTATATATTGTCTTTACATCTGTTACTACATATTCCGCAAATGCGCCTGTTGCCTTCGCATTTGTACAATATTGCTGAAGTCCCTTTTTACAATTTTCACACTGTCCGCAATGTGATACAGGGAACATAGTTACCTTATCTCCTATCTTATAGCCTGCAGCCTTCGCCTCTTCTCCAATTTCTACAATGGTTCCCGAGGCCTCATGTCCCAACGGAGCCGGAGGCTGTGCTCCCATAACATTCTGTTCTACCTGATGTACATCACTTGCACATATCGCGGCATATGCGATTTTTACTTTAACTTCATTTTTCTTAACCTCAGGAATTTCTACGTCCTTTAATTCTATTTCTCT
Source organism: Faecalibacterium sp. CAG:74 (assembly GCA_963595425.1). Classification (GTDB taxonomy): domain Bacteria; phylum Bacillota; class Clostridia; order Lachnospirales; family Lachnospiraceae; genus Alectryocaccobium. The sequence goes on along the minus strand of CAVBHN010000011.1, from coordinate 3,436 downwards.
TCCTTTGGTCCACCAAAGCTGTTTCATTGTTGCCATATCATCCCTCCATTAATTAGCCATTCCTTTTTCTTTAAGTCTGGCAACGATCTCATTATACGTTTTCTTATCGAGCTTATATGCAAACATACAAATCGCACATATTATGCAAATTATTCCGATAAACATATGAGAACCAAAATTCATTGTGAACAATACATTTCCGCTTTGTGCCTCTCCCGGCACGTATCCTATCTTATCAAGCAAAAGTGCTGCTCCCGAAATTGCTACTGCCTGTCCTACCTTCAACATAAAATTGATAAATGTCGAAATAAATCCTGCTGCATATACTCCTGTTTTATCATATGTATACTCTGCGGTATCAGGCATCATTCCGAATACATTTCCGAGCATAAGTCCGGTTCCAAGACCTACCAGTGCCTGCATTACATAATAAACTCCCTGTGCCCATCCTTCCTCAATCGGAAGGAAAAATGAAACAATCGATCCCAGTGCAATGATGAGAAAAGCGATTCCTGCTAATGTTCCCTTGTTATTGAATTTTTTAACTAGATATGTAACCGAAAAGGCACCTATCATTCCCATTACTGACCAAAGTGTCTGAGTATTTGCATAAAGAAGCTCATTTCCTGCATTGTAGGTACAATAATACAAACGGAATGTCATTCCACCCTGAATAACTCCCCATCCCAAATAGCTTATAGCAATAAGGATTACAGGCCAATTGCCCTTAAGCACTGCAAACTGTTTAATGAAATTCACCTTTTTATTCTTGCTGTTATCAATAGTAACAACTTCTTTGGTTGAAACAATTGTAATGATAAAAAATGGAACTGCTATCAATGAAAATACAATAGCTGCATTTCTGTATCCTGCTGCACCGCCGCCAAAATAATTAACGACACGAAGTGTCAAAAATGAAAGGACAACCATTGCAAGGAATGCACCTGTCATACGGAAGCCCGAAAGACTGCTTCTTGTTTCCGTATCTCTCGTCATAAGAGCCGGCATTGCAGAATATGTTACATTTACCATCGTATAGAGAAGCACCAGTATAAAATACATACCAAGTCCCCATACAGTACGCATTGTCACGCTCCAGTCAGGATTTGTTGTAAATGTCAAAACATTAAAAATGAGCATCGGAACAAATGAGAATATGATCCATGGCCTATATCTTCCCCAACGGCTGTTGGTATGATCCGCAAGATATCCGACAATCGGATCATTTACCGCATCCCAAAATTTCGAAAGAAAAATAACCAGGCCTACTATTGTTCCGGGAATAAGTGCTATATCAGTCAGGAAAAATACAAGATAAGAACCTACCAGGGTCCAACTCATATTACAGGCAAAATCACCACACGCATAACCTAATTTTTTTGGAAGATTAAGCTTTGTAAACTCATCTACGGGTGCTGTATTTGTTTGTTTACCCATACTATTCTCCTTTCATCTATCACTTCATCATTTCTTTTGCACACGCAATTATATCTTTTTCCGCATATCCATATTTTTTCTGCTGCTCAAATCCGGCACCAAAGCCTGCATAAACCTGCGGGATTCCAAAACGTTTAAACTGCTTTGGATAAATCTGATTGTCTATAAAATAATCTGACAACGTACTTGCAAGCCCGCCTTCCATCAAATGATCTTCCCAGACAATTATTCCGTTTGTCTCTTCCACTGCCTTATTTACCGCTTCCTTATCGAACGGTTTGATGGAATACATATCGATCACTCTTAGATCTATACCATCCTTAGATAATTCTTCAGCAACATCAAGAGCCATGCCTACCATTTCACCATGTGCTATTACTGTTAAATCTTTTCCATCTCTTGCTGTTATGCTTCCTCCTACCTTATATACATTGCTGCCAGGTTCATATATAACTCTATCCTTTTTTCCTTGTGCGAGTCTTATATACATAGGTCCTGCATAATACATAGAAAGCTTAAGGATATCTCGAATCATATTAGGATCGCCTATAGATATAACACACATATTAACCATGGATTTAAGAATTGCTATGTCTTCCATTGCATTGTGAGTTGAGCCGCCGCCTGAGGTTAATCCGCCGCCGGTTCCAATAATACGAACCGGAAGATTCTGATAGCATACATCTGTACGAATCTGTTCGCATGAGCGCATTGAAAGGAACGGAAGCATTCCCATTACTACTGGAATATTTCCTTCCAGAGCTATTCCGGCTGCCACACCGATACAATTTTGTTCTGCAATTCCTACATCGATGAACCGTTCCGGAAATTTTGTCTTAAATTCTATAAGACTCATTGCAACATCGGGAGTACATACATAAAGCTTATCGTTATCAGCTCCAATCTCAGCTAAAGTAGATCCAATTACCGAACGTGCTGAAATCCATTCACCAAAATTAAATGATCCTGCCATTAGTCTGCCTCCCTTCCGTATACTCTGCAGATGCTTTCAATTGCTTTTTTATAATCTGCCTCATTTAAACTTCCTGCATGCCATCCAATTACTCTTTCCATAAAATCCACACCTTTTCCCTTTATAGTATTGGCAACTATAGCAGTAGGCCGATTTGAGCCGTAAGCAGGAAGATTGTCAAGAGCGTCAACTATCTGTCCCATATCATGTCCGTCTATCTCAATTACATTCCATCCAAATGCTTTCCATTTATCAGGATATGGATCCAATACAGTAACCACCTCAGTATGACTGCACATCATCTGCTTGTTTCTGTCTACAACAACTATGAGATTTCCAAGCTCCTTGGATCTTGCTGCAATTGCTGCTTCCCATATACTTCCTTCACATGATTCGCCATCACCAACCATGCAAAAGACTCTGTGCTTTTGTTTCCTTGATTTTGCAGCAAAAGCCATTCCTACAGCCATAGGAAGTCCATGTCCCAAAGATCCCGAAGAACATTCCAGTGCCGGAAGCTGAACTCTGCATGGATGCATTCCGTATGCGCTGTCTAATTTTCCATATGTCCTGACAATTTCGTCATAATCAAAAAAGCCTCTAAGGCACATAGCAATATACATGCATACCGCTCCATGTCCTTTGCTCAAAATAAAACGATCTCTGTCAGGCATACGAATATCCTCAGGATTAACATTTAAGCCATGATGGAACAATCCTATAAGTAGGTCCGTCATTGAAAGATCACCGCCTATATGTACAGCTCCTTCGTATTTAACACATAAATCCAAAAGCATTTTTCTCATTTCAAATGCAAGATCTTCTAAACGTTGAACTTCTTTTGCATCCGCCATAAGCACACCTCCATAATATTTTGATATAGTTATTATCTCAGATATACAAACAGAAACAATTAATCAAAAAGACCGGTGAATAATCCGGGCTGAAATCCATCGCCTGTCCGGCATATAGAAATCAACATTCCGTTTTGTCGGAAATCACGATTCCGGTAAAAAGGAAATCACT
>CAVBHN010000010.1:57214-65883 GCA_963595425.1 Faecalibacterium sp. CAG:74 | reverse complement strand
TGTCTCGTGCAGGCGTTGTATCAAAAGGTGCATGAATATAGAAACTCTGATGTGCTTCCTTAGCAGTTGGGAAAAAAGCATAAATTTTACTATTTTTTACCTCCTGCAATTCCTTGCCATTCACCTTAAAAATAATTGCAGAAGCTTCTTTTTCCGCATCTGTAAAAAGAAGATAGTTAGTCTCTCTTTCTCTTGTTTCGGTTCCTGATTCATTTCCGTAAGTTGTAAGCAGACTAAGCTCATAAACATTTTCAGATCCACCAATACTACCTTTTTCTTTATTGATGCGGATAAGATCCATGATTCCAGCAATTTTGATCTCAACGTCACTAATCGAGTTAAGCATCAGTATACTTTCAGCCGTTATCTTCTTAGTCAGTGCTTCCTTTATCTCTTTGAATGCGACTTCCGAAGAAACTGATTTTTTGTCGAAAGGCAGAATCATACATGTTTCTTTCGATAAAAGTGCAGGCTTCTTCCCAATCTCATACGGATTCAAATAATCTACAATCCTAAAGCAATACTCTCCAGAATAAATTTCAGGAGTAGATGTATATCCATACACTGCCTTAAATCCAATACCAAAATGTCCTATCCTGGTTCCATCATCCTTTGTCCCGTCTGCAATACCACAAACACCATTGATATCCTTTTCATTGAAAGGACGTCCATTGTGATATATTTCCAGATGATCTCTATATAAATGAAAATTAATGTACGTTGCCCCTGCATCTTCAGCATTCTGCAGAATTTCATAAATGAAGTGTGTTCTGTCACTATACTGATTTATGATGATCGGAATATAACTGGAAACTCTGGTTCCGTATTTTACAACATTATCTTTTCTGATCTGATCAAACAACTGCTGCACTCGTTATCTCTCCCCTTACCGTTTACTCCTCGTAAACCATGCTTTTCTGTAACCCACTGCACGGCCTCCGTCACAATATGTCCCATATGCTTTATATAAGCTTTCTGCCATCTTTACCGTGCTTTCCAATTCCTGTCTTGTACCGACTACCCAAAGAGCGCCACCGTTTAACCTTTTATCTACAACCTCAAATCCAGACTTTAAAAAAAAATCTGCCAAGCTCCATAGATCCGCTTTCTTTTCTTCTGTAATAGAATTTGCTGCAGCTTTCTCCAGATGTCTAACCTCTGAATCCACATCCGATCGTGGCTCATACTTCAAAAATCCCTTTTCGAAACAAGTAGGCATAGCAAATGTTTTCTTTCCAACGGAATTAAATTCAACCTCCAGATGCTTTAAGATAGCATCTACTTTTACAATTGTTCCTTGACCATATTTCTGATTTTGAACAATATCTCCCTCTTGAGGATGTCTGTCATCTGTCTTATCGGAAATATTAGCCTTTGCAGCACCCACATTGTTAGATGGCATACTAGAACCTTGCTGTGGTCTTTGATAATGTTGACTCTTTTCAAGCCCATTCTCAGGCACAGGAATAAATGTTCTCGGGACTTTTTCTTTATCTATAGCAACTTTTTCTATTCGGGAAGGTTGCTCCTCCCCCGGAACGCCATACTCGTCTAAGAGATTAAGGATTTCTTTAACCTCAGCGATATGCGTCTGTGTAAAATGAACAGAAGTTTCTTCTGAAATTTCTATTTCATAATCTTCCTCTATCGTCTCCGCATCGATTTCACGGATAGCCCTACTCATTTCACTTTTAAAATGCTCCTTTGAGGCATCTCTAAAATCCTTATATCTTCTTGCACATTCCGGGCATAAAGACAGGTGCAACTGTGGCATCTCAATGCCAAAATTAGCGATCTCGATCGCATCCACATGCTTTGCCGGTTTTGTGCACATCTGGCAAATATTTGCGTCACTTTCATTTATGTACATACCCACCGTATAAGCTCTGACTGCTTTCTGTGACTTACTGGTCCTAATCTGCCGCATGACCTTCTCATACTTTACCGGATCTGCAAAGAAAAATTGTTGGCGTACATGAATAAGAAGATTCTCCCGATCACGCACACGATGCTGTGGAAATTCATCCGACATCCATTCATTCGGATTAAAGGTCTCTTCACTCTCATCTTCGTCTTCATAAGCAAATTCGTCGTTCTGTGCCGGAGCTTGTTTAAGTGAAACCAAATCATATCCCAAGTCTCCTGCCAACTGACGAAACATCATCTCTTTATCTGTTTTATCAAGAGCATGTACCTTCTCAAAAGTTTCCGCTTTTACATCAGATTCCTTTTCCACAAAGCCAAGTAATTCGAATGCCTGCTTGTTGATAGGAAGATCATCATAAATCTCTCCATCCAGATCATATCGTGACAGCTCATTTGGTGAATGCAATTCGCCATCCTTATCAAAAAGCCAATTATGCCAATTAAGCCTCCCCAGCACACTGGCTTTTTCTTCCTTCGTATATGGATTTCTCTGCCTTCTCCTAATTTCTCCCTTAAGCTTCCTTGGAATCTGCAAAAATAGTTTTAATATCTCTGCGGACTTTTTCTTTGCAAGTGCTGAATCAATATGCATTTCAATATATTCCAGATTCTCCTCAAGGTTTCTAATACTGATTCAAGGACAGAATTCACCCAAGGCATCCCAGTAGTTATCCCCGTAACATCTTCCACACCTTCTACCTTGGTCAATTGCTGTTGTAACGAGTCCAAATTTTTTAAGTTGGTTAATAGATATACCGTTTTTTTCGTAATATTTTGTATCAATATGAAATAAGTCAAAATCATTAATTTCATCTGTATCTACATAAACAGTCTTAAAAACTGCCTCATCATCTTCGTCACAGTCAACCCACTCTTCTTCTGCAATCGTAATTGGATGAAAATAAACAGATAAATCCATTCCCTCATCTGAACAATCCACGTAAACAAGACTCGGTCTTGCAAAACGATTTTCACCGTCTTCTGATACTACCTTAATAATATTGGCATCTTTCAGTATTTTCCTTACTTCAGCAGCATCTCTAACTTCTTCAAATAAACCGAAGATCTGTTCAAGATCCTCCTTATATTCCTGATCAAAATCATTTCCATTTTGGAAACCAAGATAGCCGTCTTCTCTTTCCACATATTTTTTGATAACTTTTTCTTTTACAAATTGGTAGTTATCAAATTCTGCGATCTTTAAGCTATCCTCTAAGAGGTTACGATAATCTTTCGTAATAAGGTCGCTTACAATATTAGAACTCAAAATCGTTCCGTATTTACTGGAAGAAGACAGGTAAATCTGAAGCACATCATCTTTATATGCGGGAATCATACGATTCTCCGCATTCAGCACAATTGGCGCTTCTCTTAAATATTCCCATGCTTTCGGCAAACAATTTCGAATTGTTACTTCATATGCACCAGCTCTGGAATAGCTTCTTTCGTTCTTATAATACTCTTCCTGATAATCACCGATAAAATCATAAAATGTCTTTAGTTCATCTAGTGTTCCATCTGTAGTGCTGATTACTCGTTCTGGCTGCTCACAAAGCTTCTGCGCCCAATCACTCAGATTGAACACTGGAATCTTCAGACTATCACGCAGCCAGGTATAATATTCTGTAAATCTTGTTTCACGCTCATTATTTAAGGCAGCAAAATCCTCTACCCCTTCGAATGCATCTATCCACAAAACAGAATTTGCCTGTTCAGCCATAGAAAATGGAACCGGAATTCTAAGATCTGATGCCATGCGGTTATGACCTGTCATATTCGGAACCAAAGCTTTGCTGCGAAATGCTTCAGTAACCTTTTCTGTCAAACCTGGAATTGTTCCATTCTCTGTCTCATCCTGGAATGCAGCCAATACCACTCTACGAATAAAAGGCTGTGTGATAAGTCCTCTTTCTCCAAGATCCTCCATAGTATCTGCTATCAAGGTCCCCAGTCGATCAAAAAGCACATTATTAAAATCTGATGGCGTCATCAGCTTTTCTCGTGAGACTGCCGTCTCAAAACTTCCATGAATCAAGAAAGGTAAATCTGTATTATCTCTCGTTGGAAAGTACACCCATATAGGTGAATCCTTCAACTCATTGACATTCTTTGCCTGGTTATTTACCTTATAGGCCACACTGACCTCGGCATTCTTCATATCCGGATGATCAAAGACATCCTTATATTTTAGATATCTTGTGATCTCTGCTTTGCCATCTCCATTATTTCCGGAAATCCGGCAAGTGATCAGGTTTGGATCCCTCTCATCCTTACCCAGAGTAATATGTGCATACCTTCCATTCTCTTTATTAATCCAGTAAAGATCCTGAATGTAAGTCAAAAACAGCAAAATCTCGCCTGATAAGCTCTGCAGCTTTTCCAATACATCTTTTCCACTGATGGTTGTAAGATTTCCCTTATGATCTGTCTTTTTAAACGGAATAACGATCTTTGTTAAATGCTGGCATCCAGCAAAGGTATAAACGACTTTGTCTCCGTCGTGATATTTCAGTTCTGCTTTCATCTTCTGATAATCCCAACCATTTTTCACTTCTTTGGGAAGCAAATAATTTTGGATGACAAAGCCTTCATTATCTGAATAGATCTCCGGCTGATAGGTGTACTTAAATACAGATTTGAATCCCATACCAAACTTACCGATTGTACTGGCATCGTCCTTATTTTTAGTACCCATCAACATGGAAGAAACGCCCCTTACGTCTCCCTCATCAAAAGGATCTCCATTATGATAAAAGACAAGCTGATCACAGTAATACTCCACAACGACTTTACTTGCCTTTTCATCCTCCGCATTCTGCAGAAGTTCATATACGAAATGATTGCTATCTGAATAATGGCCTGCCAAGAGAGCCTCATATTTCTGAGGCTCCTCTGTCATGGCATACCAATCATGTTTATTCTTTTCGTATATAGCTTGATAGTTAATCCTTCCCATCGATACTTCCCTCCAGGTATTTTAATCTACATGTAAAACACCTCTTACCAGCAGATTCGTATGAATATCAGCTTTACCAATTGTATCTTCTACCATTGTCTTTTGATTTTCATATTTTTTCTTCAGATTTTCTAACTGTGCTTCTCTCATACGCTTGATCTTTTCATCTGTAGCAGCTTTAATCTGTGATCTCACAATCACCTCCTGCTGATTGCTGGAATGAGCAATCTGCTCCAGGCGATATTCACATTCATTACGTACCTCTGTTGTATAAGCTTCCTTTGCTGTCTGCCATCTCCGGTAATGTAACTGATCCATGCCGTCCCACTTATCTGCATAGGACACGTCTTCTCCCATGGAATCTGATGCATAATGCAGGAAAGAAAGAATATTTTTTTCTACCACTTCGTTATCACTAACAGCTACCAGCTTAATGTCTGGTCTTAGCCCCACATATTTCCATGCGTAGATCAAGAATTCATAATCACCTGACGGAATCTCCGGATCTGCCACGCGCACGCTGACATTACATGGAAATTTCTTGCTCTCAAAAGCAGCTGCATCCATAACCAGAGGGTGCATCTGTGTCAAGAAGGTCACATCTCTATTATCCTTTGCGTAATTACTGTCAAAGGTAACAGACAACACCGGTTTATCTGACTTCAAATAGGCCTTCCACAGCTTTACGGCATTATTATTGGCCGGAAGCTGCATAGATTTAAGATCATCCAATAGAAGCTTTCTCTTATCCGCTGCCAGGCGCAAAGTCTTTGCTTCTGATTTTCCACGAATGTATTCTCCCTTCCCCAAATAATCATCCATAAAAGCATTGACCATTTCATTCATGCTCTGGGAATTTATCCACTGGTTTTCTGCATCCTGAACATCCTTGTCTATAATGTACTTAGAAAGATCAAATCCATATAGGGACTTTTCTTCCTGCTCCAGGCGCTGAAGCTCCTGAACCTTCATCACTTCGTTATCGGCCATCTTCTCAATCTTCATCTTACGTTCTTCATCGGTAAGCTCAGAATCAAACATGATCTTGAAGATCTGATCTGAAATATCACCCAAGATTTCCGAACAATCACCAATACTTGCCTCAAAGACACCTATTTTAGACAAGCATCGATCATAAATCACTGCATCTATGGTATCTTCTGTGATCATGTTATAAATCTTAACCGTGTCATTCTTCTGTCCGCGACGATCAATACGACCGATTCTCTGCTCAATTCTCATAGGATTCCAAGGCAGATCATAGTTGATCATAGAATCACAGAACTGATAATCCAGACCTTCGCACCCAACCTCACTAAAAAGAAGAGCATCAATGGCATTCTTATCATCTCGACCCAAAAGGAACCTCTGACGAAGGTTATATCTCTCCTCATCCGGGACTGAGCCATCTACCTGTCCCACACGAATGCCGTGGGCTTTCAGATTTTTCTTTAAATAAGCCAAGGTGTGTCTGAAAGAACTGAAGATAATAATTCTGTTATTCTCATCATTCTGCTTCTGATCTACAATCTCAAGCAGCTTGGTCAACTTCGGATCGTCCTTCGGAAGGGATCTTGAAAGTGCATCGATCTCACTTGCCAACTCAAATATAGAATTCTCCTCATCCGAGTTCATCTCAACATCATATTCGTACAACTCGCCATCTTCCTGAATCTGAGCCAACCTCTTATTTACAAGATCGTTCATAAAAGGAGCCAGACCATAAATACAGCTGGATGCCTGACGCATAATCGTGCAGAGCATGAAACGTACGCTGCGGCTACCATGGAGCTGAGCCAAAGCCGTACTTTCAAAATCAATCAAGGCATCGTAAAGATCTCTCTGCACACTATTAAATGGCACTTTCACGGTCTGTGTTCTGCGGATACAGAAATCATCGATGTCCTTTCTTCTTGTCCGGTTGATCATGGTATGGAAAGAGTGGAAGCTCTCGATGATTGAGATTGCTTCAATCTTCTCATCTCTTGTCACCCCTTGCTTATCCAGAAAATCAAATATCTTCTCAAAATCAGGATTATGCTGAATCACATTCCGCCCCCAAGTAGTTCCGAGGATATTTGCAAGTTCCTGTTTACCGGCTTCCTGCCAACCTTCCTCCTGATTTCTTACAATACGAAGAAGATTGTTTACAAAAGCATTTGGCTCTGACATCGTCTGGAAGGTATCCTTATCCAGTACCACATCCGGCCGCAAAAGATTCAGCAAAGTATATAAATCATTATTACTGTTCTGAAGCGGAGTTGCTGTCAAAAATACAACGGCATCTGCATTACGGCAGAACAGCTCTACTCCCCGATACATCCAGGTATTTGCATTACGAATATTATGAGCCTCATCCACAATGACCAGATCAAAATGCGGAATCGGATCAAGTTCTGATAATCCTATGTTCTTGCGCTTTTTAGAAGACTTTGACTGTCTTCCAAGGACAGAATCCTCACTAAATAGAGAATATGGGATAATTGCCTTACTATGTCTCTCCGGCCATTCTCCGTCCCGATCGGTCTCTAGGATACACTCGGTCAAGGTTCTGCCATCCAACTGAGTAAAATTCTCATCGAAACGCTTCATTTCCAGCTGCCACTTACGCTCAGCAACCAAAGGTCTCGGACAGATAACCAATACAGAGTTAAGAGAAGATCTGGCTTCCATCTCTTTTAAGATGAGTCCGGCTTCGATCGTCTTACCAACACCCACATCATCTGCCACAAGAATTCGGGGACTGTCCGTCTTGATCATCCTGAGCGCCGGTCTAAATTGATAAGGCACAAAATCAATTCGCGCAGCATTCAAAGAATAAAGATTACTGGATCCAGGATTGTTGATCTGGTAAGCCGTAAGAGCTGCACGTACTTCCTTTAAAGACAGATATTCTTCGGCTTTCTTCTTTTCCTGTAATTGAATCTGCTCACGATAAAAATTCTGAGGCCCACCATTGACGAACACCGTATAGCTGTTTTCGTTAATTCCAATCACGGCACCAGCTGTCTTAGGATCACTGACCAGAGTAACCACACTTCCCAAAACAATTTCTGTACTATTTGCCGCACTTACCGAATCTGTTTGTGTAACAGACTTCTTAGCCACTGGTTTCGAGGTCTCAATATGTATGTCATTATCATCTTCCACATCCATAACAAAAGATTCCATATCCATGGTCTCTTTCATGGAGGCATCGAAAGCCTGCATCAGTTCGATAATGACATTGGCATCATTGATCACCTTCTCCTTAGTGATATCACTGGGTGTGATATGCGCCCAGTCATTTCTAATCCGCTGCATCTCGCGAATCTTATTACGTTCCTTATTGTTGATATAGAAAACACTGGTAATCACAAACCAGTTACGATCCACAATGCGTAAAAGAGCTGCCAGATCCAGTCCATCAATATCTTTAATGCCCTCTCTAAGGACATTATCCTTCTGCAAAGACCTGAGATTATTAATGACAAGTTCCTGCCACCAGTTATCTGTAATCTTCGGAAGCTTTTTGGAAAGCCATGCTCCCATTTTTTGATTCAGACGAAACATATATTCATTCATCTTACTGTTTAATAAAGCTGCATTCATCTCTCATCTCTCCTGACCTGCAATCAGCTTTTGGCCAATTACATCTCGGCAATATCTATGGTAGATTTATTCTTGTTTAACTTTTTTTCTTGCAAACAATTTAAACAAGCAAAAAGCTTTTATCCCATGAGCTTTTTCCTAATATCTTGTTTTAACTCCATTTTTCTTGTTTAAATTTCTCTGTCAATATCCAAGA
>CAVBHN010000010.1:29535-57204 GCA_963595425.1 Faecalibacterium sp. CAG:74 | reverse complement strand
ATCCAAGAAGATCTTTGTTGATTTTTTTAATCAGTCTTAATTAATTCTTTCTCATCTGCATCATCGTCAAAAAATTAATTCAAAACCTTCTAGTAGATTATAGTTTTTCATCCGATGCCTCTGATCTTGCTTTTTTGATACACTATCTATCCCATCAGATAAATATTCTCCCTGTCAAAACAGATTTTCTCTGTATGATTGTAAATATCGATCATATCCTGCATTTTATCTGTCAATACGCCTGTCTGCGGATTTCCAAGAGCCGCAAAGTCATATACAGCCTTTGATTTCCTGTAAGATGCTATTTTCTCCAGCTTTTTTCCATTATCCTGAAGGGATTCATCAACCGTTCCTTCCTTCACAACAGGAATTGTGCCGATCAGATCGCCCATTTTCTTTCCTAATGTTCCTATTCCTCCAAGAATATTTGCATCTATAGCACCGCTTCCCAGTTTTTCCAGATATTTAGAAGATGCATCAAAAGCAAGTCTGTATTCCTCTGTATACTTTTCTATTTCATCTTTGATTCCTGCTATATATGCTTCCTTGAAATTTCCACTGAGCATGATTTCCAGCAGGGAGGCCAGAGAATGGGTATACAGAGACAGGCGATAGTATTCAAATTTCTTTTTCAGATCATCTGAAATACTTCTTATTTTATTCTGATCTACCAGAAGCTGTTTATTTGAAATTGCGGCTTTCGTATTCTTCTGGTAACTGATCATATGCTTCAACGATGCCCGCTTGATATCGATCACAAGCTTATGATTACTTGCCACAAAATGCTCATTATCCCAGTTTTGCTTATAATTGCGGATAAGATTCGTTAACATCTGAACATCTGTTTCAATCTCCGATTCCTTTTCAATTTCCAGAAAAGAAAGGATCTGCTTCTGCATTTCCTCGATATCTCCGAGCTTCTTTTCTATGGAGTATAAAGCAGCTGCCATCATTATGGTTGCAGGATCGACCGGTACGGTTACAGTAGAAGTAGACGATAAAGGTCCTGCTGACTGCAGTTTTGCAAATTTTGACTTTCCTTCCGCCGTCTTAAAGGCACCCCAGAAATTGCCATCCTTTGCCAGTTTTAATTTATCCCCTACAGATTCATTTGCCAGCATATATAAACCCTGTGTGTTGATCATCGTGGTTTCTGTCACAGTTCTAAGAGCCGGGGATAAGGATGCCGCACTACCTCCCAGGACACCCAGTGAAGCAAGGGGCACACTTCTGACCGGCTTATCATGAGAAAGGGAGCGAATGTTTGTCAGCATGTCTTCTGTTGCTTTAAATATATTTTCTCTGCCATCCTGTGGCACTATTGCCCTGTTATCCATTTTTATGATATCTGCCATAATTCTTTTCCTCCGATCCTAAAACCTGTTTCCGCACTTCGGGCAGTAATCAAAATCTTCCGAAGTCTCATGAATTTCCAAATTTTTCAAATACTCCGTGACTTATAATTATACAAAATATGATTACACAAAACGCACCTAAAGTCAATTTGGCTAGTCTATCGAGTCACTATCTATAGGCAGCAAAAAACCCCGGAGCCCTTATTTTACGGGCTTTCCGAGGTTTCTCGCATGTCTGGCCTTAGGCCAATATAGGTTTATATTAGGAATGGAAATATCAGCTATTAAAAATGTAACTCTGTACGCTGGATAAGATCCTTCTGAAGAGGCTTAGAAAGCTCTACAAAATATGCACTGTATCCTGCAACTCGTACAAGCATATCTCTATAATTCTCAGGATGCTTCTGCGCCTTTCTCATTGTAGCCGAGCTCATAATATTGAACTGAACGTGCATTGCATTCTTAGAGAAATACTCATCAAGGAAGCTTATAAGATTATCTCTGCCTTCTACACCGGCAACAGCCTCCTGTGGGAACTTCATATTGAGAAGTGTTCCGTTTGTTGCGAGTGAATGATCTACCTTTGTTACTGAATTTGCAAGGCCTGTCGGTCCCTCATAATCATGTGAACCGCCATCCGTATGAACAGGTCCAAGATTGTCTGAAATAGCTTCACCGGCTTTTCTTCCATCAATTGAAGCATTTGTGTTAAGACCCATACCAACATTTGCATTAACAGAATATACTCCCGGACTAAAGAAGCCTCCTCTTGGAGTTTTTCTTCCTGCAATATGTCCGCAATAGCATTCAAACATATATTTAAAGAGATCATCGGCATAATCATCATCATTTCCATAATGATGAACCTTTGAACTGTTTACAAGAGCATAGAGTACATCATGACCCTTCCAGTTGTCAAGTACTGCCTGAAGCATTTCCTTACCGGTAAATTTCTTTTCTTCAAAAACAAGCTGCTTGATAGCTGCAAGTGAATCAGCACATGTAGCAAGTCCGCTGGCCTGTGGTCCAATACCATTGTATTTTGCTCCGCCCTCTGTTAAATCCTTACCTGTTTCAAGACAATTTCCAAAGAAGCATGATACATAAGGTGTTGGCTTGAGTGCTCTGTGACATTTATCAATTATATTAAGACTGCTGCACATCTGATCTGTCCAATATTTGAATTGCTTATCAACGCTTTCAAGCACCTCATCAAAGCTCTTATATGTTGTGAGGCTTCCGGTATCAGGTCCGATATGCCTACCTAATTTACCGCATTTTTCCCATCTCATACAATGAGGTCCACAATCAAGACAGCGTCCGCCGTTGATAACCATTTCCATCATCTTAGCAGTATTTACATAAGCTGCATCATGCCATCCAAATTCTTTTCCCGGAGCATCAATTTCAACACATCCGACAACGGCATAATCTCTTGCTTCTTCAAGAGTCATACCCTTTCTGAGCATTCCATTAATAGAAGGCTCATCATTAAATACCTTTGGATGTCCGTATCCGCAGCGAATACATTCAACAGTCTTTACCTTGAGCTCATATGGTGTTTTCTCATGCATTCTTACAAGAACCCAAGGATTCATCATACGTGTATGAGCTGATCCCTCTAGCATGAGCATTGTAAGGTCATTTGTAGCATCGTTTCCGTACTTATCAACACCACCTATTGTAAGACATTCTCCTCCAAAGCCCCTTCCGTTTCTGACGATAACGGTACTCTTATCCTTGAGCTTTGTCGGGTTATTCATCTTTACATATTCTACCTCAAGAAGCTCAAGAGCAAAATCCTTTGTGATAGCTCCCTTATCCAAATCCTCCTTGTAATACGGATACAGCCACTGATCCATTCTTCCGTATGAAATTGAATGTCCGTTTCCTTCAATCTGAGTAAGTGTAGTTGCAAAGTTGAACAACTGAAGTGCCTGCCAATATGATTTAGCCGGTCCGCCTGCTATCTGATGACAGTTTGCAGCCATCTGACGAAGCTCTATTTTTCTTGTATCATCTGTTTCCTTTTCAGCATATTCCTCAGCAAGCTTTGCATATCTTTCAATATATTTCTTAGCAGCTTCAAGAGAAATAATCATTGCCTCAAATTCTTCTTTTTTGTCAATATAATCCTCATCCTCAAGCGTAAGCTTTGAAAGACCAGCTTCTGCTTCCTTGATAAGACCGTTATAGCCTACCTTCAAAAGCTTTGCATAATCCATTACAAGATGTCCTACACCGGCAAAGTGATAAAGGTTTGTCTGGAAAATCTTTTTTCCGGCCTCTGATCCCTTAATCTGATCGTCATCCAATCTCATATTTATAAGATCATCGACAGTCTTTCCTGTCCAATAGCTGCAAAGCTCAAGGATTTCCTTTCTGTCCTCTTCGCTTTTGATATAAAACTGATCGTGAGCTCTTTCTTCGAATGGAGAATGAAGTATCTCGTCAATAATCCAGTTTACGGAAAACTCAGGATATATAGGTGCTGATTTTGCTGTAGCAGCAATTTCACCCAGTATAAGATCATCATCATAAATATACAGCTTGCAATTTAATAAAATATTTTCAAAAGCACGTGCACATTTAAGCTTTATAGGCAGATTTTCGTTTTTCTTATATGCCTCTGTTACGAGTCTGAGTCTTTCAACATCGATATCAAATGGCCTGTCAAGAAATCTCTGTCTTAAAACATTTACTCTTTTATATGGCGACCAATCCTCATGATTAACCTGATATCCAAGACTGTATGTCTTGTCAAATGGCTCTGTACCACATGCTGTTGTATGATACACATTTGTTTTTAATGTACTCATTTTTGACCTCCCATTTCTACCTTTATTGTTTTTCCTTTGTTCCAACAAGACAATGTATGCCTCTTTTATTGAAATAATCCGCTAAACCTTCAATCTTTTTCTGAAAGGATCTTCGATTTACCTTAGTATTTTCCATTTTATATGACATTCCGAGTGACTGATATTTTTCCTCACCGAGTCTCATAAAGCTTAAAAGCTGAAGTGTCCTGATCTTATTTTTCATTTCGTTAAGAATAAAATCTGCAGTCGCCTCTATATTTTCCATATCATCGTTAAATCCCGGAATAATCGGTATTCTTAAAATAATGTCATCTGTATACTTTGTAAGTCTTTTTATATTTTTAAGAATCTGAGTATTTACTGTTCCGATATGTTCTTTATGCTTTGCTGAATCCATATGCTTGATATCAACTATCCAGATATCTGTTAAAGGAATAAGCTTTTCAATTTCCGTCCATTTTATATAGAAAGCAGATTCACAACAGGTTTGAATTTTTTCTTCTCTGCATGCCTTAAAAAGCTCAGCAACAAAATCAGCCTGCAGCAATGGCTCTCCGCCCGAAACGGTAACTCCGCCTCCCGATCTTTCGTAAAAGCCTCTGTCCTTAATGATAACATTCATGCATTCCTCAACAGTCATCAGCTTTCCCCACTGCTTTATTGCTTCAGCAGGACATGCATCGACACATTTCATGCAATTTGTACATAAATTCCTGTCTATTGATACAAGCTTGCCTCTGTAGAACTGTAATGCATTATGCTCACATGACTTCTCACATAGTCCACATTTCTTTTTCGAAATACATTTTGTTTTATAAACACCAGGTTCCGAATTTTTCTTTTGGCTTTCCGGATTACTGCACCATTCACACCTTAACGGGCATCCTTTTAAGAAAAGCTCAGTTCGAAGTCCCGGTCCGTCATGTATAGTAAATCTCTGTACATTAAATACGTTTCCCTGCATGTTCTCTCTCATCCTTTGGGATTCTTATTTTCAACAATAGAATACTAATTTATATACACAAAAAAAAGAGACATACTTGCTATCTTTTATAGGTAATTTTCCCTATAAAGCAAGTATATCTCAATATTTAATCATTAAATAATTCGTGAAGCTGATATCTGTTTTTTATGCCGCACTTTGTATAGATATTCTGAACATGGTTCTTAACTGTATGATAGCTTATCACAAGCTGAACTGCTATTTCCTTATAAGTCATGCCCTTTGCCAAAAGTTCCGCAACCTTAAGCTCTGCAGCGGTAAGTGATTGTATTTCCTTGCCTGCTCCATGCTTTTCGTTTCCTCTTTCCTTTATTTCATCAATAGTTATCCAGTAATAAGTATCAATGATTCCGTGGCTATATTCCTGCTTGTATACATGGACATGGAATGAATAATTTTTAATTACACATCTGCTGTCTGCTACATTTTCATCCTTATAATCCTTTATTATAAGTGGCAGCCAAAGGCATTCATCATCTGAGGCTATTTCTTTATTGATTATGTCTCCGAAAATATTTCTAAGCACTGTATGTGCATTTTCATTTATAGATAAAACGTGATCAAACTCATCTGTAATCAAAAATGCTCTTTTCCCGGTTTTAATAACCTCATCCTTAAGTCCTGAAATAAGCTTGGTTCGTTCATGCTTTTTAAAATTTCTGTAAGTACTTGCAATATATACATACAAATTTTCAAAATTATCTATCTCTTCTTTGGTAAAATCACCCTCCGACTTTGTTTTAAAAAAAACCATTTGTATATATGCATTTATTCCAAATGCAAGCGTCAGACTGTAATGTGCGTTAAAATTCTCCTCCAAAAATCTTACAAATGCAGAGCTGTCATAATCAATAGGACTGATAACCTCTGTTGACCTGTATATTTGGGGTTCAATATTGAAATATGTAAGCTTATCTCTTACGGCAGTATGATATACTACATGCTCTACTACATCATTCTTTGCAAATTTTCTGTACGGATGATCCTGGGTATCGCTTTTTACACCATTTTCGTCTATCCATGAAAGAAAATTATTTTTAGCATCAAAGCATATAATAACAGCCTTTTCCATTCCAATATTCTTCTTTACGGATTCCAAAAGCTCTTTACTGAAAAGCTGTCTCTCTGTTATCTGTCTTGCCGACAGTTCAAGAAGAAACTCTATAACACTGTAATTATTTACCATAATATTGTCTTTAGAATTTTAAAATTCCGAACCTATTTTATCTGCTTTTATAATAGCCTCTGCAACCTCTTTGGGAGTTATATCAGCTCTTAAATTCTTTGTTGACTGTGTTGGAACACATGCTGCCTCGGCTACCTTTTGAAGTTCATCCTCTTTGATCTTTGATACACCTAACTGAGCTAAGGTCATCGGAAGTCCTGCTGCCTTCATAAAGGTAAGAACCTCATTCATCTCTTTTTTCGGAGCATTTTCAAGTACAAGCTGAACTATAGTTCCGAATGCCACCTTTTCACCATGATACATACCATGAGTTTCAGGCATATTTACAAGTGAATCATTTACTGCATGTGCAGCAGCAAGTCCGCCGCTTTCCCAGCCTACACCACTTAAATATATATTTGCTTCGACTACATTCTCAAGTGCCTGCGTTGCTTTCTTTTCTTCAAGATCACTTATAGCCTGCAGTCCGTCCTTCATCAAAATGTCATAGCAAAGCTTTGCCATCATATATGCTGTATTTGAGCATGTACCGCGAGCCATATTCTTTGCTCCGCTGTTTTTACATGCACGTGCTTCAAACCATGTTGCAAGAGCATCACCAATTCCTGCTTTCAGGAGTCTTGAAGGAGACTTGGCAATTATATCTGTATCAACAAGAACAACATCAGGATTTCTCCTTGTTATAAGAGCCTTTATAACAACGCCCTCTTCATTGTAAATAACAGCAACTCCGCTGCATGGTGCATCATTTGAAGCAATTGTAGGAACAATTGCAAGAGCAAGCCCGCCGAGATTTTCAGCTGCAGCCTTTGCAGCATCTATTGCCTTGCCTCCGCCTACACCTATTATAGCATCGCATCCGCCTGCCTTGGCTGCCTCCATAATGTTATTAATCTCTGCCTTTGTTGTTTCGCCTCCGAATTCAAAGAAAGAATATTCTCTTTCAACTGACTTCATGCTTTCCTCTATAGTTTCTCCAATTCTTTTTATATTATTCGGAGAAATAACTATAAGAAACTTGTTGCCTAATTTTTTAACGTTTCTACCCAGATTAGAAAGCTCGCCGGCACCCTGCACATACTTTCCTGGGGATTTAATTCCAATTGACATCTCATTCTCCCATATCTAGCATAATTATTTACGGTTTCGTTATTTTTTAGTATAACATATCCAAGCGTTTTTACAAGAATCAGTCACAAAACCATAAGTTATCCATAAGTTATTACAATTCAGCCATATTGTAATTTTGCGAATATCTTATAATAAATGCGGCAATGCAATACGCAATGCCGCATGAGCCAACCAATTATTTAATTTTAGAATATTCAGTTAAACCACAAGGAAAAACTTAATTATGAAAATAATCGATATAATATATGTGAGTATTGATATATCTCTTGGCTTTCCTGAAAAAACCTTAATGAGTGTATGTGTTACGAGTGCAATACCTATAGCATGTCCTATAGAGCCTGAAATAGGCATTGCTATTAGCATAAGTGCCACAGGAATAACCTGATCTACAGATTCAAATTTAATATTTTTAAGTCCAAGCAGCATAAGTGCTCCGACATATATAAGAGCAGCCGACGTAGCTGCAGCCGGGATAATTCCGGCAATAGGTCCTATAAATATGCAGGCAATAAAAAGAATACCTGTTGTAAGCGATGCAAGTCCTGTTCTGCCTCCTGCCGCAACACCTGATGCGGATTCTACAAAGGTTGTTACTGTAGATGTACCTGTAAGAGCACCCGCCACGGTTCCGACAGCATCAGATACAAGTGCCTGCTTCATCTGCGGCATATTTCCGTTCTCATCAAGCATATTAGCACGTGAAGCTGTTCCTACAAGCGTTCCTATCGTATCAAACATGTCTATTATACAGAAAGTGATAATAAGAGTTATAGCTGTAAACCAGCCTATTTCAAAGAACCCCTTAAAATCAAATGAAAACAATGTCTGAGATGCCATGTCTCCGAATGCTGGCAAAAAGCTTGCGCCCTCCAATGATGAAAAAGGATTTTCGCCGAGAACAGCCGCCTGCATTATCCAATAAAATACAGCTGCTATCAGCATTCCGATAAGAACATTTGTCTTAACCTTCTTTTTATCAAGAACAACAATAATAATAAGCCCCATAAACATTGTTATGATAGATATTACCATTTTTATGTATGCATCTCCCATCTGCTGAGCTGCATACCCTGCTGTCAGCGATCCAAAGAAATCACGAAGTACATACCAGCAATTTCCGTTTGAATCATATACACCGACATTTGATCCCATTCCGATATTGATAAGCATAAGTCCGATTGCCGGCGAAATAGCAAGCCTGATTCTTAGCGGTATAGCATTAACAATTTTTTCTCTTACATTCAGAATAGAAAGAAAGAAGAAAATTATACCTTCAATAAGAATAATACACAGTGCCGATCTAAATGACTCAAGATATGTCATTCCCGTAATGCTGACAATATTGGAAACAACAACAGCAAAAAAGCTGTTTAATCCCATTCCCGGAGCCATTGCAAATGGCTTATTAGCCAGCAGTGCCATACAAATAGTTCCTATACCTGATGCAAGACAGGTTGACAGGAATACGGCATTCCAAAGCTCCTGCCCGCCATTTGCTCCGAATCCTGTAAGAAGATTCGGGTTAAGTGCTATGATATATGCCATAGTCATAAACGTTGTA
Organism: Faecalibacterium sp. CAG:74; assembly: GCA_963595425.1. Classification (GTDB taxonomy): domain Bacteria; phylum Bacillota; class Clostridia; order Lachnospirales; family Lachnospiraceae; genus Alectryocaccobium. Next base: position 48,149 of record CAVBHN010000010.1, on the reverse strand, counting down.
AGACCGGCAGCAATCTCAATTCGCACTGTAGTGTTGTTTTCTTTGAGTTTAAACAACTTTTCCATTTAATACCCCCTCATTTATGAAATTATAACGGAATTCACTTAAGTGATTCCTTTTCAACCTTTACTCCATCTCTCCAGATTCTTTCAAGGTCATAGAAAAGTCTGTTTTCCTCATCAAACAAATGGATAACTATATCACCGTAATCAAGGAGTATCCAATTTGCTGCATTATATCCTTCTATATGCTTTGGTTCAAAGCCTGCTCTTTTGAGCTTTTCATCAACCTCATCAGACATTGCCTGAACCTGATTTTTGTTTGTTCCGCTGGCAATAATAAAGTAATCTGCAAGCGTGGATATTTTTTCAATATCAATAATACTGATATCGTTTGCTTTTTTTTCTTCAAGCGCATCTATGGCCATAAGAGCCATCTTCTTTGCGTCAGTCATCAATCGTCTCCTTTCTTTATTTGATCTTCTTTTTATAATATTCACAGGCATCCCTTGTTTCAACATCCACCGGTCTGCCATTTTTTATAAGATATTCCAGCGTATCTGACATTATCATGCCTGTACATTTATCAAGATCACTAAATGCCGTTTTTCTTATTTTATCGAGTCTTGGCATCTCATCTCTGTTCGGCTCAATATAATCGGCTATAAAAACAATCTGTTCAAGAAAAGTCATTTTAATTTTACCTGTAGTATGGTAAGCAATAGCGCTGCATATCTCATTGTCATCTATACCATATGTATTTTTTGCAAGGTATGCACCAAGCTTTCCATGAAGCAGATGCGGATTTTCACGTTCAAAATCCGATATTTTTATTTTGTATTTGTCACATAAGGCCGCTTTCTCGCTGTTTGGAACAATCGATTTTGCACAGTCATGAAGTAAACCGGCCATTCTTGCTCTGTTCACATCATATCCGTAGGCCATAGCAAGCGCTGCCGCTGTATGCATGACTCCAATCGTATGATCAAATCGTTCCTCATCCTGAACCTTTTCTATTTTTCTTTGAAGCTTTATCCAATCCTTTTGAGTCATTTCATTTATACAAGTCATTTTGCCGCCTTGGGAAGGATTATCTTTTTATTATCATCCTTTCCTTCTTTATATAGTATTATTTTCTTGCCGATAATCTGCACAACCACCGACTTTGTTCTTTCTGCTAATATTTCTGCCATCTGCCTTGGATCATCCATACAGTTTTGAAGTACAGCTAATTTTATAAGCTCCTTTGTATTAAAAGCCTCATTAACTGACTCAGTAAGCTCCGGTGTCAATCCATTTTTTCCAATCTGAATGACAGGGGATATATTCATCGCAAGGCTTCTTAAATATGCTCTTTGTTTACTTGTCATCTATATCCTCACTTATGGTAATCAAATAAAATTCCGTATATGCTTACAGTATCACCTTCCTGAATACCTGCTTCTTCAAGATCGTTCAGTATTCCGCTGTCTTTTAAGAAGCGTTGGAAGAATGCAAAGCCCTTTTCTGAATCAAGATTTGTATAGCCAAGCATTTTATCAATCTTTGGACCGCTGACTACATATGCCTTTTCCTTTTTATCATATTCAACCGTATATGGAAGCTCCTCTTTTATAAGCTCCTCCTGCGGATCATATTCTCTCTCAAATACAGCCGGCTCCTTCGGCAGCTTATCAAGCTCTCCCTGAACATAATAAAGCAATTCTTTAATTCCTTTTCCTGTAGCAGCCGAAATAGGGAACACCTTTATTCCTTTTGGTTCAAACTCTTTTCGTATACGTTCTACAGGATCCTCTGATCCCTCATCTATATATATAGCATCAATTTTATTTGCAGCTATAACCTGAGGCCTTTTTGCCAGGTCGGCTTCATATTTAACAAGCTCATCATTTATTTTGTATATGTCCTCAATAGGATCCCGGCCTTCCGTTGATGCAGCATCAACAAGATGGATCATCATTCTTGTTCTTTCTATATGTCTGAGAAATCTATGTCCAAGTCCGGCACCCTCAGATGCTCCTTCGATAAGCCCCGGTATATCCGCAATAACAAAGCCACTGCAGCCTTCCATATCCACAACACCTAAATTAGGAGAAATAGTCGTAAAATGATAATTTGCAATCTTAGGCTGCGCATTGCTTACTCTGGATAAAAATGTCGATTTACCGACATTAGGAAATCCGATAAGTCCAACATCTGCAATAACCTTTAATTCAAGAATAACCTCGAGTTCGTATCCTTGCTGTCCGGGCTGTGCATATTTAGGTGCCTGCATTGTCGGCGTAGCAAAATTCATATTGCCCTTTCCGCCTCTGCCGCCCTTTATCAGGATTTCTCTTAGATTATCACCTGACATATCGGCTATTACCTTACCGCTTTTTGCTTCTTTTATAACAGTTCCCTTTGGAACCTTTAATACAATATCAGAACCGTTTTTGCCATGGCAGCGTCTTTTTCCGCCTTCTTCTCCATTTTGAGCAGAAAATTTACGTTTATGTCTAAAGTCAATAAGTGTATTTAAACCCTCATCAACCTCAAAAATGACATCGCCGCCTTTTCCGCCGTCACCACCATCTGGTCCACCATCAGGCACATATTTTTCACGTCTGAAGCTAACATGGCCATTCCCGCCATTGCCTGACTTGATAATTATTACTGCTCTGTCTGCAAACATTCTGCCTCCAAAAAGTCCCTAAAATGTAACAAAGGGCTATTACACATATTTATGCAACAGCCCAATGATTGAATCTTATTCTTCTACAGGAAGTACACAAACAATCTTTTTGTCTCTTCCTTTTCTCTGAAAGCTTACAACGCCATCTGCTGTAGCAAATAACGTATCATCTCTTCCACGTCCAACATTTACGCCCGGGTGGATTCTTGTTCCACGCTGTCTGTAAAGGATGTTTCCTGCTTTAACAAACTGTCCGTCTGCTCTTTTAGCACCTAATCTCTTAGACTCGGAATCACGTCCGTTCTTTGTAGATCCAACTCCTTTTTTATGAGCGAAGAATTGAAGGTTCATCTTAATCATGTCCTACACCTCCTCAAATATCACATCTATAAATTTTGATACAGCTTTGTCATCTTCCAAATTTTCAAGTCCCAAAGCTAAAGACTTAAGAAGCAATTGAGCTTCCTTACTCGGAGTATCAAATATCGATGCATCGATATAGGCCTCATCCTCATCCATGTCAACATCCATATTGTCAGGAGTGAGTTCATTTATAGAATTAATGGTATTTATAGCAAGTGCTGAAATAGCCGAACAGACAATATCCGTTCCATCTTCAGCAAATCCTGAATGTCCTTCAATTCTGAAGCCTGTGATATCTCCCGATTCGTTTTGAAAAAAAGTTACACTCGTCATACGATCTTAAGCCTGGATTGAATCGATCTTAACTTCAGTGTACTGCTGTCTGTGACCGTTCTTTTTGTGATATCCGGTTTTGCTCTTATACTTATAAACGATAACTTTTTTAGCTTTTCCGTTTGCTACAACTGAAGCATTAACAGAAGCTGATGCAACGTCTGCACCTGTAACTAATGTATCATCATTTCTTACAGCAAGAACCTTATCAAAAACCACTGACTCACCGGCTTCTTTACCGAGCTTTTCAACTCTGATAACATCGCCTTCGGAAACCTTATACTGTTTTCCGCCGGTTTCAATAATTGCGTACATAGGGCACCTCCTATTACATTACTCGCCAAATTCGGTAATGCATAAATGCATACTTAGACCTCTTTGTGCGGCATACGCTGATATAATATCATTGTAAATATTGATTGTCAAACGTTATTTATTAAAAACATCAGCGCTATTTCCATAAGAATCATTTGACAATATTATATTGTCTGAATCATTCGGTATATAGCTAAGAAACTTGTTTGCATATTTGCCTGTTGTTCCTGTATAAAATGAAAATCCTTTAAAATCATTGTCTATAAAATGCATATTTAAAACAGAATTATGATCAAAGCTTATTCTTGCACTGTCATCTACCCTTATAATTCCCGAGTTTGTCGCCTTACAATTTAAAAAGGTGATGTCATTATTATATGAATTGCTATATACAGAATTGTGGAAATAAACATCAACAAATGATCCGTTAAATGTGCATCCATCGAATGTAATTTTGGTTCCTACACTCATTGCACCTATTCCGACCGAAGCATGGTTTTCTGAATTAAAGACACAATTACTGAAGTATGTACCGTATTTTGAAGATGAGTTTCGGGTATTTCCCCCTCCTTCCCAGTGAAAGGCATATACATTTCCGGTTGACTTCATTGTAAGGTTAATAAATACATTATCACCATATGTATTGAAGCATCCTACAGGATAAGACTGATTTGAAACTAAAGTAGGCATACCTACTCCGATAAAAGCAATTTGTCCAAGCTCCGGATCATTTATTTCACACTGATATGTGCCTTCGCTGATCAAAATAATGACCTTTATATCTCCAAATGTGTTTAAATTATATCTTTGCTTTGCATAATCAACCGCATCCTGTATCGTACTGAACATTTCGTTGTTATATCCTACCGTAATGACCTCAGATGTTGATTTAAGAGAATCATAAGGCTGATAGCTGGTTAATACTCCATCTTTGCTAAAGCAGCATAGAACACTATCTATTGTCCTTATTCCTGTTGCTGCGATACCTGTAGAAGGATCAAAATACATTCTCCAGCTTCCTACTGTAACCCATCCTGTGACAGCATTTCCGCTTGAGTCAATATAATATTTTTTTCCATTTGATACAAATAATCCTTTTTTTGTAATTTTCACTCCATTATTATCGAAAATATAATTTATACCGTCTATTTTTCTAACACCAATAGCGGCCTGATAGGTTTCAGGATCAAAATACAGCGTAAAATTTCCAAGCTGAAGCCATCCGCATTTCAAATATCCTTCATCTGAAAACCAATATTTTGCTCCGTTAATAATAGTTGTTCCTGCAAATGTCTGCATAACTCCATCTGAATTGAAAAGATATTTATATCCATCTATATCAATCACACCGTCATTATCTGTATAGGCTGTATAAGACGTTAAATCAAAATACATTTTCCAATTTCCAAGATAAAGCCATCCTGTTTGAATTGTATTGTCTGCTCCGATATAATACTTTTTTCCGTTTACAACAGGTGTACCGGATGTTTTAAGTATTCCGTTGTTGTCAAATAAGTAATTACTTCCATCTATTTGTGTAATTCCGGCCGCACCCTTATAGGTCACTGGATCAAAATACAAATTCCAATTGCCGATAGTTAACCAGCCGGAGCATAAATAGCCTTCTTCAGAAAACCAATATTTTGAACCATTAATGACAGTTGTTCCCGCAAAAGCCTGAATTATCCCATCTGAATTAAAAAGATATTTTTGACCATCAATATCTACAATACCATCATCTATCGTCTTTGCACTATAGCTTTCGGGATCGAAATACATTTTCCAATTTCCAAGATAAAGCCATCCGCTTCCAAGCGTTCCGTTTTCCTTTATCCAATATTTCTTTCCGTCAACATTAGGTGTTCCCGAATTTTTTCTGGCTATTCCATTAGAATCAAACAGGTATGTATTTTTGCTTTCATTTTCTTCTATTGTAAAAATCCCGGTTACAGCTGCTCCGTTGTCATTCGGATTAAGATAAAGATCTCCGAACGGCTCCATATGATACCACCCTGTCACATGTGTTCCGTCTGAATTAACCATATATTTTTTTCCGTCTATAAGCTGCTGCGTAGGCTGTTCATTTTTTGTTTCATCATCAGCAGTTCCATCAGACTCAGTATCTGAAAGCTCAGTCTCATCATTATCTGCTGAAGCTTCCGGAGTAATTATTTCATTACTATTCGATGAATCTAAGGCAGTGTTTTCAGCCTTGTTTGATGCTTGAGTATCATCTGCCGAAGTATCATTACCCAAATTATCCGGTATGACAATCTCTTCCTCTGCATTTGAAGCATTATCTTGATTCTGTATATATGTATCATCAGCTTCACTTCCGGAATAAGCATTGCTGTTGTCCATTGTATTTATCTCATCGGCATATACTGTATACGTACTTCCTATTATAAATACAGCTGCCATTACTATAAAAGCATATTTAAATTTATTCTTCATAATAATCATCTCGTAAACTTTTTTAGTAATTCTCCAAATTTATAAAGACATCTACCTTCTAAAGTTAGCAATTTCTTTAGAAAACAGATGTCTTATTATATTTCTGTTATTAATGAGTTAATGAAGCCTCGTCATTAATTTGCTCTAATATGACCGTCTGCTGATTAGGTCCATATCTCTTAAATATGGCTTTATTATTCTCTCTTAGCATATAATTTTCATTGGTATATGCTGTGCTGTAATAACTGTCACTGTATGAAATGCCTGTATATTTTCCGGCATTCTGAACCTTTTTTACAATGCTCTCTATAAATGCTTTTTCATCTGCATCGATATTTATATTATTTAAAATATCACCGCAAATCCAAAAGCTGCCGCCGACCGGTGAAAAAGAATATCTCTTTTCAAAATGTATGCCATAGTCCGGAATAGGCGGAATAAGCATTCCAAGTCTGTTATTTTCCTTAAATGTATTTATAACATTTCCTATAACATTTTTATTTAAAAACAAATTATTCCAGTCAGAATACTCGCTTGATACATAGTTGCTGTATGGTTCCTCAATTTCAAGATTTCTTATATAAGCAACACCTATATAATCCCATTTATTTTGAATATTTCTTTTTTGAATATCGATTAAAGCATCAATATACTTTTCTTCATTTAAGACTATTTTTGTTATATTGCTGCTTTTTATAATTGAGCTGACATTTTCTATAGCTTTATCTGTACCATACAGCAGTATGTCTATATTATCAGGCAATGCCATAAGAAAATCCCTATAAAAAACAAGCCTGCTGCTGTCCTCGACTATAATTGATATTGCTGTTTTTTTATCACCACAATAATCTGTATCAAAGGATTCATGAATATAATTGAGTCCTAATGCCTTATGAATTCCTTCCATTTTTTCAAGGCGAAGCAGATTGTCCCATATAAGCTCAAGCTGCTCCGGTCTGTTTTTCCTCATCCATGCATACATCTTAACAGATGTCTCCCCACATGAATTAAGCAGAAAATCCTGATAATCAGTAAAGAAAGATCGGCGTTTTATAATAGGACATCTTGCTTCATCAAGAAGCTCAGTGATATAAAACATATGAGGATTATATGAATAGTCCTTATATTTTGATACGTCAACATAAACATCCCATTTATATCCAAGATCGGCAAAATGCTTAGTGAAAATTGCCTCGTATCCGACAATTGAAGAAAGATAGCTGTTTGGATTTATCATATTGTAAATAAAATCCTTATAATGATAGCTTGTGACAAGATCATTTCTGAGTACAAGAAAATGAGATTGTATATGCTCCGGCAGGTATCCGAAATCAAAAACCTTAAAGGGATCATTTTCTATATACATATGCTTTGTTATGCCCCAAAAGCTTACATCCTTTTTCTTCATTGCTTCAAACATTTCTTCAAACGGATAGATAGGGCCAAAAAATGTATAGTTAAAAAGAACAACCTCATCATATTTGGATAGTTCATTCCAACCCAAATAAAAAAGTCCCTCTCTGTAACCGCCGACATCAAATCCGACATTTGCTCTTGAAATTATATCATCTGAACATTTTTGAAGTCGCGAATATGAATCACTATCCAGATATCCATTTACAACAATAAGCATTCTGTCTATGCTTTTATTAAGATCCATGAGCATCTGAATAACATATTCATCTGCCTTTCCATCCTTATCAAAGAATAGAAATATTCCGCATCGTTTTACCTTTTCTTTGCATAATTGCATATCAAACTTCCCCTATTGCCGAAACAAGCTGTCTAAACGGAGCCTTTCCTACTAATTTATTTTCGGCAGCCACCAATTCATCCTCTTGAAATTTCAAGCTGTTTATTTCTACCGGCGCATAACTGCTGCTGACTATATCAGCACAATAATATCCTGCTTCCTGTGCACTGAATGGGTAAAGCCTTTCTATGCCATGCAAAACCGTATTATCGTCTGCAATAGGCTCCTTAGGCATATCGCTATACTTCCAATTATGCCTGAATAATGGCTTTAATGCAGCTGTCCTAACCCAAAACATAGATCCCAGAGGAGCATTTGGCTCTTTTTTTCTATTTATATCGACATTTATATTCAGCTTCTTTGCAAGCTTTTCAACTATTTTATAATTTTCTCCCCATTCACCTTTGCCTATTGTTGGATAATATGGTCCGTGATGAGGTATTGGAGGCGATACTATTCCAAGTCTCGGATCATTCTCAAACAAAGCAATTATATTTTCTGTAACGCATCTGTTTCCAAGAAGATTTTCAAAGCATTCATATGCCCATGATTCCCCAAGTGACATAGGCTTTACCTGATATACCTTTTTTCCATGAACCTTGCATATAAGCTCATAATTTTCAATTACATCACGGCATCCGACAATAAAAGGTGCAACATCACGTCCTATATTTCCGGTAATCCTGAATTCGGTTTTATTTGGAATATCCTTAAAAACTGCTTTTGCGACCTGCAATCTTCTCTCATCAGGAACTGTGATAAAAACATCTACATAATCAGGCACGGATTCGACATATTTTCTGCAGAATTCTGCCAGCTCTATATAATAAATATGTAAAACCAATGCTATTTTTTTGATTGAATTATTACGCGGTTTTTTATATTTTGATGAGATCACATAATTCAGCTGCAATCTTTTTTTGATATCAGCCATGTTCTGTGTTCTTAAAAGGTTTTCCCAAATAAGATCTATATTATAATCCAATTTATCGTGTATATATTTAAATGCTTCGGATGCTGCCTCGCCTCCGCTTCTTTCCATAGCTTCTCCATATTCATGATAAAAGGTTCTCTTTTTCATAAAAGGGCATCTTTTTTCTTCAATCATGTATTTTGGAAAATCACGAAGCGGATCAAGAGTATATCCCCCTAAATCACTGCTGTCTGCGTAAACAGCCCATTTAAACCCATAATCCTCAAATCTTTTGGTAAATGAAGCCTCAAACAAGCCTATAGCCTGTTCATATCCGTTTACTACAGGAAATTTGCTCCAAAAATTTTGAAACTCAGAGCTTTCTACAAGACTTTTTCTAAATACCATAAAGAATGACTGTATATGCTTCGGCAAATATCCATATTCTACTGTTCCAAACGGATCAAATCCAACCCCATGAAAATTTGTAAGTCCCCAAAAATCCACATCTGTTGAATTCATTTTTTCAAACATTTCGTTCAACGGATATAACGGACCATACAGTGTGTCATTGCATATAATAACCTCATCAAAGCCTGCAAGCTTCTCAAATCCTGGCTTTAATATACCTGTTTTATAAGCTGTTACATCATATCCCTCGTTTGGTCTTACAAGTATATCATCAGCGATAGCTTCAAGCCTGTTGTATGAAGAATCATCTATTTCACCATTGACAATGACCTGAAGAAACTCTACTTCCTTCTTCAAGCCCTTTAAAAAAACATCACAATATCTGTCAGCCTTGCCATTTTTATCATAGAAAACGTATACTGCATATCTTTTAATATTATCACCAAGTAAAATCATTGAATATTATCCTTATTTGCCTAAAATGCTGTTAATTTTATCAGGATTGCCCCATACACCGGGAGAATCATACGGTCTGTCCGGATATGCTCCGTATTTCAGCTTAATACTTAAATTTTTTTCTTTTATATACTGCTCTACTTTTTCAGCAAGTGAAACAGGCTTTCCTGAACAGCAATTGATTATTCCATTTACCTCTGTCTGTTCAACAACAGCTACTATCTGTTTTGCAAGCTCAGATACTTCAAGGAAATCATATTTATTCTTTCCGGATGTGAAAGGGAATTCTTCCTTTCCTTCAAGAGCTGCTTCATATAATTTTGTAAATATTGAATGATTCTTAAGATCATCGCCAAGTATATAATAGCCTCTTATCCACTGCAGGCAAACATCTGTATTTGCTGTAAGCACCTCGGTAAGCTGTCTTAGTGTATTCTTTGCAATACCATAAGGGGATTTCGGATTTGTTGGAGTGTTTTCATCTATAGCTCCTTCCCAATATCCAATCTCATGCATGCTTCCCATAACTGCAATGTGTTTTAATCCGCCGGCAATCATATTTTTGATAAAAAGATAATGTCCTGGAAGATCCGTAACATGTGAATCAGCATTATGCTGAAATCCATTTCTCCATGCCATATGTATACATACGTCCGGCGATCCTGTTTTTTCATATATTGTTTCATCCGAATCAAAAATGGATGCTGTAATCTGCTTAACTCTTGAATCAAGATTGTTAAAGGCTATGTCTGCTGCAAAAACCTCATGTCCATTTTCTAATAATTTAGAAACAATATGTGATCCTATATATCCATTTGCGCCTGTTACAAGTACCTTCATATTTTCTCCTCTTAACAAATAATGATATTATGCTTAAAAATATCTATAATTAAAAATTTCAATCCTATTCCGCACAGTATATTAACAAATTTATATAAACAATACAAGTCTGCAAGCTTTTGCTCAAGATTTATTTAGAAATTGTCCTCTCTGATAAGATATTTGGGCCTGTTTTTGATTTCCAAATACATTTTAGAAAGATACTGGCCAACTATTCCGATTGCGAAAAGCTGTATACCGCCAATAAGTGATATTAAGCATACCATTGATGCCCATCCATCCGCTGAATTATTAAATACAAGCTTTCTTATTATAATAAATATTATAAATACAATACTTATAAGGCAAAAAATAATTCCAAGTATGGATGCAAGCATCAAGGGCGCCGTACTAAAGGCTGTAATACCCTCAAGACTGTATTTAAACAGCTTCCAAAATGACCATTTGGTTTCTCCTGCTGCTCTTTCTACATTTTCAAACTCAAGCCATTTAGTCTTGAAGCCTACCCAGCCAAACAAGCCCTTCGAAAATCTATTATATTCCTTCAGCTCCAAAAGTGAATCGGCAAATCTGCGGTTCATAAGTCTGAAATCTCTTGCTCCATCCATGATTTCCGTATTTGAATAGCGATTCATTAATTTATAAAATTTTCTGGCAAAGAATGAACGTACGGGAGGCTCTCCTTTTCTGTCAACTCTTCTTGTTGCAACCGAATCATAATCTTCATTTTTTACTATATCATACATTTGTGGAAGTAATGCAGGCGGATCCTGCATATCCGCATCCATAAAGACTACATAATCGCCATCTGCATGCTCTAACCCGGCATACATAGCTGATTCCTTTCCGAAATTTCTCGAAAATGAAATATATTTTATATGTTTGTCCTTAGCAGCAAATTCCTTTAAAAGCTTTAATGTATTATCAGCTGAGCCATCATTTACAAATATTACTTCAAGATATTGTTCCTTCATTATATCCGAGATACGTATTATCTCATTATAAAAAAGCGGCAGAACCTCTTCTTCATTATAACATGGTACAATTATACTAATCTTATCCATACCTTCCTCACTATCCTAAATGAACAACTATCAGACCATCCTCAACATGTACGGAATCCTTATCCGGCCAGCAGGGAATATCCGCTGCAATCTTCCTGCCGTATTCCATCTGTTCATTAGTGGGTTTTGAAACACAAAAGCCATATGCCTGCATTGCCCAAAGTGTTTTTTCAGGATACATTAATGCCCATTCAATAAATGATATGCCATTTGCTTCCTGGACAATTATTGAATCATCATCACCATACGACTGTCCGCCAACAAATACAAGTGCGTCACCCAAATCAGCTCCCTTTTCTCTGGCAACGGTAAATATTTCACTCATGAGATAATAATCCTTTTGAGCTACTCTGTAATTAGTATATAGCAGTCTGGTATTTGTCTGAGCCTGCGGAACTATAAAGCATATCATAATAACAACAGACAAAACCTGAACGAGCAATCTTGGCAGCTTACTGCCAAAAAAATTAAATAGTATTGCAAATTCGAAGCTTCCAATAGCAGCAAGTGCCATTGTATATGCGAATTGCTGACGTAAAACTGCCGAACCAGCTGTCAAAATCGATAATGACAAAGGAAAAATAAATATTAAAACAGTTATTATTCCCGTCCAAATCTTCAGATTGCCTTTTTTTATACAGTAAATAATAAAAAGAACAATTGCTATTATAAATTCTGTAAGGTATGCTACGGTATATGCATTTGAACCGCCTAAAAATATTTCCTTTAATGCATCTGCTGTCTTTTGCATGCAGTCAGCTATACTTTCATTAAACCAAGGGATTTGAGACAGCAGATAATTAGAGTAACCTTCTCTTGATACATTCAAAAATTCTGCAATAAGCTTTACAGACAGCTGATAAAGTACATATGCTGCAATAGTATAAACTATTACCTTTAACAATCTGATGTAAAATTGCTTTCTTTTTATTTTCCCTTTTATAATATTACAAAAGAAATAAATTATCACTGCTTCTGCATACATTATTAAAAATGCCTGATATCCCGAAAAAGAAAAAACGATTCCCAAAATTGCTACTAACGCATATGCTATGCTCCCGCCATCGAGCCATTTTGACAACAGATAGATTGATACCGGTAATATTATTAAAATTAATACAATTCCTTCTATCTGATTTCTAAACGAAAACTGATATCCCCATATAGGGCATGACAAATATATTAAATCAAAAACAATTTTTCCGGGATAATTGTTTTTATCTATATCCAGCCATTTCTGAAATATATAATTCCAAAGCATACTTGACAATGGAAATCCTATAATAAAAATCGTTAATGCAAAGAATGGATTAATGATCCAAACACCAAGGATTTTTTTCAAAAAAACAAGCGCCCATCTTCCAAGTGCAATCCAGGAATTATAAATGTCTGCTGCTCCCTGTGCCGTATACATCGGCTCTGCATCCGTAGTTACAAAATCATTAAATGTCCATATCCCGTATATTGCAATAAAAATAATAAAAACAATTAAAAAATAGAATTTATTGTTTTTCAGATATTCTATAAAATCATCTATTATAGTGTTTTTTTTATTGATTTTCGAATTCATTTGTTTCTCTTTCTAAAATCATTTGATACTTATTTTAGATAGTAATGAGGATTTATTTTCTATCCTTATCCTATCTTAAGTGAATTGTCTTCACCTTCTTTTTCTATTTTTTCTATCTCCTGCATCAGCTCCTTGTTTCGTTCATAAAGCTGATATTTTTTATCGAATTTATAATACTCATCGCAGCCTTTTTCAGCGATAAACCTCACACTGTTGTAATTAACTGTAAGCTCGGTGATGAGAATAAGCATCTCATTGCCCTCACCAAAGCATTTATCTACAAATTTAAAAAGATTTGAAAGCTTTTTCTTTGTTCGATCCGTGTCAATTTTAAGCCTAGCCACATCATTTTGAAACTCTTCCTTTGTCTCTTCAAAAACTCTGCGCTCTGCTCTTCCCTCTTCCTCTGAAAGTATTTCCAGCTCTTCTTTTCTTTTCCTGAGCTTTACAACCATCTTTTTAAGCTTGTCCTCGGTTTTTATATTTGTTCCGATATCGGTAAGTACCGCTTCGATCAAAAGTCCAAGTAAGGTTATTCTTTCATCAAATGCTGCAAGTGCTGCTCTGCTTCTTATATCCTGCGTTTCCTCACCAGCTAATATATCATGGATCTTATAATCCTCTTTATATTTGACATACAAGCTGTAATAAACAGTAAACTCATTTAATATCTGTTTATTATGAATATATTGTGAAATAAGACTTTCATCTATAGGAAAGCCATTTTCTTCATAAAGATATATAGCCTCTGATAAATCCTCCCAGCCTCTTGCCGTAACATATGATTTACCGTCAACAGTAGTTTCGATCTCATAAAAATCCTGTTTTCTTATATCCAGATAGGTAAGGATCGAACGATGAATTTCTTTTTGAACAGCATATTTTCTCCATGCCTTATAATCCGGTTCTATTTCCATTATCTTAAGTCTGTCCATAGTAACCACATCAAATTCATGAACAGACCTGTTAAACTGAGGCGGATTTCCTGCAGTAACAACTACCCAGCCTTCCGGAACCTTATGATTTCCGAATACCTTATACTGAAGAAACTGCAGCATAGCAGGTCCAAGTGTTTCAGATACACAGTTAATTTCATCCAAAAAAAGAATTCCTTCTTTTTTCCCTGTCTCTTCTATTTTGTCATATATAGAAGAAATGATCTCACTCATTGTATATTTTGATATATCGTAGGTTTCATTTCCGTATTTTTTTTGAGTAATAAACGGAAGTCCGAGAGCACTTTGTCTTGTATGATGCGTCATCGAATAAGTAACAAGCGGAATATCAAGCTCACTGGAAATCTGCTCCATAATGGCAGTTTTTCCTATACCCGGTGCTCCATATAAAAAGACAGGCCTTTGCTTCTGTACAGGTATCCTATATGTGCCGTCCTCGTTCTTTGTAAGATAAATCTTTACCGAACGCTTTATCTGTTCCTTAGCCTCTGCTATATTCATAAGTTTTCTCCTGTCAATAATACATCAAATTTTCTTTTGAAAATTCTTCTAATGGCATTATAAGCTTAATTATCCATGAAGGCACCTTGGGCTTTTCCTTAGGATCCTCGACTACAATAAATGCTGTCGGATATTCCGGAACTGCCTTAGGATATACACCGTTGCCATCTGTCAGATATAATAGGCCTCTGAAATCATGAAATTCCTTGCTTTTTAGCTGCTTATCAACATATTCAAATACCGGTCTGAAATCTGTTCCTCCGAAGCCCTTTACATCTATATTATTTAAATATCCTTCAAATTCCTGCAGACTTGTGAGCTTTACAGCGCTTTGAACCTTGCTGTCGCACTGTAAGATATGAAGATTCATATGCTCTGTAAAGCAATTTGTATCCTTCAATATTGTATAGGTCTTGTTCAGAAAGCTCCTTACGACTCTTCCCTGACATGATCCTGATGTATCAATGGCAATTACAAAATCGTGAATCTTATTTGTATCCTGATATTCAAGCGGCTCGATAAGCGGAAGATTGCCATAAAGCTTCATTCCATAGGTATAATAAATATAATCAAATTCATCCTGATTTATTTTTAATTCTTCCTGACGCGAAACAAATTTTTTCAGGAAATCTCTGTAATTATGCTTTTCTCTGAAAACCTCTTTTATGCTGTCTATTGCAGAACCCGGAAGTCTTTCTCTATATCTGCTTACCGATTCGACATTTAACTGAATTGTTTTTCCTTCCTGCTTCCACTCCTCAAGAGCATAATTATTTCGTCCGTCAAGATCACTTCTGTTGCTCATCCTCTGCTTTCCTACAAGATGATCAACAGATACCCAAAGCTGATGGTCGTCCTCCTTGAAAAGCTTTGCATTTTTTAATTCAAGCGAAGCTTCCTTGAAATCACTTAAAAGGTAGCTGTATATATTCTCTGCCGTAAAAATGCCCACATGCTGCTTGAGCTTCTCTATTACTCTTTTTCTTTCTATATCTAAAGGCAGCTTTAAATTCTTTAGATTAAGATCAATTATTGTATTTTCAACCGCAACATCAGATGCATAATCCCATAATTCAAAATTAAGCTTATCATATTGAAAGGGATGAAAGAAAATGCAATGAAAAATCATATGCATATACATTCTTGGCAGATTTGCCGTATTGTCCTTGAATTTAGCAATCACATAATCCGGATCACAAAATACCTTTAGTCCGTCAGTTGCAAAATAATCGGCAGTAGGAGCCTCCTCAAGATCATCTACCTCTTCCTTGGTTTCAAAGAATTCCATAGGCATCTTCAGTATAGCCCTGTTCATAAAAGGCATATAGGCTATAAGCTGCTCCTGAACCTGCTTCATTATTCTTTCTGCTGTGATTTCCTTTTGTTTTCTTATGTAATCCTGCATTTTTTCGTTTAATAATTCTTTCTGAGTGAAAAATCCTGACTGTCAAGAGTAAGGTTCGGACTATAAAACGGATCACCCTTGTCGAGAAACTCTCTCCACTTTTTGCCAAATGTATCTATTTCAGAATTAAATCTGGAAACCTTCTCCGGAGTATCCTCAAGTCCTCTTGATTTTGATTCAAAATGATAGAGCTCTGCATATGGATTATATACAACCAAATATCCTGCTTCTCGGACTCTTAAACAGAAATCAATATCATTAAATGCAACTGCAAGATCACTTGAAAGGCCGTTTACTTCCTGGAATACCTTTGCATCAACCATCATGCATGCAGCTGTAACAGCACTATAATCCTGAGCACAGATTATTCTGTGGCAATATCCTGTAGTGCCTCTTGGATGCATAACAAAGCAATGTCCTGCAATTCCGCCGAATCCTACAACAACTCCGGCATGCTGAATAGTATCATCCTCATAATAAAGTCGTGCACCTACTATTCCGACATCCTTTCGCATACAGTATCCAAGCATTTCCTCGAAGCAATCTGGATTTATTATGCTTGTATCATTATTAAGAAGAAGATAATATTCTCCGTTTGCATGCTTTACACCAAAATTATTTATAAGCGAAAAATTGAATTCACCTTTATAATATACAACCTTCACCTTTTTATTTTCGGCTTCCAGCTTTTTATAAAATTCAAAGGTTTCATCCTTATCGCTGTTATTTTCGACAATAATATATTCGTAATTTTTATATGTTGATTTTTCCTCTATTGAATCTATACATCTCTTCAAATCATCTGTATGATCCTTATTCGGAATAATAATAGATATAAGCGGATCGTATTCTCTAATATATTTTGTTCTGTAAAGACCCGGAAACTCTCCGTCTATAACCTCTGCATTTATTCCTACTCTGCCATAATGAGCCTGGATCGCTCTTCTTCCTGCTTCAAATGCATATCTCTTGCTTTCGGGATTTTCAGCAGTAGAATTAACATGCGATCTCCAATGGTACAATACCCTCGGGATATGATATATTTTACTTGTATTTTCAATAGCTCGCAGGGTAAGATCATAATCCTGTGCACCCTCGTATGAAGCATCAAGATATCCGATTCTGTCGAGAAGCTCTCTCTTAATGACACTGAGATGACATATATAATTTACTGTTCTCAATAGATCAATATTAAAATCAGGCTTCATCTGAGGCTCAAAAAATGTGCTGCCGCTTCCGTCAACCTTATCCTCATCTGTATAAATAAATTCGTAATCCCTATCATCGTTAAGTGCCTTAACGACCTCAAACAGTGCATCCGGTGCAAGTACATCATCATGATCTGCAAATGCAATGAATTCACCTTTAGCATGCTCTATAGCTCTGTTTGTATTTTCAACAATACGATATTGTTCATCTGCCTCTATAACCTTAATTCTTTCATCTCCAGAGGCATATTTCTTTAAAAGATCACTTATTGGAGAAGGCTTTCCGCTTCCGTCAGACAAAACAAGCTCCCAGTTTGAATAGCTCTGATCCTTAACCGATGAAATAAGAGCATCCAGAAATGTTTTTGGGGTCTTATATAGCGGCACTACTATAGATATAAGCGGGTTGTAGGTAAATTGGGTTTTTCTTTGCTGATCCAGCTTTTCCTTACTTGCAAAGTTATATTTAATCCATTCACTATATTCTATAGCTCTGTCTTTTTTCTTTAATCTCTTACGCACCTTAGAGCAAAAGACTCCAAATCCTTCTTCTCTGATACAATATATGCTTTTCTTGGCATCACTCTTTAACTCATCCGCAATTATGCCTGCTTTTCCCATTGGATAACTGATTGTTTCTGATTCGGATGCTGTTTTAATTGTAATGAAAGCTCTCTTTGCTTTTATATTTTCAAGTATAAGCATAAAGCCGCAATTTTTATCCAAATCAGCTTCGTTATAAAGTGCCTTTACATCAGCTCTCGGAAAATGATTTTGCACTCCCGATATAATATTTCCCTTTTCGTCATGTGCTTCAATAGATATTTTTTCCAATGAAGCTGCCCATCCGGAAATACTTAGGCTGTCTAATTTCGGTCTTTTAACCTGATCTATACAATATTGCAATTTCTTTCCGTCTCTTTTAAGCTTTTCAATGCTTGTAGAAAACCATTTGCTTTTTTTGCCGTCATGCTCCATATAAACTGCAAATTCTCCAGAATCAGGAAACTTTTTAGGAAGCCTTGCTGTAATAACAACCGATTCTATTTCTTCACTTCCTAAAATATCCATTCGCTCAAGAGCATTGAATTCCTTCCACGGTGCAACCTCTATTTCTATGCTCTCATCATGAATTGCAGCAGAAATCTTAGAATTCTTATATATTAATCCGTACATATAATAAATCGAAGGATCAGCTATGCTAAATCTTTCGTTTCGTATTTCCGGTTTTATCTGACTCATTTTTTCCTCTTTCTAAAAGCTTTTACAACGTAATAATAAAAGCAGATTTTCACTTTTCCTCTGTCCGTTTTTAAATAATGCTTTTATTTTTTCTTTTTATCCTTTAGGTTTCTTAAAGGAGCTGTTATTCTCCATGACGAAGAGTTAACAACGGTAT
>CAVBHN010000010.1:0-29525 GCA_963595425.1 Faecalibacterium sp. CAG:74 | reverse complement strand
GTATTTAAACTATCGATAACCTTTTTATATTCCGTATTCAGATTACTGTTTATATTATTAAGTCTTTTTATTTCTTCATTAGCTTCCTTGAGCTTTTTATTAAGACTTTTACTGTAATCATCAAGCAGCTTATTATTTGATTTTACAATCGAGCTTACAACCTCCATGCTGTACAGCTTTTGTTTACACTTTTCTTCTGTTTTGCGTCTTAAAAGCTTAAGAGCCTCATTCTCCTCCTTTAACCTCGGAGCCTGCTTATAGGCTTCTTCGGCAAAGCAATCAAAATACATATTCGTACCTGTGTATTCAGCCACCTTACGTGTGCCAAATTTGTATTTTGTCCAAAGAAGTTCTTCCGTAACCGGGTTATTCATAAGCTCCTCGAATTTCAAGAGTGCAAGTGCCGAATTGGAATGACAATTTTCAAATGGCTTTAGTATGAGAAAAGCCTGCTCACATTTTAGCTCATCGTCCGTATAAGAATCAGGGCAGACAAAATCCTCCCTAAACGTACGAATGAATAAATCTCTGTCAATATCATCGAAGAAATGATACCTTATCTGCATTAATTCATTATAAAATCTGATTTTCCGACTGTTATCTGTTGATAAATATCCCGATTCATTATCATCAGATATACACATTTTTGTAAGAGGCTCTTCTATAACTCCAAAGGAAAACTTTTTGGTAAATCTGACCCACCACTCAAGATCGGGAGCCTGAGACATAAATGTATTATGTTTTCCTATAGCTTTAGCAGCTTTAGTCGTTATCAATGAGCTTGGATTGGAAAGCTTGTTGCCATTAAAAAAGAAAAATCTAAGCCATTTCTCCTGCGTATCGGTATGTGATGAAAACATGCATTTATATATGAAATACTTTTCATTTTGATCGTTTCCATTTTCATCAATTGCATCCATCCATGTAAAGCATCCCTGATGCTCCGGATGGTTTTTCATATATTCAAGCTGAATTTCAAGCTTATTGTGCTTCCACTGATCATCCGAATCAATTAAAGCAACAAAATCACCCTTTATGCGCTCAAATCCCTTATCTGTAGCATAAGATATATGTCTGTTTTCAGGTAAACTGATAATTTCGACCCTTGGATCTGTAATTTGGGATAAAATATTATTTGTATTGTCCGTTGAGCCATCGTTGACAATAATAAACTGAATATTATTATATGTTTGATTTAATACACTGTTTATTGAATTTAAAAGAGTATGTTCTCTGTTGTAGGTTGTCATAACAACACTGACAAGTTCATTACCTTTATACATATATACCTCATTATTCTTATACTGAATCCTGCAAGTCAAGGACATTCGCAATCCGCTTTGATCTTTACTCATATAAAAGCGGCACTACGTGCCCTTTTATAAAATAAATTCCGGCTGAGAATTACAGCCGGAACCTACATGTTCAAAATGATTATCGCTTTATATACTCAGAAATTCCGGACCATTTTGTATCTTTATCTGATATTGTAAGATCTGCCTCAGACATTCCGTCAGGCATAGGCCATTCAACTCCAATTTCAGGATCCTTCCATAAGAGTCCGCCTTCATCGTTTGGATGATAGAAATCTGTACATTTATAAGCAAACTCTGCATAATCTGACAATACGATAAAGCCATGAGCAAAATTCTTAGGAATAAAAAATTGCTTTTTGTTTTCAGCTGAAAGCTTAACTCCGTACCACTGTCCGAAGGTTTTCGATCCCTGTCTCAAATCTACAGCTACATCAAATACCTCTCCGACAACAACTCTCACAAGCTTGTCCTGTGGATAATTTATCTGAAAATGAAGGCCTCTTAATACACCCTTCTTTGATGCAGACTGATTGTCCTGCACAAACTGTACATCAATTCCTGCATCCTTAAAATCATTATAATTATATGTTTCCATAAAATATCCACGTTCATCTCCGAAGACAGTAGGTGTTATAACCTTTAAGCCTTCTATATTACATGTTTCAACTTTAATCTTCCCCATTTTATCTGTACCTCTTTATAATCCTTCCGAAACGTCCATAAGATATTGTCCGTATGCCGTTTTAAGTAACGGCTGAGCAAGGGCAACTAACTGCTCCTTAGTAATAAATCCCTTTTTGTATGCGATCTCTTCAATACATGAAATGTACAATCCCTGGCGCTTCTGAAATGCAGCAACAAAATCAGCAGCATCAAGAAGAGCATCATGATTTCCTGTATCGAGCCATGCAAATCCTCTGCCCATAACTTCTACATGAAGATCTCCTCTGCTTAAATATTCATTATTAATAGAAGTTATCTCGATTTCTCCTCTTGCAGAGGGCTTAACATTTTTTGCAATATCAACGACATCATTATCATAAAAATAAAGTCCGGGTACAGCATAGTTTGATTTCGGCTTAGCAGGCTTCTCTTCTATAGAAATAGCCTTTCCTGTCTCATCAAACTCAACAACACCATATTCCTTCGGATCTTTTACATAATATCCGAATATTGTTGCTCCCTTTTCTCTCTCGGCTGCAGCTCTTAATACCTTAGTAAAGCTCTGTCCGTAAAAAATATTGTCACCGAGCACAAGTGCTACATTATCATTTCCGATAAATTTGTCACCTATAATAAATGCATCTGCAAGTCCTCTCGGTGCTTCCTGGACAGCATATTCAATACGAAGACCTAATTGATCTCCTGTACCAAAAAGCTCCTTGAAAACAGGTAAATCTCTCGGCGTTGAAATAATTAATATATCTCTGATTCCGGCAAGCATAAGTGTTGAAAGTGGATAATAAATCATTGGTTTATCATAAACAGGCATTATCTGTTTTGAAACTGCTTTTGTTAACGGATACAATCTTGTACCTGAGCCTCCGGCAAGTATTATTCCCTTCATAAAAAAGTACCTCCATATCACGCAAAAAAGCAGTGTGGCTGGCACTGCTGTTTTGCTATATAATCATTTGTTATCTGTCACTGTACATATCATCATAATATTTGGTGTAATCACCGTTTACAATATTTTCCATCCAATCAAGGTTTTCAAGATACCATTTTACAGTTTTCTTAATTCCGTCGGCAAACATAGTCTCTGGATACCAGCCTATTTCAGCTTTAATCTTATCCGGAGCTATAGCATATCTTCTGTCATGGCCTTTTCTGTCGCCTACATATGTAATAAGCTTTTCATTAATCTTTGCCTTTCTTGGATCGCTGTCCGGAAGATATTCATTTAATGTTTCAATAATAAGCTTAACGATTTCAATGTTCTTTTTCTCGTTATGTCCGCCGATATTATAGGTTTCAAAAAGACGTCCTTTTTCCTGAACCATATCTATTCCCTTTGCATGGTCCTCAACATAAAGCCAATCTCTTACATTGAGTCCGTCTCCGTATATCGGAAGGCTCTTTCCGTTCAAACAGTTATTAATCATAAGTGGAATAAGCTTTTCCGGGAACTGATAAGGTCCGTAGTTATTGCTGCAGTTTGTTATGTTAGCAGGAAAATGATATGTATCCATATATGCCTTTACTAACAAATCTGAAGAGGCCTTACTTGCTGAATATGGGCTATGCGGATCATATGGGGTAGTCTCATAAAAATATCCACCCTCATCATCGAGCGAACCATAAACCTCATCGGTAGATACATGAAGGAATTTATGATCCTCTTTAAATGAACCATCCTCAAGCTCCCATGCATTCTTAGCTGCATCAAGCATAACCAATGTACCCATAACATTTGTTTTAACAAAAACACCCGGATCCTTAATGCTTCTGTCTACATGGCTTTCTGCTGCAAAATGAACTACTCTCTGTATATCATTCTCTGCAAAAAGCTTATTTATAGTCTCTGCATCACATATATCAGCACGTACAAATGTATAATTTGATCTATTCTCTACAGATTTGAGATTTTCAAGATTTCCGGCATATGTAAGCTTATCTACGTTTATAATACGGATATCATCTCCGTATTTCTTAAACATGTAATGTATATAGTTTGAACCGATAAATCCGGCACCACCAGTTACAAGATAGGTTTTCATTTTAAATTCCTCCAAAATTATTAACTGAGATATTATATCATTATATATATTAAAAATCAAATTAAGCCTTGCTAAAAAGACCAATTACATTTTTATGTATTAAATATAAAGCCTTTGTTGTAAGAAGAGATACCAAAAAGCATGAAATATATAAAATAAAAGCGGCTCCTTTTGATAAAGTCAATCCCGTAAATAAGCCTTCAAGCGCACAGATTACTACATGATGAGTTAAAAAGAAGGGATAACAATATTTGCTTGCCCATTTACATAGATTTTCTCCTAATGCTGATGTAGGTATTTTTGAAAATACATATGATAAAAATAAAAATGTTCCGATTCCTACAGCCGGAACGCTTATAAGGCTGTTGATATATTCCTGCGGCAAAACAGATACAACAAGAACAATTACAGCTCCTATTGCTGCTGTTCCGATTCCAAATCTGCTGCGATATTTTATAAAGAGCATTCCCACTAAAAGCTCAGGCAATCTCATAAGAAAAAAACAGTCAGTAGGTAAAGTAGACTTGAAAAATCTAATTGTTAATATGTATATCAAAACCACCGCAAGAGCTGTTATAAACGGCTTTTTGTTAACTGCTTTTCTAAGTATCGGAAATACAATATACAAGCATATCAATACTCCGAGAAACCATTCACCCAGCTGATAGAAGTTCGGTCCCCACCAAAGTGCATTTCCGTCTATTCCCAATATACTGTATATTATTTTCCATTTTGGTATTGATGAATCAATTCCTCTGTTTATAACAAAGTGATAGCAAAAGGATATCACAAATGCAATCCAGAACATAGGATATATGCCAAGAAATCTTTTCTTAAAATAAGTTTTCACCTCTAATTTTTTTTCATAGACATACATAAGTGCAGCTCCGCTGCATATAAAAAATAAAGATACACCAAATGATCCTAAATATACATTAAAAATTACTGTCGGAAAAAATGAAGTTAAAGTATTTACTCCGTTGTACTGTAATTCTACAGTATAATGAACAGTAAAGACTGCAAGCATTGCTATAAGCTTGATATAATCCAATTCATAAAGTCTTTTTTTCATTTATTGTTTTTTTCCTACAATCTTCTTAAGCTTACGTGCCATTTTCCATGTTTTAGAGTTTACGACTGTTTCATAAGCAGTTCGCCATATTTCGATATTGCTTCTGAGCTGCTTATTCTCGGCAGACAACTGCTTTATCTGTGCTTCATATTTTTCTGTTGCTTCTCTTAATCTTTTTTCATAGCTGAAGTTCGCCTGGCTTGCGTCCTTCCAGCTTTTTTCGGCAAATTTTAAAGCAGCAATAACACTGTCATCAGCATCCGCTATAAGGTTTGTTTCAAAATCACTCATAATTTCCTCTTTCTAAAAGCAATTTACACTCTGTCAGGCTAAATCACTTTAACGCTTCTTCAAATTTAATTTTAGGAAAGCTTTATCCACTTATTGAAAAAAATTATATTTTTATATTGGAATGTTTCACATTTAACAGGATCAAGCTTTTGTCTTTCAAATGCTGCCGGAGTGACAAAATACATACATCCAAAATCTTCAATATTGTATTCTGACGAAATGCCGTCTATCTTTCTTGGCGTTCCGAAATTGAGATAATTGTTCATTATATTTTTTGCAGCCTGTACAGCCTCCATTGTCTTTGCATTTTCTATATATTTAAGTATGCTTTCATCCTTGTTTTTATATGCTGTAAGATATTTTGTAAGCGAACCGTTTCTCGCTACCTCAAAATGCGTTTTTTGATAAATAACATAGCTCAAGGTATTAGCATAGCTCTCACTGTGAAGCCTGTTTAAAATAACAAGAGCAACGGCAGTCTGTCCGGGGATACCCTGATTTCCTGCCTCTGCATAAACTACAGCTGCAAAAAACTCATCCTCTGTTATATCTGTTCCAATCTGCGGATCAGTCAAAAAGGTACCTTCAAGAGTGTATGACCTTCCGCTATTAGGATCAACTTTCTTTACTGAATCCACATTAGAGCTCGTAAGCACTCCGTCTGAATTAAATTCATATATAATGTTATCTATTACTATAGAGTCAGTAACTGCCGCACCATTATTATCCGGATCAAAATACATTTTCCAATTTCCAAGCGTATACCAACCGAAGCATTGCTTTCCGTCACCGTCAAAAGCATATTTTTCTCCATTAATAACTGCTGTCACTCCGGAATATTGGCCGTTTTCAATATCAAAATAATATCTGTTTCCATCTATTGTAACAAATCCAAGATATGCCAATCCGTTGCTGTCAAAGTAAAACTTTTTGCCATTTATAAGATTCCAGCCTGTACAAACCGCACCGTTATCATCAGGATTACAATAAAATGTCCAGCTTGATGTCAGCCTTTTCCAGCCTGTTGCAATTTTTCCGTTTGAATCTATTATGTATTTCTTTCCATCAATAACAGGCGTTCCGCCACAGGTCAATATGCCATCTAAATTAAAATGGTATAAATCATTATTTATTTTATAAAACCCCGTTGCTGCGGCACATTCATTTTGTGGATCAAAATACAATCTCCAAGAGGATATAAGATCAAGCCAGCCCGAATAAAACACTCCATCCTTGTCAGCCAAATACTTCTTGCCATTTACTACAGGCATAGCATTTTTTAGCAATATGCCATCAGAATTAAAACAATAATACTTTCCGCCTATTTCTCTAATGCCTGTTGCCGCTGCATATCCATCATTCGGATCAAAATATAATCTCCAATACGATGTAAGGTCAATCCAGCCTGAACAAAATCTTCCGCGATCGTCAGCCAAATATTTTTTTCCGTTTTCGACAAACATTCCGCTTCTGACGCCTGTCAAGATACCGTTGCTGTCAAAATTGTATACCGTTCCTTCTATTTCAACTGAGCCTATTGCAAATTTATATCCATTGTTCGGATCAAGATAAACAGTCCAGCTTCCTATTTTTGCCCATCCGCTTTGTACAACATCATTAATAAGATAATATTTATCTCCATTAATCACCGGTGTACATGTTCCTGTTATCTGTACTCCGTTGTTGTCAAACAGACAAAGCCTTCCTTCAACCTGCCCGACACCAATAACAGCCGCTCCTCCGTTATACGGATCAAAATAAAGCTTCATGCCTCCAAGCTCAAGCCAACCGCCGGTAAGTACTCCATTTTCATTAAACCAATATTTTTTGCCATCTACTACAACTGTTCCGATAGCTGCCTTACATCCGTTTTGAGAATCAAAGTACATGATTCCTCTGTCCGGAACATCATACCAGCCTGTTACGGCTATGCCATTGACGAAATTATAAAAATCTCCATTATTATCAAGCAAACCGGTAATCGTGAGCATGACTCCGTTTTCGTCAAAGACATATGTTGTACCATTTATCGTTTCTACTCCGGTTGCTGCTACACCGCCATTATCAGGATCAAAATAAAGCTTCATACCTTCAAGCTCAAGCCAGCCTGTTGTAAGAACTCCATCAGAATCCAGCCAGTATTTTTTTCCGTTTACAACAAATGTGCCGGTCTGTGCAACTCCATTTATATAATATCTGACAGCTCCTGCCGAATCCTTAATCCATCCGTTTAATATATCAGATGACTTGGACAGATTTAAATATTTGGCAATAGCTGTAGCATCTGACTTACCCAGCTCACTCATCATCGTATCGGTATTAAAGTAATGAAGACATTCTTCATAATTGCTTATAAAGCCATGCTCTATAATTATTGACGGAACATTATATAACTGACCATATCTACATATACCATAGTAATCCGCAACACTGCCGTCAGGATAAGTTAATGGATTTTCATCCTCATCCATTCTGAAATATAAGCCATAATTGTTGTTGAAACCAAGCTTTAAAAGCTCGTTCAAAATTGTATTGGCAATATTTTGACCTGCCTGAGCATTATATGTATTATATGTACCTATCTTTGCAACCATAGCCATAAGTCCGTTTGCACTTGACGATGTACTTGCGTTTATATGGCAGCTTACAAGCATATCTGCATTTAGGTTTTTTGCATATAAAACTCTTTCCTGCAACGAAGGATTGCTGTTTTCATCTCGCGTAAGATATACATCAACATTTCCATATGATTCAAGCTCAGTCTTTAAAGCCTTTGCAATCTTCATATTTATAACGTCTTCGTAATAAGTAACACCATCCCATGTTCTGGTTGCCCCGCAATATACTCCATTAGAATTCGGGCCATGACCCGGATCTATAACTACAACATATCTTCCGTTTACGCTTTGAGCTGATATGCTGTCATTCATATCATCTGCACTGTTTTCAAGTGCTTCGACAATTTCAGATGAATCATAAAGATTAGCCTGAGCTATATATGAATCATATTCATCATCAGCTGCAGACCTCGTGTTTTCATCCGAATAAGCCTCATCTGTTTCCAGCTGATAATTGCTAAGATCAGCCTGTATTTCTTCCTGTTCTGAAACCTTCTGCAAATCAGAGCAGAAGGTCTCTCCATTTATAGTTCCTTCTATCGAAACCAAAGAGTATCCGTCTTCAACAGCAAAAGCCGCAACATTTGACCTTGCCTCACCTGAAATGCTCTTTGCTTCTCCGTTTAATGTATAGTTTAGAATAACATCCGATAAAGAATCGTTCTCTTCTCCTACGGATATAAAGACAAAGCTGGCTTCTTCTGTTCTATTTTCGAATATATATCCTATTTCAGGCGCATAAATATTCTCTTCACCATCTATTGCAGCTTCGGTATCAGAAATTACATCCGAATCCGCATAAGAAATATCTGTATCACTCTCAGTATCTTCAGTATAATATGACAAATCCGTTATGTCCGTTTCCTCTGCCAGCACTCCTACACTTAAAGAAGAAACTGCCAGCAAAAGAGCTGTAATACATGAAATCCATTTCAGAAAAATCCTTCTTTTCTTCATTCTATACCTCTTATATTATGATGCTGATGTCAAAAAACAGCTTGATTTATCTGATACAGCATTGCTATATACCTTACATCTTATCAATACCAAAAAGACTCATCTTATGCCTGAGGATCTGTCGGATCTACACTTGAAGAAATTAAAACAGTTGCCGGCTTGCCAAGAGGCATAGATAAATTGTCACCGATATAAATTGTCGTGCCATATGCACAATTATCGTATATCCATTTTGCATCACGTACACATAATCTTATACATCCATGTGATGCAGGAGAGCCCAGCTTATTGTATTCGCCTGCCGGTACTGAATATGTCGGATTAGAAGCACTCGATGTAGCCACTGAATGGAAATATACACCTGACTGTCCTACAACGGTCGTTGCATACTTGCCATAGCTTGGTCCCATAAGCTCCTTTAAAACATATTTTGTGCCAACAGAATATGTGCCTGCATATGTAGGTGTTCCCGGAAGACCTACAGAGCATGTCATAGCTCTTACAGGAATAGAATAATTTCCCGAGCTGTCCTTTGCATATACAGTTATTACGCAATTTGTTCTGTCTACAGTAATATAATAAGGTCCCGGATATTCATCTGATCTGTCAGTAAGTCCTATTCCGTTGCCGTTTACATATATTTTTTCACCGTTGAAAATAACCCATTGATTTTTAATCAATGTTCCGTCCGAATTGAAATAATAGGTTACTCCATTTATATATTCACGTCCTGATGTTCTAATACCATCCTTATTGAAATAATATGTCTTCCCATCAATAGTCTGCAGTCCTGTTGCAGCCTCTCCGGTTGACGGGTTGAAATACATAGTCCAATTTCCGATAGTAACCCATCCCGTTACCGCATTTCCATTATTAATATAATATTTCTTTCCGTTTGAAACAAAGAGTCCGTCACCTGTAATATTTACACCATTACTGTCAAATATAAGCTTCTTTCCCTCTACGCTCTGAACACCTGTTGCAGCAATTCCTGTAGTAGGATCGAAATACAATTTCCACGCTCCAAGTTCTATCCATCCTGTTACAGCATTTCCGTCTTTATCTATATAATATTTATTTCCGTTAGATATAAAAATCCCTGAGCCGGAAACGAGCAGGCCGTTTTTATCAAATATAAGCTTTTGGCCATCGATAGTCTTAACTCCGGCAGCTGCCTGATAGCTTTCCGGATCGAAATACATAGACCAGCCTGACATCTTCAGCCATCCCGATCTAAGTGAGCTGTCTCCTCCAAACCAATACTTTGCGCCATTTATCAGCGGTGTTGCATTTGGTGCGAAATACATTACGCCCAATTCGTTAAACATATATGTTTTTCCGTTAATATCACATATGCCTGTATCAGCGGCAAATGTATCTTCATTAAAATGGAATTTCCATTGTCCAAGCTGCAGCCATCCCTTACCTAATGTATTATCACTCTGAACGAAATATTTCTTCCCATCATATACAGGTGTTCCTGATGTCTGCATTACGCCATTTGAATCAAAAAGATAATACTTTCCGTCAATTTCTTTTATTCCCGTAGCTGCCTGGTAGGTTTCCGGATCAAAATACATTTTCCAGCTTCCCAGCTGCAGCCATCCGCTTCCTACTGTTCCGTCTGCTTTAATGTAATATTTTTTTCCATCATATTCTGATGTACCGGAGCCCTTAAGTACTCCGTTTGCATCAAATAGATAATTTTTTCCGTCAATTTCTTTTAATCCTGTAGCTGCCTGATAGGTTTCCGGATCAAAATACATTTTCCAGCTTCCCAGCTGCAGCCATCCGCTTTTCAGATATCCCTCATCAGCAAACCAATACTTTGCGCCATTTATTACCGTAGTACCTGCATATGTCTGCATTACACCATCTGAATTGAAAAGATATTTATGTCCGTCTATTTCTGCGACTCCATTGTCAACTGTATAAGCCGTATAAGTCTTTGAATCAAAATACATCTTCCAATTTCCAAGATAAAGCCATCCGCTACCCAATGTTCCGTCTGCTTTAATCCAATATTTCTTTCCGTCTATCTCCGGAGTGCCCGATGTCGTCCTGACAATACCGTTTGAATCAAATATATATGTATTTACCTGGCCATCCTCTTCTACGCTGTATACTCCAGTAGCTGCAGCTCCATCATTATTCGGATCTAAATACAGCTTTCCGTAAGGAGCCATATCATACCAGCCTGTCAGGTGTACCTCTTTATCACCCTTTTTGACAACAATATATTTTTTCCCGTCAATTACAACCTGATAAGGCACTTCGGATTGTTCATCACTGTCGGCATCCTCAGTTGAAATACTTTCATCTGCTATCTCGGTATTGTCCTCTTTATTATTTTCTTTTCTGCTTGCAGCTGTATCACCGGATGTAATTGCTTCATCTATGCTATCATCAGTATTTGATTCAATTTCCGAAACAATTGATGTACTGTTAGTATTAGCATTACTGATATCCTGATCTGCAGCATATGCTGAAACTGACGTTGACAAAATAAGTGCTGCCGAAACCGCCGTTACTGGTATTTTTTTCCTCATAATTTAACTCCTTTTTAGTAAATTACTGTTCTCTGTATGTCTTTGTATCTCTGATTGTAGATGTTCCATCTGTAGTGGTTACATAAGCATGAACAGAAAAATTTCTGTCATCAAATCCATAATCAAAAGCATATATATTTGCGCGATAAATACCGTCCGCTCCACGTTCTGCCGTATACCAGTGAATGTCAGACTGATCATCATTCTTCCATACTGCTATATTAACCGACACTATGCTGCTGTCACTGTCATTGTACTCTGCAGTAAAATAACCTGTTGAATAATCATATTCCGTTATATTCAGCCCGGTGGCCGTTTCCTCATCACCTGCAGCAGAAGAATCATTAATCGTGAATGTCGAATAACCTATATTTGTATATGATAAATCATCAAATTTCGTACTGACGACAACATTATATGTTCCGTTTCTATTATCAAGATCAGAAAACGGTATATTAAATATCCATGAACCGTCGCCTCTGTCTTCTGCATAAAAGGTTTTGCTTACAGAGCTGTCGCCATCAAGCGTTACAACAGCTTTAAGCTCTTCTAACTCCTGAGTTCCGTTAAAATCACTGGCTACAATCTGCATCAGCTTAGCATCTGCATTATATTCAAGCGGAGTCAATGTGATCAGCTTTTGAGTAATGCCTGCTGTAAGATTCTCCATCAGCTCTGATTTTCCTGAAAGCCCTTCATTAAACGCAGACTTGCCATAGGTTTCCAATAAAGTCGGCTCACTGGAATAAAGATTTGTTCCAAGCGCAAGTCTGTTTCCAGGAATAGACACTCCTAAAGCTGCAAGCGTCGTAGGGAAGTTATCAAATGTAGTATACTCTCTGTAGGTTTCTTCCTCTCTTTGAGCCGCTCCGTTTATTATAGTAGTATAAACCTTTCGCTGATAATCACTGCTTACATTATTACAGTAATCAGAATCCATGGTAAGATGATCACCCGAAATAACTATAGTTGTATTTTCATAAAACGGCTGCTGCTTTATCCATTCAACAAATTCCGATACCTGCCTGCTGGAGCATGCATATACATTTGAATATTGATCTGCATAGTCATCTCTGCATTCCGAACATATATATCCATCTTCAAAATGAGTATCTACAGTCAGCATCGTAAGGTTAAATGGCTGTTCCTGTGAAGAAAGCTCTGCCAATTCATTTTTGGCATTTTCAAAAAGGTATTTGTCCTCGTATCCCCACCATACATAATAATCGGATGGTAAAGTTCCGTTTGAGGTATAATAATTGTAATCTTTTATATTATAATTTCCATGAGTTGTAAAATAAAGTCTTCTTCCTCCGAATGATGCATCTGAACCAAGTAAAAGTGACTGATTATAGCCTTCATTAGATAAAATATCACCGAGAGTTGTAGCTCCGGGGAAGAATTCCGACTGTGAGCTCATAGCATTCTGATCTATAGATATATTCAACGGTAATCCGGATGTTTGAGCAAACATAGCACCCATTGTCCATGTAGCTCCGGTCATTGGCACACCTCCGTCAAGCTCCGTATTTCCGCCTGAAAAATTTTCATTATCAAGAGAAAGCTGTGTAAGCTCCGGAATAACGTTTGTTTCAAATCCACCGCCTACAGATTGATCGGCAAATGTATTCTCCATTGATTCCAGAAAAATATAAATTAAATTTCGCTTTTGTTCCGGAAATGTAAGTGAAACCTGACTTGGATCTACATAATTTTCATCTATAAAGGATGAATATGTTGACTGATTCGACATATATCCGGATACATCCATGTTTTTCCAAAAGCTTGCAATCGTATTAGCTATTATAAGTACACATAATGCAGCTGCAGCTCCTTTTATATAAGCTGTATAAATAATTCTCTTTCTTAATAAAATAATCACAACCGCTACTGCAGCAGCAATTATAATAGAAGGAACTAAGCATTTTACAATATGCCCCATAAGCATGCTTGAGCCTGTGCCCTCCATAGGCATCATCAAATGATAAACAATTTCATTTATAGTCAGATCGCTCCATGTTTCCTGACTCCATTTATATGTAAGAGTTATATATGCTGCTAAAAAAACAAGGATAATAGTTACGGCAAGGCCTATAATTCCAAATGCTTTTTTCATTTTACTCTTATGATTTTTTGCTTCAGGCAGCAACTGCACCTCAGATCTGCTCGGATTTACCATATTCGTTCATTTCTCCTGTTTTCTATATTGATTCCTTTGCTATATCCTTATGATAAGAAATTAAAAAGCATACAAATAATGCTACAAAAAGTGCTCCTGCAGCAATTACATATGACCAGGCTGCTCCTGTTATTCCATTTGCCGATACCCACATAGGTGCAAATACTGATATAAGAATACTGGAAATGACAAAGCCAATTAATATTATATATTGATGTCTCATAACGGTAAGTATTGTCTGTACTATTGTTGCCAGTGCATATCCTGCTCCGCCAAACAAAAGGATTGTTAACGGAAATTGATATTCAGAAAGATCAACACCATAAAGCCAGCCTAAAACAGGACAGCCAAGGAAATGTCCGCATACAACTACAATCAAGCTTAATAATACGGTAGCACCGATTATGATTACACATAATTTTTTGAATGCGGCAAAATCCCTTCTTGCCCATATTTTTGCCATTTTAAGAAGCAACGGCTGAAGAACAAAGCTGACAAAAAGAGTAATTACATAACAGGGCATAAAAAGGTAATTGTATATTGCCTGATATTCTGACTGCATATATGCGTCTATTGCATATTTAGGTACATTTCCCATGTATAAAATAAGAAAAGCTCCTGCACAAAGCGGAATACAGTCTATTAAAAGCTTTTTCAGTTTATCAGCATGGAATCTTGGAGCTACTGTTGAAAAAAGCTTTTTCACAGTCATTATAATAAATATAAGTATTACAGCAGAAACTATAACTGCTACCGCGCATGATAAAAGAACGTTTTTTGTAGTTATAAGAGCTATAAAGAAAGAAATACAATAAGCAGCAATTCTAATAAGCTGCATTTTTCCTGATATATCAAGTCTGTTATTTAGCTGATAGTATCCTCCGAATACATCATCAAACGCATCCGTGACCTTAAGTAGGCATAATGTTACAAGTATAAGTGCCTTTTCCGGATAATAACCTTTTATCAATACAAAGGCTACCGCACATGCCATCATGATAGCGCTTGTAATGACTCTCGATGCTATATAATCCTCCTGACTGAATTTCCCATGAACATCCGAAGCCTGATAATTTCTCATTCCATATTGTCCGATCGGAAGAAGCATTTGTGCTGTTGAAAAACCGATAGAAAAAACACCTGCCTGTGATGTACCACATATTCTGGTAACAAAAAGCAATAAAAAAACCGATACAGCTGCATTTAAAAGATTTGCAGAAGTGTTATATAATACCGACTTTCTTACAAGATCCTTTGGCTGTTTTATAAAAAAATCCGAAATCATTACAAATAAATCCTTTTAACTCTTTTTCCTATTCCGCATGACATTTCATAATTGAAGCTTCCGGCCTTGTTGGATAATTCTTCTATAGAGATAAATTCATCTCCATCCCTTCCTATAAGCGTTGCAATATCCTCCAACTTGACATCCGGAATATCTGTTACGTCAACCATCATCTGATCCATGCAGACTCTTCCTATTATCGGAGCTCTTTTCCCATGGATCAATACACATCCCTTTGATGACAAGGATCTTGGATATCCATCTGCATATCCGACTCCTATGGTTGCAATTTTAGTAATGCTTTTTTCAGTGATGTAAGTTGCTCCATAGCTAACGCCTCTTTTAGGTTCTACATTACTTATATTAATGATATGAGCCTTCCATTCGAGTGCGGGCTTGATATCAAGAAGCTTTTTATCGACTTCGTTTGATGGATACATTCCATATGTTATGATTCCCGAGCGAACACCCTCATAATACTTCTGAGGATATTTCATAATTCCTGCACTATTGCAAACATGTCGCATCGGAAGCTTAATTTTTCTATCCTTAAGCTTTTGACACATACTGTCATATTCCTCAAATTGCTTAGCTGTATAATCCTCATCAAAGGTATCAGCACAAGAAAGATGCGTAAATAATCCCTTAAATATGATGTTGTCTAATTTAGTGATTCTCTCTATTGTATCTGCCGATTCATCCGAAACACGAAATCCAATACGTGTCATTCCGGTATCAACAGCTATGTCATAGCCGGCATTTAGATTAAGTCTCTTAGCTGCTTTTGAATAAAGAATCGCTATCTGCTCATTATATATAGTAGGCATTATATTATTTTTTATCATGATCTCGAACTGCTTTGGTGAAGTATAACCCAAAACCAATATCGGAACATTCACGCCTGCTTGTCTAAGCTCAATGCCTTCTTCAACAGTCGCAACACCTGCCGAATCAATATAAGGTTCAATATACTTTCCTACGACTGCTGCGCCATGTCCGTATGCATCTGCCTTAAGCACTGCCATCAGCTCTGTATTATTTGGCAACAGTCTTCGAATGTTTAAAATATTATTTTTTATAGTTTCCAACGAAACTGTTGCATAACATCTGTAAAAATTCTGCATTATAAATTAAAAGCCTCCGAATATCATTTATCTGCTTTTTTTATCGCCGAATATGTATTCTTAACATTTTTTACTACTATATCGGTTTTGGTGTCAAACACACCATCTATATTCATTATACGTTTATGTATATCTGCAAGCTCGTCTCCCGAATCACAGCTTATTTTAAGCAACAGATCAAATTCACCTGTTTTATAGTAGCAAGCGACAATCTCATCCATATCTTCTACTGTAGCAACAAATTCATCGTAAAATCTCGGATTTTCTAAGCGAACCTCCATAAGGACAGTCATTGCAAATCCGACCCTTCTGTCATCAACTACAATAGTATATGCCTTTATTATGCCGCTGTCCTCCATCTTTCTGATTCTTTCCGTTACAGCCGATACTGAAAGATGTATTTCCTTACTTATATTTGAAGCCGATTCACGTGCATTTTTCTGAAGTATTTTTAAAATTCTGTAATCAACGTTATCCATTCATTTATCCTATCATGACTTTCCCGTTGTAATTCTTTGAATCATTATTCCTGCTATAGCAACTACTGCAATTACCGCAAATCTGATTATCATATTCTCATCCAAAACAGCAACAGGAGTTCTTAAAAGGTTTATTGCATTTATAGCACCGAATATTGCCGTTACGCATATAATGCAAAACTTAGCAAATTTAACAGCTAAAACTCCTATTACAATAAAAGCGACAAGACAAAGAATAATCTTTAAAACACTCTGTATGCCATCCTGTGACAATGGTAGTCTTGAAACAGCCTGTGCAGCTATAGATCCGCAAAAAATGAAAACACCTACAAGATACAATTTAAATGCTATAAGAGCAAGTAATATGCCTGCAACCATACCTATCGCCGCCGGAATATATGCATCCTTGTTATATATTGCCGATGAAGCAAAAAATGCTATGGCAAAGCCTATTAAAAATCCTATTATCAAAACAAAAACCTTTATACATTTGTATCCGAAGAAGCATTCTACAAGATAAAATGTTACAGAAAACACCAAAATAATCTGCGTTATTGCGTCAATTGAAAATAAGCTAGCATATTGTGTCATTATTGCCTCTTTTCTAAAATAAAAAACTCATGCCGTTTAGCTAAGTCAAGGGTATTCGCAATCCGCCTCGCTGCTTGCTTGTATAAAAGCGGCACTACGTACCCTTTTATAAATTTTGACTTCAACATAATTTACACAAACTATAACTAATTTAATATATCATAGAAAATATAAAATGTGAAATAAATTT
This sequence comes from Faecalibacterium sp. CAG:74, assembly GCA_963595425.1. Lineage (GTDB taxonomy): Bacteria > Bacillota > Clostridia > Lachnospirales > Lachnospiraceae > Alectryocaccobium. Next base: position 12,154 of record CAVBHN010000010.1, on the reverse strand, counting down.
AAGGATATGTTACAAAAATGATAAATCATTCTTGGAACACATCCTTATAAAAAAATTACAAATTTACACTGCAGAACCTTCGGCAGCTATTTTATTTTCAGTAACCGAATTCTCTATATCTACGTCAAATTTAAATAATAATGTAAGAATAAACCCTATTATCAATGCTGTAAAATCACTTATAATATAGAGAATAAAGCCTTTACCATAAAATACCGGAAGTGAAACAAGACTTGGGAATGCAAAGCTGATTGCCTGTGCACCTGAAATTCCGGCAATTATACCACCTATCGCTCCACCGATACAACCGGCAATCATAGGTTTTTTTCTTGGCAGGTTTACGCCAAACAATGCAGGCTCCGAAACGCCAAACAATGCTGAAATAAAGCCTGATACGCATATCGAACGAAACGTTTTATTTTTACTTTTCAGCATTACAGCAAGAGCAGCTCCTGCCTGTCCAAAAAGTGCAGGTCCCATAAAGGCCAGTATTGTATCATGTCCCTTGACTGCTATATTATTCATAGCAATTATATTAAAGCTCCAATGGAAGCCGAATATTACCATTGGCTGTGTAAAGGCTCCGAGAAGACATCCTGCGATAATAGGTGAAAGATTATAGATATTGTCGTAAACCGATGCAAGACCATCACCTATAATATCTCCAAGCGGACCAAACACAAGAAGCGTTACTGTTCCGACAATCAAAATACAAAAAAGAGGTGTCATAATTCCCTTTATCTGCTCAGGAAGTATTTTCTTGAAGAATCTCTCAACGAAAACCAAAAGAGCAACCGCAAGTATCATAGGTATGACACTTGAGTGATAAATAACTCCTCTAAGCGGCAGTCCGAAAAAATATACTGTTTCGCCCTTTTCCATAATTGCAGTAAGCGAAGGATATAAAACCACTCCTGCAATAACAACAGCTGTAAAAGGATTGGTTCCAAATTTCTGCGCTGAAGTAAAAGCAAGCAAAATCGGCAGGAAGTAAAAAAGGCTGTCTGCCATAGCATTTAGAACCAAATAAGTCTGAGATGCAGTCGATAATGCACCGGCAGCTACCATAATTGCAAGTATTCCCTTAAGTATTCCGGCAGCACTTAGTACATTGATTATCGGCATAAAAATTCCTGAAACACCATCAATTGCACGGTCAATCAATAAGTTCCTTTTTTTATTCATCTTGTACTGTCCCTTCCACATCGTCAAAAATTTGTTCAAATTCAGAACGTGTGAGTTTTTCTTTTTTAATTAATTGATCAGCACATTCATCAAGCACAGCTCTGTATCTGACGATTATAGCCTTTGCCTTTTCATAGCATTCTGTCACTATACGATGCACCTCAAAATCAATATCCGATGCAATACTTTCACTGTAATTCTTTGTATGACCCCAGTCACGTCCGATAAATACATCTTCTGAATCATCCTCATATGCTATGAGACCTATTTTCTCTGACATGCCATAACGTGTCACCATAGCATGCGCTGTTGCAGTAACCTGCTTTATATCCTGGGAAGCTCCTGTTGTATAATCATCGAATACAAGCTCCTCTGCAATACGTCCGCCAAGTCCAACCATGATTCTTTGCAGCAGTCTTCCCCTTGTCTGAAACATATTATCCTTTTCCATCTGAGGCATTGTATATCCGGCAGCACCCATTCCGGTAGGTATTATCGAAATTGTATAGACAGGATTCATATCCGGAAGTACATGGAATAATATTGCATGACCGGCTTCATGATATGCTGTAATTTTCTTTTCTTCTTCCGAAATTATTTTGCTTTTCTTTTCCTTACCTACACCGATTTTAAGAAATGACTCCTTAATATCCTCTTGAATAATAAAGCTTCTGTTCGCTGATGCAGCCCTTATTGCAGACTCGTTAAGCAAATTCTCGAGATCTGCTCCGGTAAAGCCGGCAGTATTTTGAGCGATCTGCTTAAGATCAACATCATCTCCCAGCGGTTTATCTTTTGCATGAACCTTTAAAATTTCTTCTCTTCCCTTTACATCAGGAGCACCTACCGTTACCGTTCTGTCAAAGCGACCCGGACGTCTTATAGCAGGATCAAGTATATCAACTCTGTTGGTAGCTGCCATAACAATGATTCCTTCATTCACTCCGAAACCATCCATTTCTACAAGCAGCTGGTTGAGAGTTTGTTCTCTTTCATCGTGGCTGCCGCCCATGCCGGTTCCTCTGCGTCTTGCCACGGCATCTATCTCATCGATAAAAACAATACACGGATGATGTCTTTTTGCTTCTGCAAAAAGATCTCTGACTCTGGAAGCTCCGACACCTACAAACATCTCAACAAAATCCGATCCCGAAATAGAGAAAAACGGAACGCCTGCCTCTCCGGCAACTGCTTTTGCAAGAAGTGTCTTTCCGGTTCCCGGTGTGCCTACAAGAAGCACTCCTTTAGGAATTCTTGCTCCAAGCTTTGTATATTTTGAAGGCTCCTTTAAGAAATCTACAATTTCTACAAGCTCCTCCTTTTCTTCTTCAAGGCCTGCTACATTCTCAAATCTAACCTTCTGATCTCCGGCAACTGTCATTTTAGCCTTGCTCTTGCCGAAGTTCATCATTTTTGCATTAGTACCGCCTGCCTGGGAATTCCTGCCGATTATATTTACAATAAGAATAACAACAATAATACCCAAAGCTACAGGCAGAATCACTGTATATAATGTATTACTTTTTACTTCGCCTATGGTATATGTCACATCTGCATCGCTAAGCTTTTCAACAGCCTTTGTTGTATCGGTAACATACACCTTTCCCTGTGTTCCGTCAGATGTTGTAAATATCACATCTCCTGTTGGAACATTTTCATTTTGTTCTATTTTTGCACTTTCAATCGAATTCTCTTCGAGTAATTTTTCATATTGAGTATTCGAAACCTCTGCAACATTTGATTTGGAATCCGAAAATACATTGAATACCACAAACATCAAAATAATAAATACAACATATATTACCCAACTGCTTGTCTGTCTGCGCACCTTAAAGCCTCCAAATCAATCCTTATCGAATTCGATTATTCCTATATAAGGAAGATTACGATATTTCTGATCAAAATCCAGTCCGTATCCTACAACAAATTCATCCGGAATTTCATATCCGCAATAGTCAACCTTAACATCCTTTACAACGCGTCTGTCAGGCTTGTCAAGCATTGTACAAAGCTTTACACTTCTTGGATTCCTTGTTTTGAAAAGCTCCTTAAGAAAGCTGAGAGTATTTCCGGAATCAATTATGTCTTCAACAATAATTACATCCTGTCCGTCTATTGGCTTATCCAAATCCTTGACAATCTTTACTGTTCCCTGTGATTGAGTTCCTGCACCATAGCTTGAGCATGACATAAAATCCATAGTTACCGGAACTGTAATTCTTTTGGCCAGCTCACACATGAAAAAGACCGCACCCTTTAGTATACACACAAGATGAATACTTCTGCCGGCATAATCCTTGCTTATCTGATCTCCGATTTCTTTTATTCTCTTATCAAGCTCTTCTTCACTTATAAGTACTCTAATTTTCTCACTCATTAAAATTTTCTCCTGTAACCTTAATCTGAAGTATCCTTTTTGTATTTTCTGTAATTTTCATGTCATCGCTGATTCTGTATCCGATGCTCCAAAGAATCTTAGATCCATCCGCAATGCATGGTATTTTATTTCTCAATTCTCTTGGGATCTTATTGTCAATAAAATAGTCCTTGAGTTTTTTTCTGTGATTTTGCTTATCAGAAATAAAATAATCTCCGTCCCTTCTGTATCTTACAACAAGACATGAGGAGATTTTATCATAGTCGAACCATTTAGTATATATTTTTTTAGGTATGTTACTTACATCAAAAATATCAAAAACTGAACATTCTATGTTAATATTATTAAATATCGTGCTTCCATTTATTTTCAGCTCTGCTTCATCTGTAAGCTTCTCCGAATTGTTTTCTTCCTGTATTTTTAATATAAGCCCGTCATAAGCCTTTTCAGCGATGATATTATACGGCAGATTAATTCTTTTTCCGGTTTGCATGCCTATAAGCTCTAAGATGTCTGATATGTGCTCCCGTGTCAAGTCAACCACAGTACCTGTCAGACTCTTCAAAGCATTCATAATAATATATCCTGCAATAAGCTTTTTTTCTTTTAATATATCATCACTTATCAAAATTTTATTTTCTGTTTGCTTTGTCAATAGGCCAGCCTTGTATTTTGCAAGCTCAGCTATTATGGCGTCAGCCTCTTCAATGTCCTGAGCCGCATTGCATATATGCCTTATGCTTCCTGCATTAATATTCTTTTCAAGATAGGGCAATACATTTAATCGCATCTTGTTGCGTGAATAATCAGCCTTAAGATTTGTACTGTCTGTACACCATTTGATTTTTCTCTTATACAACTCATTTTCTATATCCTGTCTTGATATGCATAAGAGTGGTCTTATAAAAAAACCGTTCACAGGAGATATTCCCTTGAGTCCCTTAAGAGATGAGCCCCTTGCAAGATTAAATAAAAAAGTTTCAGCTCTGTCATTTATGTGATGAGCTAATGCAATTTTTGTTGCAAATCCGCTTTTAATACATTCTGAGGCCGCCCTTCTTCTCATTATACGTCCGGTCTCTTCAAGTCCCTTTTTTTCTTGTTCCGCAAGCTTTGCTATATCAAATCTAAATGTCTTGATTGGAATATCTCTTTCTTTGCAAATACAGACCGCAAACTCCTCATCATGCTCACTCTCCTCACCTCGAAGACAATGGTTAACATGAAAGGCTGTAACTTCTATTTGAAGCTTTTCCCTTAATTCATACAGCAGCTGCAAAAGGCATACGGAATCGGCACCGCCTGACAAGCCTACACAAACTATATCTCCTCTTGAGATCATTTCATTTCTTATTATATATGAATAAATTTTTTTGATATTTTCCATAAAAAACTCCCATTCTGTAATGAACGGGAGTTTTTAATTACATTTTTATTGTTTTTCTTTGAAAATGATCTCTCCGTCCTTAACGAATCCCAGCTTATCCGTTGCTGTCTGCTCCAGATATTCATCACTTTGCATATATTCCTGAAGCTTGGATATTTCCTCTGTGCGTTTGGTTTCTTCTTCTATCTGAGAATTTATGTTACTGATTCGAGCCTCATTTTCAGAAATCTTTTTTCTAAGGTTAAAGCTGCTAATAATAAGAACTATCAATAAAATGGCAACGACAAATGTAATTACCAGAACTGCCCTTGAAATCGAGCCTCTGAATATTTTTTTTCTTTTTTTTCTGACTGCTGTATTTGCCATATTCATTCCTCCGGAATACCGAAGAAGCATCCTCGTTTAAATCATATAAAACGGTACATTTGGGCAGCTTCTTCTTTTTTCACTGTTTCGCGAACATCTGTTATCTCTGCTTTAACGATTCTGTTTCCGAATTGAATTTCCAGTATATCGCCTGCTTTAACTGCCGATGATGCTTTTGCTGCCTTTCCGTTTATTGATACTCTTCCAGCGTCACACGCTTCGTTAGCAACTGTACGTCTTTTTATCAGTCTTGATACTTTTAAAAACTTATCTAATCTCATTAATTAATTAGCCATTAACCTTATCTTTTAATGCTTTTCCGGCTTTAAAACGCGGGCTCTTTGAAGCCTTAATCTCAATATCCTCTCCTGTAAGCGGATTTCTTCCTGTTCTTGCAGGGCGATCAAGTACATCAAAGGTACCAAATCCTATAAGCTGTACTGATTCTCCGTTTTTAAGTTCCTCTCCTATAACATCAATAAAAGCCTGAACAGCAAGCTCTGAATTTGCTTTTGTAAGACCTGTCTTTTCAGCAATAGCCTGTGCTAATTCTTTTTTTCTCATTAAAATATTTCTCCTTTATTATAAAACTATTAACAATATACTTATATACGTCATATGCTGTTTTGTCAAGAAATACAAAAGTTTTCAGCAATAAACCTATCGCTTCAAGCTAGCTTTTCTAACGAACCACTCATCTTTTTTGCAATATTTTGTGCGTCCTCTTCGTTTTTGCCTTTTATTCCAAAATAAAGCTTAAGCTTAGGCTCTGTTCCCGAAGGTCTGACACATACCCATGCATCCTCCTCAAGATCAAAATACAGAACGTTTGATGTAGGAAGGCCTGTTGGGCTTTCATTTCCCGAAGCAGTATCCTTGATTATTCCCGTTTTATAATCTCTTAATGCAATTACCTTGTATCCTCCGATTTCCTTTGGCGGATCATTTCTAAGTCCATTGATAATATCCTGAATTTTCTGAAGTCCTTCTATACCTGATAAGGTTATTGCCTTTACTCCATCCTTATAGTATCCATATTTTTCATACATATCTATCATTGCATCCCACAATGTAAGATTCTTTGTTTTGTAATATGCCGCTGCCTCGCAAAGTGCCATTGAAGCCGCAACCGCATCCTTATCTCTTGCATATGTTCCTATAAGACATCCATAGCTTTCTTCGAAGCCAAAAAGATAAGTTCCCTTGCCTGTTTCCTCAAAATTAAGTATCTGCTGTCCGATATATTTAAATCCTGTAAGGACCTCGATATAGTTCATTCCGTAATTCTTTGCGATAGCCTTTGAAAGCTTTGTAGAAACTATAGTCGTAATAAGTGCTCCATCCTCCGGAAGTCCTTTAACTGCCTGTCTTTGAGCTATTTCATATTCTCCTATAAGGCATCCCGACATATTTCCTGTAAGACAATGATATTCTTTGTTGTTATCCTTTACATATACACCAAGTCGATCGGCATCAGGATCAGTTGCAAGTACAAGATCGGCATCCTTTTCCTTAGCAAGCTTAAGCGCAAGATCAAATGCTTCCTTTGCTTCCGGATTCGGATAAGCGACTGTTGGAAAATCTCCGTCCGGAAGCTCCTGTTCCTTTACTACATAAACATTTTCAAATCCCAGCTCATCAAGAACTCTTCTTACAAGCAGGTTTCCTGTTCCATGAAGAGGTGTATATACGATTTTAAGCTTAGAAGCCTGTTCTTTTATTGCCTCCGGATGAATAACACATTTTTTAAGCTCATTAATATATGCATCATCAACTTCCTTGCCGATCTGAATATAAAGTCCAGCCTCAACAGCGTCCTTTTTATCCATTGTTTTAACCTCGGCATAATCATTTACAATTTTGACCTCATCCATAATTCCTGTATCATGCGGAGGTGTTATCTGAGCGCCATCCTCCCAATAAACCTTATATCCGTTATAATTACTCGGATTATGGCTGGCAGTAATATTTATTCCTGCCGTACATTTAAAATATCTTACTGCAAAGGAAAGCTCCGGTGTAGGTCTTAATGAATCGAAAACATACGCCTTTATGCCATTAGCATTGAGACAAAGCGCTGCTTCATCCGCAAACTCAGGAGACATATGTCTTGAATCATATGCAATAGCAACTCCCTTTTCCTTCCCGCCTGCCTTAATAATATAATTTGCAAGTCCCTGAGTTGCCTTTCTTACGGTATAGATATTCATTCTGTTGGTTCCTGCTGCAATTATTCCTCTGAGGCCTGCTGTACCAAATTCAAGCTCTCTGTAGAATCTTTCTTCTATTTCCTTATCATCATTTCTGATAGCAAGAAGCTCCTTTTTTGTTTCAGCATCAAAATAATCACTGTTTAACCAATTTTCAAATTGTTCCTTTGCGTTCATAGCTTTCCCCTTTTCTTTTTATAAATTCTGTTAAATACTCAACATTATTATTTTCCGGATGATCAATCACCTCTGTAAGAGCATCATTTAAAATCATTCCTATAAGCGGACCCGGCTTATAACCCATTTCAATGATATCTCTTCCTTTAATAGCCAGAGTTTTCAGTGTAGTGCACTGTTTTTCCTTTATTATAATTTCATACAGGTCACTCATTTTCTTTATATGAGACAGTGTTTCTTTCTTTTTATAATCGCCTTTAGATAATGCGTCCGCAGTTTGAACCTTAAGGAAATTCGGAAACATCTCCTCACCTAATTTGCATACAGCCTTTCGTACATTTCTTATTTCAGCCGGAAATCTCCAATCATGATATCTAATCAACAGAAGAACATTTCTTATTGTCTCATTATCCAGCTTTAATCTCTGCATAATATCTTTTGCTATATCTAGTCCGAGCAGCGCATGTCCCTCAAAATGATCCTGACCGAATTCATCTGTTGTTTTTGCTGCAGGCTTTCCGATGTCATGAAGTAGCATTGTAAGTCTTAAAAGCTTAACAGCCTCTATATTCTGCATAGTCCTGATTGTATGTTCACCGACAGAATATATATGATATTTACTGTTTTGTTCTGTGTCCATCATTCTGTCAAATTCCGGAAGAAAGACCTTAGTAATTCCTAGCTCATAAGCATTTCTTATATATTCGGGATGATCTGAAGTAATCAACTTCAACAGCTCTGTACATATTCTCTCTGCACTTATGTTTTTGAGTGTAGGAGCGAGCAAAGCTATTGCCTTTTGCGTATCCGATTCTATTTCAAATGACAGCTGGGCCGAAAACCTAACTGCACGCAATATCCTCAACGCATCCTCAGATAATCTGTCCTGTGGATTCCCTACGCATCTTATAATTTTGAATTTTAGATCATCATATCCGTTAAATGGATCCATCAAGCCGTCTGCATCATTATATGCCATCGCATTTATTGTAAAATCCCTGCGTCTCAAATCCTCTTTTAGATTTGTTACAAATTCTACTGATGAAGGATGTCTTGAATCTAAATATTCTCCATCAGTACGATATGTCGTAACCTCATATGAATCATTTCCGAGCATAACCGTAACCGTACCATGTTCGATACCGGTATCAACAGTCCTTCTGAATAATTCCTTTATTATTTCCGGCTTTGCCGATGTAGTTATATCCCAATCATTAGGAGTTCTGTTTAATATAGAATCTCTTATACATCCGCCTACTGCATAAGCCTCAAATCCTGCTTTATTTAATGTATTAATTATTTCTGATACATTTGGCGGAAGATTAATTTTAAAATCATATATTTTCTCATTCATAGCTTTGATTATATCAAATGCATGCGTAAATAACCAGTTTTAAATAACTATACCGGATTATATATATTACATTTTATTTTGCAGAAAAGAAATTGAGGATAATACGACCATGCATTATCCTCAATTTTTCAAATTGAATATTCGTTTATCATATCTCTTGCAATGCTCATGAGTACCATGCCCTCTTTGCCGTTTAAAAGCTCATCATCACTGAATATTTTCACGCTTCTCTTAACCTGATCCAGAGAATTCATATCAAGTACAACCGTTTTGACAGATGTTACAGACATTGCAAATCTTAATGCCCAACCACTTACAGAATCATTTGGTCTAATGCTTTTCAAAAGATCTGTTCTTTCAGATGAAAGCCGTCCAAGCTTGCCTCTGTATAAAGGATCCATAACCCAGATCGGAATATCTTTTTTCTTTAAAAGTTCTACCTTATCCTTCACATTATTGGATGCCCAAGCCATATAATTTAGTGGTATTTGACAAAATTCAATTTCATCTCCATACATATCTAAAAATTTTTCTATAGTCTCCTTACTTCCATAAGATGAAAAACCAAGATGCTTGATCCTTCCTTTTTTCTTTTGATCTATAAAATATTTAACCGCAGGATTATTAGGATGTGTATATAAATCTACGACTTCATCATCTACATCATGCATAAGATAAAAATCGAAATAATCCACCTTGCAGTCCTCAAGCTGCTTTTCGAATATCTCCTCGGATTTTCCCATATTAAGAGGATTATACCCCGGGAATTTATGAGCTAAAAGATATTGTTCTCTTGGATAAGCAGCTAATGCACTTCCTAGAAATGCTGCTCCGTTGCCATTATTGTAGCCCCAGCCTGTGTCAAAATAATTTATACCTTCCTGAATTGCACAATCTATCATTGCTGCTGCTTTTTTCTCATCAATTTGGGATATATCACCATTTTTGATGGGAAGATTCATGCTTCCAAACCCAAGGTCAGAGATTTTCGTTCCTTTGAACGTGTTATAAATCATCCATGGCTCCTTATCTTTTTTTAAGTATAAAATGTACCGGTTCCTGTTCTCTTTCAGATTTTATTTTACATTATATTTACTGAATATTCAATGTATTTTATCCAAAACAAACAATTTCTAAGTATAATTTTATGACATTTTTATAACAAATTGCATTTTGCACTAATATTTATAATTTTTTTGTGTAACTTTTTCAATGAATCCTGGTTTCGTGCACATATTTTACCTGATTACTATATCAAATCTCATCTCACAAGCGAGCTTGCATCAGAGGCTTTGACCCTATCATCATCAAATAATTTATTTTTCATTGATTGCAAAAGAAAAGGCTCTTTGATAGAATCTAAATGGATCAGTTTTCTGATTACTAAAAGCCCGAAAGGACCATTAATATGAGTGAAGAAACAAAGAATGTAAATGATGAATTTGAAAATGAACCTACAATACTGCTTTCTCTTGATGACGGAACAGAGCTTGTATGCGTAGTTCTTAGTATTTACGAGATAGATGAACAGCAATATATCGCCTTGCTTCCGCAAGCACAGGAGGATGAGGACGAAGAAGAAATGGATGTTTATATCTATCGTTTTGCTGAGGATGAAGAAGGCAACCCGCTTCTTGACAACATTGAAGATGACGATGAGTATAATAAAGCAGTTGAAACCTTCAACTCATTACTTGATGAACAGGATTCATCAGAAGAAGAATAATGTAATATCAATTACAACGGGTCTGTCGCATTATGTATTTAATGCGGCAGACCATTTTATAAATCCCAGCTTACTTTATTTTGCCCTGTATCCTGATCTGATTTTTTGAATAATAAATGCTATCACAAATATTATCAAAGCTCCAATCAGCTGCTTTATATATCCGTCAATAATTTGCGATATCTGACTATCCGAAAGCACATTATGCATTCCCAAAATACTGTTGTTGCTTTCATACCAATATACAGGTATTAATTTTGATATTTTTATTACTGATTTGCTTAATAAACCGGTAGGAACAAACACGCCACACAAAAAGCTCATTCCTAAGGATAAAACATTTGCAAGACCGTTTACTGCATTTGAATTAACAGATACACTTGCAACCAAAAAAGCTATTGCAATTGAATTTAGTACCATTATTATCAAATTAATCATATAATAGCTTATATTCGAATCATTGAATACACTTCCGGGATTCAGTATGTTAACAAGTCCTAATGATACAGTAAAAATAATTATCCCGATTACAATAACCGAAAGCATAAGCTGAGCGCTTCTTCTAAATGCACTAACCGCAGAAATCTCAAGTCTCTTTTTTATCTCCGGCTTTTGATACTCAAGAATTATAAATCCAATAATAAAACATGACAATGCAATTAAAACATATGGTAAAACCATAAATCCGACAGATAATTCTGAGGCTTCACCGCTTCCTTCGATAAGGCAAACATTATTTTCAGATGCATCTATACTTTTCATATTATTTACGGCTTCTTCTATGGAATAACCGGCTTTTATATATAAATTTATCCCAGATAAATAACTGTCAATTATATTTTCAACATAATAAGAAGCGTTTGAAGAAGGACGTCCCGTTCCTAAAATCATATTATCGATTGTATCTTCATTTTCTATTGCATCCAAATAATTTTTTTCGAAATCCTTAGGAATGATAATGGCATATTCTATATTAGAATAATAAAGCTCCTCTCTGATTGCCTTTTCGTCATCCTTAATACTGACAATATTTTGTGAAGCATCAAGGACTTCTTTTATGCCTTCAGATAATTCTGTTTCATCTCGATCGATAACGGCCATAGTGACACTTTCTTTTTCGTATCCGAGAGATGATCCATTATCCTTTGATTTGGTAATCATCATTCCCAGTGCCATAAAAATAACCAAATACAATACTATAAGAAACTTTTGCCTGATTGCTATTCTTAATGCCCCTTTAAATACTGTCATAGCTAACCCTCCTTGTAAGCAGCCATGCAGCTATCAAAAATACTATACTGATGATTCCCATATTAAATGAATATTCTTGTGCGATGAAATCGCACTTCCGGAAATTTGGAAATCAGATGTC
>CAVBHN010000009.1:0-66490 GCA_963595425.1 Faecalibacterium sp. CAG:74 | reverse complement strand
TGAAGCAGTTCTTGCCGGAACAGCACCTGATGATACCAATCCTAAGAACTGGACAACCCAAAACCGCCCAAGGCACGAAAAGCAGTAAATCCAGATAAATAGTTGATATGTTCCCACAAACAAGCAAAACGGGGAAATGTGCCCTTACAATCAATGCTGTCAGCTCAAGCCATGTGGAGACGGTAGTACTTTTGTCACGCGTTAGCAATGAGCAGGGTACAGATCGAGCATAATGTGACGTGGGAACTTGCTCACAAAGACACATTTATGCGAAGGACTGTATGCGGCGAATGCTGCGGATAAGCGAAGGAAGCTCATCTTCCGTAGCGCATCCAGCCCTGCGAATGAGGCGCTATACACGGAAATTAAAAGAGAACACTACCTGGATAGACTATGTGAATTATTATATGCCTGGCGGATATCCTTAGGAAGACCGTCCGGAATCAATGCTTTTGCTCTGTCTTCGTTGCCATCCTTTACAGCCTGAGTGTAATACCAGCATTTAAATTTAAGCATATCCAATGTTTTGTACAGCTGCTGGATTTCTGCTTCGACATGTTCCTTTTGCTTTTGAATGAGCTTATAGCGGTTGGAATAAGTGTCTGAACCTTCAGCACACCAATCCATAAAGAGTTTAATATCTTTGATTTCAAGACCTGATTTCTTCAGACATTCGATCACATGTAATGCTTCAATCTCATTTTCACTAAACTTGCGGATACCGGATTCGCGCTTGATATGCGGGAAAAGTCCTTGTTTATCATAATAGCGGAGTGTAGAAATTGGCAAATCAAACATTTCCGATACCTGTCCTATTGTATACATAGAGTTCCTCCAAATTTAAAAAATATCTTGACCTAAAGTCAGGTTTATGTCTTATCGTTAATGTAACACATGAAATGATATGCTTCAAGATATGAAATAATGGAGGCAGCGCAATGAAATTTGAGAATAAGGATGCTTTTGAACAGAACAACGCGTTTGGAATCGGCGAGGCAAACACCGCTTATGCTAGGTATTTTATCGGAGATTCATTTTTGAATCCGCTTACTGATCCAAAAGGCGGACTCTTTGCAGCCAACGTGACATTTGAGCCGGGATGCCGCAATAACTGGCATATTCATCACGCAAAAAGCGGTGGCGGACAATTACTTATCTGCATTGCTGGAGAGGGCTGGTATCAGGAAGAAGGAAAGGATGCAGTCAGTCTTCATGAAGGAAGTGTTGTGATGATTCCGGCGGGTGTCAAGCATTGGCACGGAGCAAAGCAGGACAGCTGGTTTTCTCATATCGCTGTTGAAGTACCGGGAGAAGAGTGCAGAAACGAGTGGTGTGAGCCGGTTTCGGATGAGCAGTACAGCAAATTAAGATGATAAATACAGAAGCCTATGGCACTTGGCAGAAATCCCTAAGAAATGTAACGGAGGACGGATTATCATGGCGAAAATAGTTCAAACAGCAGGAAGAGATGCACTCGGAGAATTTGCTCCGGAGTTCGCACATTTCAATGATGATATTCTTTTTGGGGAAAATTGGAACAATGATGATATTAATCTGAAAACGAGGAGCATTATCACAGTGGTAGCGTTGATGGCACAGGGAATCACAGATTCTTCTTTGAAGTTTCATCTTCAGAACGCTAAGAATCATGGCGTGACAAAGAAAGAAATCGCAGCCATCATCACCCATGTCGCATTTTATGCAGGATGGCCGAAGGCTTGGGCTGTTTTTAATCTCGCTAAGGAAGTATGGAGGGCGGAATAATAAATGTATCATGAAATGAAAAAATTAAGTAATGGAATAGAAGTTCCGGTGATTGCTCTTGGCATGATTGTTTTGCCTAAGACCGCAAATCCTGAACATATGAAGCAAAATGCTGCTGTTGATTTTGTAATTTCAGATGATGACAGGGAAACTCTTAAGCGTCTGGAAAAAATAAAGGCCTATGGCGAACATAGCATCTTCCCGGTATTTGGAGGGAAATTGTAAATGAATTAATTATTTTGAGCTCCTGCAGGTAAAACGACAGGAGCTTTTTCTAAAAACAAGCTTGTATATTTCAACCTTTCATGTAAAATTTAAACAAAGAGCATGCTTTGGCTTGATTGCAGCTCGCAAAGAGCAAATTTATAAAAGGCAAGGCACGTAGTACCGCTTTTATATGAGTAAGTAGCGAAGCAGATTGCGAATATCCTTGACACAGGAGAAAACGGAGGAAATACTTATGCAGAGAGTAAAGCTTTCAGAACAGTTAAGCTTATCCAGGATTATTCAGGGCTTCTGGCGCTTAGATAGCTGGAATTTTTCCACGGAAGAGCTGGTGAAATTCATGCATGGATGTATCGACAGGGGAGTTACTGCATTTGATACGGCAGAAATTTACGGAGATACACTTTGTGAGAAGCTGATGGGAGATGCATTTGAAATGGATCCTGGGCTGCGAGGACAGATAGAGCTTGTTTCAAAGATGGGAATTTACAAAAAGAAGATCAATGGCGAGGATTTTGGATATTATAATACAAGCTATGAGCAGATTATAAAATCCTGTCATGAATCTCTTAAACGACTGCATACGGATCATATAGATCTTTATCTAATCCATCGTGAAGACCCGCTTTTGGATCCGTGGGATTCGGCGAAGGCCTTAAAGAAGCTGAAGGCAGAGGGACTTGTAAAAGAAGTAGGTGTTTCGAATTTTGATCCTTATAAATTCGATGCTTTAAATAAAGCCATGGACGGAGAGTTGGTTACCAATCAGATTGAGTGGAATCCGGTTTGCTTCGAGCATTTTAATTCCGGAATGATGGACTATCTTACCTATCACAGGATTCATCCTATGATTTGGTCTCCTCTGGCAGGGGGCTCACTTTTTACTTCTGGTGAGCAGAGTATACTGAGTGTGAGAAAAAAGATAAACGAAATTGCCAAAAGACACAATGTAGAGCCTTCGGTGATTGTTTATGCTTGGATTTTTTATCATCCGGTAGGAGCAATGCCTTTGATCGGAAGCAGCAAGCTTTCACGATTGGATCAGGCAATTAAAGCGCTGGATGTGAAGCTGGAACAGTACGAGTGGTTTGAGATCTACAGTGCAAGCGGTCAGCAGCAAATCCGATAGGCTTGCACAGAATAAGCTTGAAGACGGATAGATAATTTTGTAAAAGGGCAAGAAAACCCACTGCCTTTTGACATATTTTAAGCAATGCTAAACAGAAATACAGACAGAAATCATAATTTTAGGAGTTGTTCAATATGAAAATAAAATCGGTAGCCGTACTTGGAGCGGGAGCTGTAGGATCGTATATCATCTGGGGCTTATCAAAGCTTGATGATATAAGATTTGGGATAATTGCAGAGGGTAAACGAGCTGAAAAATTACAAAAAAACGGATGCTCGATAAATGATATAACATATTATCCGCAGGTATGGAGCCCGAAGGAAGCGCATGGAGTTGATCTGCTTATAATATCGCTTAAATATGGTGCCCTTAATCAGGCGTTAGATAGCATCAGCGAAATAGTTGCCGAAAATACAATTGTTATGAGCCTCATGAACGGAGTTGACAGCGAGGAAATCATTGGAAACTGTATATGTGAGGACAATATATTATATTCATTAATAAAGATAGCATCACATAGAAGGGAAAACGGAGTTTATTTTAATCCAAAGACAACAGTAGGCATAGTTTATGGTGAAACTAAAGAGCCGTTTGAAAGTGAGAGAATACTTGCACTTGAGGAATTGCTGTCAAGAACGGAAATTCATTACCGAAGAACCGATATAATTAAAGAAGAGATATGGGCAAAATTCAGATTGAATGTATGCAACAATCTGCCTCAGGCTATCCTGGGCGCAGGAGTTGGATGCTATAGAGACAGCAAGCATATGCAGGCAATAAGCGAAGGACTGAGAAATGAACTTGAGAGCGTTGCGCTTGCTAAAGGGATAGATTTATCAAAGTGTCCCGATTCAGTAGGTCATGGCAGTCCGGTTAAGACTACAGCGAGATTTTCAACGCTGCAGGATTTGGAGGCCGGAAGGCATACAGAGATAGATATGTTTTCGGGAGTACTTGTAAAGATGGGAAAAAAGCTTGGAATTCCGATTCCGTACAATGAATATACATATCATATGATAAAGGCAATTGAGGAAAAAAATGATGGATTGTTTGATTATACAGGAAATGAACCGCATACCTGGGCAAAATAATACAGAAGCCATTTAAGAATTTTTAAGAATTGCTTCAGAAACTGATAAGAATATAGTCTGATAATATGTTTCGTTAAAAGAAAAGACTATAACCGAAGGGAGTAATTTTATTATGAAAAAATTTGCTAAAAAAGGTATTGTACTTTGTGCCGTAGCAGCTATGGCAATCGGAATGGTAGCTTGTGGATCATCAACAAGCAGCACAAGCTCAAGCACAACATCAAAATCAAGTGTTGAGAGCAGTGTTGACAGCAAGAGCGAGGCTTCTTCAGAGAGCACAGATGAGGCTTCTACAGAAAGCACATCAACAAAGTCTAAATCAGATGCTGCATCAACTTCAAGCAATTCAGCTTCTACAGAAAGCACAAGTGCTTCTACAAGCAAATAATAAAAATATTTTAGTATAATTAAATATTTTATAAAATGACAAACCCACTGCCTTTTGACAGTGGGTTTTCTCTTGCTAAGTGCTGGATTCAAGTCCGGTACATTGCAAGGGAATGTCGCATTATGCATTTCAATTTTGTCAGCTATTAGCCATGACAGCATATTTATCGTATAAATAGGTAAGGATAACTAGAACAAAGTGACTCTCGAAAGGGGAGGCGATATATATGATGGCAAAAATTTTCAGAATAAAATATTTGGTAATAGCAGCATTTGCTGCAGTCTTGTTACTTTTTTTATTGATGGCTGCATTATATCCGACAAATGCATATGCGAACGTAAAACATACTGTGCATTATGAGGAGAGAGTTTAAAACAGGACCAAACGATGTTTTGCCTTCGTTAAGGCCGCCTATCTTTTAATAGAAGGATACGCATTTTGTTCAGATATAAAATATATAAAATGGCAGAATCGGCAGAGGTGCTGATTCTGCTTTTGTCGTGTACATAAAAGAAGAATGTTGTATACTTATTAAATAAGGGCAAGAAAAATCCGTTGCCTTTAGGTGGTGGGTGCTCTTGATATATTTTGACACAGTATCACAAAATGCAGTAATAGTTTAAAAGAAAAGCTAATGACAGCATTTACAAGGCTTTTTATTTTATATAGGTATAGCAGTTTTTTCTGCTTATAATAACGAGGATTTGATTTATGAAAAAAGAGAGCGTGCTTATTATAGAGGACGATGCAGATATAAGAGAAGGCGTTAGGATATTGCTTGAAAGCGAAAACTACGAGGTGACAGAGGCTGAAAGCGGAAAAAAGGGATTGGAATTACTGGATGATAAAACGGACCTGGTGATCCTTGATATAATGATGCCCGGAATGTCAGGACTTAGAACCTGTGAGGAGATAAGAAAAATATCAAATGTTCCTGTACTTTTTCTCACGGCTAAGGCACAAGAATCCGATAAGCTTATCGGACTTATGGTAGGCGGAGATGATTATCTTGCAAAGCCGTTCTCTTACGCTGAGCTTTTGGGGCGTGTTAAGGCACTTTTGAGAAGGTATAATGTTTATAAGGGAAGAGAACAGACAAAATTTGAGGATGATGATAACCCATATATACAAATAGACGGAATCAGAGTGCATGAGGAATTTAATGAGGTTTATGTGGATGGTGAAATAAAAGAAATGTCTGACATAGAATATCGAATTCTGCTTTTACTGATGAAGCACCCTAAAAAGATATTTTCGGCCCAGAATATTTATGAAAGTGTTTGGGAAGAGCCATATTTTTATTCGTGCAACGGTACGGTGATGGTTCACATAAGAAAGCTTAGAGTGAATATAGAAAAAGATCCAAGGAATCCTCAATATATAAAAACAGTGTGGGGAAAGGGATATAAATTTGACGCATAGGATTTACAAAAGAAATTCGCTGTATGTGCAGCTTTTAAAACTGCTTGTGATATCAGTGGCAATAGCGATTGCGGCATTTTTTGCTTTTAATGCAATTTCAAATTATTTAATAGATAATTATCTCGAAAATTCTAATTATATAGAAGACAAAAATCAGCAAAACATAGGAAAGCTGCAGCAGTATATCAATAAAAATAATATTTCAACAGACGATACGACAATGCTTGATATATGGGTCAAGGAGCAGAAGGTCATAAATATAAGAGTTTATAATGAGGATGGACAGGTTTATGATTCGGAATATCCCGATCAAAATGCTTTAAAAAAGAGTATATCATTTGATGATTATGAATGGGAAAGCTATTATAAGGTTAAATTTGAGGATGGCTCAGCGGAGGTCGTTATAACGGGATTATATGGATATCAGCTGTATAATCGGATTTTTATAATTGATCTATGTCTTGCATTTGGTATTTTTTTGCTGGCTGTTTTGCTTGGAATAAGAAAGAAAATGAAATACATTTCTGTTTTAAGAGATGAAATAGAAATTCTCGAAGGCGGTAATTTGGAGCATCCGGTTACAATAGACGGAAGGGATGAGCTTTCATCACTTGCGGAGGGACTTGAAGGGATGAGGGTGTCTTTTAAAAGTCTGATAGAAGCCGATGAGGAAATGACAAGAGAAAATCAAAGAATCGTAACATCAATATCTCATGATCTTAGAACTCCCATAACCTCAATTATGCTTTATACAGAGATTTTAAAGCAGAACAAATACAGAAATCCGGAGCAGCTAAAGCAATATATAGACAGGATAGATAAAAAAGCTCACAGAATGAAGCAGCTAACGGACAATCTGTTTGAGTATTCATTGATTGCAGGTGAGAACAAGCCGATACTTGAGGAGCCTGAATCATATGAAACAATATTTTATGATCTTTTTTCGGAAACCTGTAATTATTTGGATCAAAAAGGGTTTAGAGTTGATTTCAAAGTAAAATGGTCGGAAGAAAAGATAAGTATCTCTACAAATTATATAATGAGAATAATGGATAATATTGCCTCAAATATCGTTAAATATGCGGATGAAAGTACTCCTGTTATTATAGAGGACATACACGATGAACAGTATATAGGATTTACATTTGAAAATAAAATCAGAAAACCGGATAAAAATATCGAAAGCACCGGGATAGGAATGCAGAATATCAAAAATATGATGCAGAAAATGAATGGAGAGTGTAAAGAAGAGCAGACAGACGGAAAATATAAGCTGATGCTGTTATTCAGAAGATGCATTGAGGAAAAAGTTAAGTGGATGAAATAACTTTCAAGAAATCAAACTAAAAAACAAATGTTGATATCATTTGTCTAGAGTTGAAAAGAAGCTGTTTATTAGGTCTTGTACAACAGCTTCTTTTTTGATTTAGCCAAGGCTACGAGATTGTTCGAAATGTTAAAAAATTATCAAAATTAACAAGAAAAAAATTAATTTTTAGTTTAAATTGCGAATTGAAACCAGAGAATTTGAGAGTATAATACCTTATAGAATTGTTAAATAAATAACAATAACGATAAAAAAATAACAAATGGATTTTTGGGATTAGGGGATTAGATAATTAGGAGGAATATTTATGAAAATCGTAGTTTACGGAGCAGGTACAATGGGAACCGGAATTGCACAGGTGTTTGCAGGAAAGGGACATACAGTTTTGCTTTATGCAAGCAGTATGAACTCAGCAGAAAAGCATAAAGCATTTCTTGCAAAATCTCTTCAGAAAAGGGTGGCAAAGGGTAAGATAACAGAGGATACAATGAATGAAATCCTAAATAACATTCTTATTCAGGATGAGGCAGCAGCTGCTGATGCAGATTTCTTGATTGAAACAGTTGCTGAGGATATGGAAACAAAAAAGAAGGTACTTTCACGTATGGATGAGATAGTTAAGGAAGGTGCAATATTTGCAAGCAATACGTCTTCGCTTTCCATTACGGAGCTGGGCTACGGACTCAAGCATAATGTTATTGGAATGCACTTCTTTAATCCTGTACCTACAATGAAGCTTGTAGAGATAATACGCGGAATGACAACACCGGACAGTGTATTTGATTATATTTACAATCTTGCAAAGGAAATAGGCAAGGATCCGGTAGAGGTAGTGGAAAGCCCGGGATTTGTAGTAAACAAAATCCTGATTCCTATGATCAACGACGCAATAGAGCTGCTTGAGACTAATACGGCAAGTGTAGAGGATATAGATAAGGCTATGAAGCTTGGAGCAAATCATCCGATGGGACCGTTGGAGCTTGCTGATTTTATTGGACTTGACATTTGTCTTGCTATTATGAATACACTTTATACAGAGTATGGAGATACAAAATATCGTCCGGCGCTTCTTTTAAAGAAAATGGTAAGAGGAGGACTTTTGGGACGCAAATCCGGAAAAGGATTTTATGAATATGCCAATTAAAAGCAAAAATCTGCTTTTGGGATAATGTCTGGTATAGGTTGAAACATAAATTTTATTTACAAATTCTTTACATGAGACTGATTGTATGTTTTACATTCAGTCTCTATTTTTTATGTAATAAGAGAGCTTGAACAGCTTTTTATACAGTCGTTGAATTGGAAAGGAAGGGAAAAGATGACTTTTATTTGGAACAGAATTAATAATACGTCATTTGAGGAAAAGACTAAGCAGACATTGTTTCTTATATTAAATGTAATATTGTGCTCTGTTATAGGAGCTGCCGCATGGCTTGTTTTGGGACATGTATTTCTTTCGAATATAGCAGGGCTTATAGAATTTATAGGCTATGCAGCCTTCTTTGGAGGAATATTCGGAGGATTGATATTTTTATACAGACAGTGAATTTACATTGGGATATTTATTTTACATACGTTTTACATAACGCAGGTTTTGGATTTTACAAAGCGTTTGTAAAGTGTATTTGTAAATAAAGATAAAAACTAAATACAATAAAGCAAGAAAGAGGAGAATTATGAAAAAACAAATTATTGCAACAATGGCAGCAGCAGGAATGATAGCCGGAAC
Source organism: Faecalibacterium sp. CAG:74 (assembly GCA_963595425.1). Classification (GTDB taxonomy): domain Bacteria; phylum Bacillota; class Clostridia; order Lachnospirales; family Lachnospiraceae; genus Alectryocaccobium. The sequence goes on along the minus strand of CAVBHN010000009.1, from coordinate 57,415 downwards.
ACTCGCTGGATGCGGTGGATCATCAAATACAGCATCTACATCAAGCACAAAGACTGAAAGCAAGACAAGCTCAGAATCAAGTACAGCTGATACATCCTCAAAATCTGCAGAAGCTTCATCAACAAGCGAGGCAAATACAGATTTATCGGGAACTGTAACAATGGCAGGAAGTACATCAATGCAGAAGCTTTGCGAAGCACTTATCGAAAGCTTTATGGCTAAATATCCAAACATTACTGTTACAGCTGAGTATACAGGATCGGGAGCAGGACTTGAGTCACTTGCAGCAGGAAGTGTTGATATAGGAAATTCTTCAAGAGCTCTTAAGGATGAGGAAAAGGAAAACGGAGCTGTTGAGAATATCGTTGCTGTTGATGGAATCGCTGTAATAACAGATACCGAAAACACTGTAAAGGATATAACATCAGAGGATCTTGCAAAGATCTATACAGGCGAGATTCAGAACTGGAGCGATCTTGGCGGAAACGATGAGTCGATAGTTGTTATCGGTCGTGAGGCCGGATCAGGAACACGTGATGCTTTTGAGGAGCTTCTTGATGTAGCAGATAAATGCCAGTATGCTCAGGAACTTGATTCTACAGGAGCAGTGCTTGCAAAGGTTGCATCTACACCGGGAGCAATCGGATATGTTTCACTTGATGTAGTAGATGATACGGTTTCGGCGCTTTCAATTGACGGAGTTGAGCCTACAGAAGAGAAGATACTTGCCGGAGATTATCTGCTTTCAAGACCGTTTGTAATGGCTACAAAGGGAGAGGTTTCAGAGCAGAGCGATGCTGTACAGGAGCTCTTCAAATATATTAAGTCTGATGAAGGAAAAGCAGTAATCGAAAAAGTAGGTCTTATCAATCCTAACAAGTAAAGAGGAGATTAGATGAACAAAAAGAAAGTAATAGAAACGTCAGCTAAGACCATATTTTTGATCTGCGCAGTAGCAGCAGTAGTTGCCGTAGCTTCTATCACAGTCTACATGTTCATGAAGGGAACTCCGGCATTAAAAAATGTCGGAGTTTTTGATTTACTGTTCGGAACCGTATGGCAGCCGACAGCAGCAAGCCCTTCATATGGAATATTGTACATAATACTGACATCAATAATAGGTACTTTTATGGCTATACTTATTGGTGTTCCGATAGGACTTCTTACAGCTGTATTTTTATCAGAGATAGCAGGCAAATATCTTTCGGCGATAGTTGGCGGAGCAGTAGAGCTTCTTGCAGCAATTCCTTCCGTTATATATGGTCTTATAGGAATGATGGTTTTAAATCCGCTGCTTTATAAGCTTGAAAAGATAGTGTTTGCAAATGATCCGAATCATGCATATACAGGTGGAGCAAACCTCCTGGCTGCTATAATTGTTCTTGCGGTAATGATATTGCCGACAGTTATAAGCGTAAGCAAAAGCTCCATGACAGCAGTAAGAGGCAACCTAAGAGAAGCCTCGCTTGCACTTGGTGCAACAAAGATACAGACAATTTTTAAGGTTGTAATACCGGCTGCAAAATCAGGTATTCTTACAGGTGTTGTTCTTGGTATAGGAAGGGCACTTGGTGAGGCAATGGCGATAAATATGGTTGCCGGAGGTGCTGTAAATCTTCCGCTTCCGTTTGCATCAGTAAGATTCCTTACAACACAGATAGTAAGTGAAATGGGCTATGCAGCAGGTCTGCACAGAGAAGTATTGTTTACGGTTGGTTTGGTATTGTTTATCTTTATTATGATAATCAACTTCATCCTTCTTAAAGCCAGAAAGAGAGGGATAAAAGATGCTTAAAAAGAAACGCAGAGTTAAGGATACTGTATTACACACACTTATATATATATGCGCAGGAATTTCGGTAGCTCTTTTAGCGGGAATAATCATATATGTATTTGTAAGAGGAATAGGATCTGTTACACCGCAATTTCTTACAACCGTAACATCAGTATTAAATGGAACAGTAGGTATAATAGGAAATATAGTAAATACTGTTTATATCGTACTTGTAACAATGATCATAGCCACACCTATCGGTGTCGGGGCAGCGATATATCTTAATGAATATGCTAAGCCGGGAAAATTTGTCTCTGTTATAGAGTTTGCAATAGAGACACTTTCGGGAATTCCTTCTATTATATTCGGTCTTTTCGGAATGATGTTTTTCGGACAGACTCTTGGTCTTGGCTATTCTCTTTTGACCGGTTCACTGACTCTTATAATAATGGTATTGCCGCTTATTACAAGAAATACCCAGGAGGCATTGAAAACAGTTCCGCTAACTTATAAGCATGGGTCTATAGGTCTTGGAGCAGGAAAATGGCATACAATAAGAAAAATCCTTCTTCCGAGTGCAATGCCGGGAATAGCAACAGGCGTTATCCTTGCAGTCGGCAGGATCGTAGGAGAGTCCGCAGCACTTTTGTTTACTGCAGGAAGTGCAAAGACACTTGGATTTTTGTTTCCGAAGCTCTTTCAGTCAGGAGGAACACTTACAATACAGATGTATTTAAGTGCTACAAGTGAAGGTGACTTCGATACTGCATTTGGTATTGCGGTTGTACTTTTAGTTATCGTTTTGATTATTAACCTTGGCACAAAAGCATTAGCAAAAAAATTTGATGTCGCTAAAAGGTGAGAGGTGTTAAATGGAAAATGATGTAAAAATGTCGATAAAGAATTTGAATCTTTATTACGGTGAAAATCATGCTTTAAAGGATGTAAGCATGGAAATAAGAAAGAATGCAATTACTGCATTTATAGGACCGTCCGGATGCGGAAAGTCAACCTTTCTTAAAACATTAAACAGGATGAATGATCTTGTGGACAATGTTAAGATAAAGGGAACAGTTCTTTTAGACGGTGAGGACATTTATGACAGAGGTGTAGATACAACAATACTCAGAAAAAGAGTAGGTATGGTTTTTCAGCAGCCCAATCCGTTTCCAATGAGTATATATGATAATATTGCATACGGACCGAGAGTTCATGGGATATGCGACAGGCACAAATTAGACGAAATAGTTGAGTCAAGCCTTAGAGGTGCTGCAATATTCGATGAGGTTAAGGACAGACTTAAAAAATCGGCACTTGGCTTATCCGGCGGACAGCAGCAGAGAATTTGTATTGCAAGAGCACTTGCAGTGGAGCCGGAGGTGCTTTTAATGGATGAGCCTACATCGGCTCTGGACCCTATTTCAACATCTAAAATAGAGGATCTTATGGAGGAGCTTAAGAAGAAATATACCGTTGCTGTTGTAACACATAATATGCAGCAGGCAGCCAGAGTTTCGGATTATACAGCTTTTTTCCTTGTGGGTGAGATGGTTGAATACGGAGAAACGAAAAAAGTATTTTCATATCCGAGGGATAAGCGTACAGAGGATTATATTACCGGAAGATTCGGTTGATAATTGGAGGAACAAATGAGAAACAAATTTGATGAGCAGCTTGCATTGCTGAACAAGGAAATGGTTCATATGGGAACAATGATAGAGGAGTCCATAGGAAAAGCCGTCAAAGCACTTGTAAAGCAGGATGTAAATGCTGCCAAGGAAATAATGAACAGTGATGAGGAAATTGACAGAGAGCAAAAGAAAATAGAAAATATTTGCTTTAATCTTCTTATACAGCAGCAGCCTGTAGCAAGAGATCTGAGAACAATAACAGCAGCTATGAAGATGGTAACAGATATGGAGCGTATCGGAGACCATGCGGCAGATATTTCCGAAATGACTATCCTTATGTCAAATACCGAAAAATATCATTTGCTTGATCATATCAACAAAATGGCGGCAGAAACAATTCTTATGCTGAACTGGAGTATAGAAGCATATGTTCAGAAGGATATTGAAAAGGCAAAAGAGGTTATTGCTCATGACGATATAGTTGACGATCTTTTTGATGAAGCAAAAAATGACATTATCGATATGATCTGTGAGGATTCAAAAAAAGGTGAGCAGGTAACGGATTTGCTTCTTATTGCAAAGTATTTTGAACGTATCGGAGATCATGCAACAAATATCGCAGAATGGGTAATTTATTCTCTTCGTACTACAGAAGATGAGGATGAGTGGGATAACAAATAGGCTTTGACTTAATATAGCAAAAAAACTATTATAGGATTATGATCTGATTTAAATAGTGAAAATCACAGAGCATCAGGTGCCGAAATACTTTATGATATTGGCACAATAAGGAAGGACAATAAGTATTAGGAAACGAGGTAAATTATATGGCACTTATTTATATTGTTGAAGATGACGAAGGTATACGCGAAATTGAAAGCTTTGCTTTAAAAAATGCCGGACATCAGATACTGGGATTTGCCTGTGCCTCGGAATTTTACAAAAAACTTGATGAGGTAACACCTGATCTTATATTGTTGGATGTTATGCTTCCGGATGAAAACGGAAATGAAATAGTAAAAAAAATAAGACAAAGATCAGATACAAAAAGAATTCCTGTAGTAATGGTCACGGCAAAGACGACAGAGCTTGACCTTATAAAGGGACTTGACGGCGGAGCAGACGATTATATAAAAAAACCGTTTTCTGTTATGGAGCTTATTTCAAGAGTTAAGGCTCTTCTTCGAAGGACAACACCAGAGGTTATAAAGCAGCTTGAAATAGACAGTCTTATTCTCAATGATGAAAAGCGTGAGGTCAGTATAGGCGGTGCGCATGTTGAGCTTACCTATAAGGAATATGAGCTTCTGCGTTATATGATGAGAAATCGGAATATAGTGCTTAGCAGAGATCAGATAATGGAGAATATTTGGGGAACCGATTATATAGGAGAATCTAGAACCCTGGATATGCATATAAAAACACTGAGACACAAGCTTGGAGACTATGGAAACAGAATAAGAACGGTAAGAAATGTGGGGTATGTGATTGAATGAAAAAAAAGATCAATATTAGGATGATCATGATATCGATCATTGCAATTATTGCATCATTTGTTTGCATAACCATAGTATATTACAATCTGTTTCAAAATCAGATCAAGAATGATCTGAGGATAAGCGCACAGCTTTTAAGAGATACAAGATATTTTGAATCTGTAGATATTGATGCAAATGATATCAGTATAAATACAGATAATGACCAGCTTAGAGTTACCTGGATAGACAGTGATGGCACGGTTCTTTATGATAATGACAGAGATGCTACAGAACTCGAAAATCATCTGTCGCGTCCGGAGGTAAGCGAGGCATTTGAAAGTGGCAGTGGGCAGAGTGTCAGAAAATCAGATACAATGAATATGAGCACCTTTTATTATGCTGTAAAGCTGGATAATGGTACAGTGCTCAGAGTTGCAACGCAGGCTAAAAATATTCAGTCTGTGTTTTTTGCGACTATTCCTGTTGTTCTTATAATCCTTTGTGCTGTTGTAATAGTATGCATATTGCTGTCACATATGCTTACAAAGCAGCTGATATCACCTATTGAGGCAATGGCGGAGCATATAGAAGATACTAATCAGTATATGCCGTATAAGGAGCTTAGACCATTTGCCGATATGATAAGGAGTCAGCATGCAGAGATATTGTCATCGGCAAAAATGCGGCAGGACTTTACGGCAAATGTTTCGCATGAACTGAAAACTCCGCTGACAGCCATATCGGGTTATGCCGAGCTTATAGAAAATCATATGGTTGATGGAGAGAATCAGGAGCATTTTGCAAGGGAAATAAGGAAAAATGCGACCAGACTTCTTACACTTATAAATGATATAATCAGGTTGTCAGAGCTTGATCATTGCGAAAGGGTTCCTCAAATGGAGGAGATAAACCTCTTGGAGCTTTCGAAGGAAGCTATTGAGCCTATAAGGATGGCAGCAGCAATGAAGAATGTAACGATATCACTTAGCGGAGAGGACTGTGTGGTACGCGGAAATAAGGATATGTTAAGAGAGCTTATTGATAATATCGTTCAAAATGCGGTTCGCTATAATAATGACGGCGGATATGTAAAGGTAAATATAAGCAATAAAAACGGAGACAGAATCATCTCGGTTAAGGATAACGGAATAGGAATCCCTAAAGAGGATCAGCAAAGGATATTTGAAAGATTTTACAGAGTAGATAAAAGCAGATCTAAGGAAACAGGCGGAACAGGACTTGGTCTTGCTATAGTAAAGCATATAGTAGAGATTCACGAAGCAAGGCTTGAGCTTGAAAGCGAGGTTGGAGTCGGCACCTGTATTCGTGTGTTGCTATAAATATGCTCATATGGTAAAATTACTATAAAACAAAACAATTAATGAAGCTTTTTGTGTAATTTTAATCCGTATGATTCGTTGCAGAATCAGAAAAAGAGGCAAATATGAATGATAGCAGTGGGACAAGAGAAATAGTAATAAGATTAACCAATGACAGATCTTTTTTGTCCTTTCTTACATATTTGACAGGGCTTGGAGGCCCTACTCATGCTGCTATCGGTCTTGATGCTGCAGATGAATATGTATATTCATTCAATACAAGAGGCTTTAAGAGGGAATATCTTATTCCAAGAAAAAAAAGAAAAATAAGGGCAATAAGCTATAGGCTTCGAGTATCAGATAAAAGCTATGAGCTCTTAAAGGAAAGAATTTTATCAATGTATGAGGACAGAAGCTCATATTCATATTCCGGAATCGGAGTAGCTCTTTGCCTTATGCATATTCCGTTTAGATTCAGATTTGAAAAGAAATATTTCTGCTCTCAATTTGTAGCAGAGCTGCTTACAGAAAGCGGCTGCTTTAATATAGCAAAAAGACCGGAGCTGTGTTTTCCTAAAAGAATAGAAAAGGAAATAAAAAACAGTCCGTGTATAACAGATGTTGCTTTATCCGGAGATCTGATACCGATATATAAGGAAGTGCTCAAGTATTCAGCCAAAATACTTAAGAAGGCAAAACGATCCGCACTTTTTTATAAAATAATAATGAGCCATTATATGAAAAAGCTTTCAAAGCTTTGTATTTATATATTGCTTGAACAGTATAGGGATATATTTTCAAAGGATAATAAATAGAGTTTTTTTGAAAGCGGAAGTAATTAATAAAAGGCAAGTACCAAAGCTAAAAGCTTAAGTACTTGCCTTTTAAGATTTTAATAACGGATTCTATCTCCGAATACCGAATTTGCAAGATTTACAGCATAATCATATGTAAAGTCGGGATCCAAAATATTTGCATTACTTGCGGCTACCATATCCTGTGAATAGTCAGTCATAAAGTAGGTTGAAAAATAGCTTCCCTTGTGAGTGATCAAAGGTATAACTCCGAAGTCATCAACAGTTACGCCTGTGCTGGTTTTGCGAAGCGTTACATCAGCCATACCTCCGACAAGCGAATATCCGTAATCCTGACTGGAAACGAAGTTTCCGAGAGAATAATATACAATCATCTGATGTCCGGAATCGTCGGTTCTTACCTCTATAGGCTCTATAACGTGTGGATGAGTTCCGATTACCATATCTACACCCCAGTCTAAAAAGAGCGAAGCCCAGTAATTTTGAGTATCGTCTATTCCGGTATTGTATTCAGTTCCCCAGTGAGGACATACAATTATATAATCGGCCATTGTTTTAGCCTGTTGGATATCGGCATATACCTTATCTTCACTTAAGGTGTTAAGTGCCCATGGAACGTCATAATATGAACCGTCGCCGGCATTTGAACCATAGGTATAATTGAGAATTGCAATTTTGAAGCCATCCTTTTCATATATACATATGTTGTTTGAGGCCTCCTCACTGTTATATGCGCCTGTTGTGAGTATTGATGGATAGTTGGCCTGCCAGTAGTCAAGCGTACTAAACAGAGGATTCGGACCATAGTCAAGCATATGGTTTGTGGCAAGCAGAACGCAGTTAAAGCCTGCATTTACTACAGCATCCTGAGCAGCATGAGGACTGTTGAAGGAGGGATATCCTGTTATTCCATAATCGGTTCCGCCGCATGCAGTCTCTTCGTTTATGATTCGTAAATCATAATTTTGCAGTCTCCATGATATATTTTGAAATAATATGTTGTAGTCATAATTTCCTGCACCATCTGTACAGCTGCTGTTGATTGAATCACTTAATAAAAGATCACCGACCATACATAAAGTGATGGTAGTATCCGGCACCGGTTCAGCGGTGGGAGTCGGAGCAGGTGTTTCTTCTACGGCAGCGGTGGCATAAGAATATTCACTTGTTGAATTTGTAGTTGATGCATCATTTGAAGATGCGGTACTGTTTGCTGTGGCAGAAGCCTCATCACCGTTATCTGCTGTAAAATGAGTAATACAGAGAAAGATGACAGTTATTGCGACAGCAGTACCGGCAAATAAGCATATTAAATGTCTGATCAATTCTATTTGACGTTTACGGCGGTTCATAATATCCCTCACTTTAAAAATTCATAATATAAAAGCATTATATCAGACCATATATATATTTGACAAATCTTTAAATTGTTCGGGAATATTTTCGGTAATTATTTGAGCGGAAGAAATTTTTCCAAAGGTTACCGAAGAAACTATACCAAATTTGGATGAATCACTCAGTATATAGCAGTTTTGACATTGCTCCATGGCGGTTTGCTTGGTAAATGCTTCACTTGTATCCGGTGTTGTAAAGCCTGCCTGTTTTGTTATCCCGTTTGTTCCGAAAAAGCCCTTTGTAAAATGAAAGTGCTGTATCATTCGTACAGCGGAGGTTCCGACTACTGCATCGGTTGTGCTTTTTAACTCCCCACCTATGAGTACAGCCCTCTTTCCCATGGAGCCAAGCAGCTGTCCATGAGCTACTCCGTTTGTAACAAAGCCTGCCATACCTGCTTCCTTGCTAAGATATTTTATAAGTGCAAGCGTTGTTGTTCCTCCGTCAATAAATACGATATCAGAGGGAGTTATGAGTGATGCGGCATATTTGGCAATACGCTCCTTTTCATCTCTGAAAAGATCTATTTTCTGAGCAAAGGTAGGCTCGGCTGTAGAAACTATATTTGAAATAGCTATTGCACCGCCAAAAACCTTCTCGAGCTTACCGAGAGCAGCAAGAGCGGTGATATCCCTTCTTGCTGTTGACTCGGAAATATTAAGCTGATTTTTTATATCTGTTACAGTAATGCTCCCGTTGGAATTTACCAGTTGAAGAATCGCATTGCGTCTTTCCTCTGTTAGCATATTGTATCTCCTAGATTGATTTTTTATATTTTGCAACATCTGTTTCACGGATTATTTTTCTTAACGGAAGAATATTTCCCGGTGAAACAGAAAGCTCATCGACACCCATAGCAAGAAATTCACGGGTTAAGGTTGGATCTGCACCCAATTCACCGCATATTCCGGCCCATATTCCTGCATTGTGAGCATTTTCTACGACCATTTTTATTTGACGAAGAATAGCAGGGTGGTGTGAATCAAAGAAGGCATCGAGCTGTGTGTTCTGACGGTCGATTGCCAGAGTATATTGTGTCAGATCGTTTGTACCTATACTGAAGAAATCAACCTCCTTAGCAAGAATATCGCTGATTATTGCAGCAGCCGGTGTTTCAATCATAATACCCTGTTCAGGATTGCCGTATTCTATGCCCTCATTGGTAAGCTCCTGCTTAACCTCCTCAACGATTGCCTTGATTTTATGTATTTCATCAAGACTTATGATCATAGGATACATGATAGCTATTTTGCCATAGATGCTTGCTCTGAAAAGCGCTCTAAGCTGGGTTTTAAATATCTCGGGTCTTGTAAGACAGATTCTTATTGCACGATAGCCCATAGCCGGATTGTCTTCCTTTGCCATTTCGAAGTAATCGCACTGCTTATCGGCTCCTATGTCAAGTGTTCTGATAATAACACGGCGGCCTGCCATTGTTTCAGCAACCTTTTTGTATATGCGGAACTGTTCATCCTCTGTAGGATAATGATCCTGATCAAGATATATGAATTCACTTCTGAAAAGACCTATTCCGCCTGCATCATTTTGACGTACAAGGGCAAGATCCTTGATGTTTCCGATATTTGCATAAAGCATAATCTGCTGTCCGTCAATTGTAACGTTTTCTTTTCCCTTGAGGGCCTCAAGAAGTGCCTTTTTCTCAGCTTCCTTATCATATTCGGCTTTAAGATGAGCAAGGGTTTCTTCATCCGGGTCAATATATATAATTCCTTCATTGCCGTCAACAACCGCAAGCTTGCCGTCAAAATCATCCTCAAGAGTCATCTGAGTTGATACAAGTGCCGGAATAGCCATAGTTCTTGCGAGAATGGCAGTATGAGAATTGAGTGAACCATGTACAGTAACAAATGACAGAACCATATCCTTGTCAATCTGTACGGTTTCAGATGGAGCAAGATCGTCTGCAAGAAGTATTACGGGCTCCTTTGAAGACATGAAATCATGCGATGAGCCTGACAGGATATTTAGGAGTCGTTCCGAAATGTCCTTTACGTCGGCTGCTCTTTCCTTCATATAATCGTCGTCCATAGATGCAAACATCTGCGAAAAATTATCAGCAGTGGAAGCAACCGCATATTCCGCATTGACATTTTGAGAGTTGATGATATTTTCGACTGATTCATTGTAATCATCGTCATCAAGCATCATCTGATGTATTTCAAAGATAGCGGCATTAACCTCGCCGACTTCCTTGATAGCCTTGTCATAAAGCATCTGAAGCTCACATATGGCTTCTTCTCTTGCTGCCTTATAACGCTGGATTTCTGCATCCGTATTTTCTATTGTGATTCTGCGAACCTTTTGCTGAGCCTTTTTGTAGAGACAAATTTTTCCTATTGCTATTCCGCCAAATACGCTTTTTCCGTTAAATACTTTCATTTTAATCCCCTTTTTTAAAGAAAAAGGCGGATAATTCTTTAAGAAATATCTTAAAAAATTTCCGCCTTGAACTGTAGTATTAAAGATTAGCCTGTAAGAACTGACTTACTGCTTCATAAGCGGCATCCTCATCTGCTCCGTCAAAGGTAAGAGTGATCTCCATATCCTTCTTAACACCGAGACCCATAACGCCGAATATTTTTTTGCAGTCTACCTTTTTATCGCCCTTTGCAATGCTGATGCTGCATGAGAAAGCCTTGCATGCCTTGATAAGCTCTCCGGCCGGACGAGCATGGATTCCTTCAGGATCAGTAATTGTGTATTTGAATTCCTTCATTTTATATACCTCGCTAATTTATTATTAATTACAGTGTAGCAAATTTTGAAATTTTATTCTACAACCTTTTTCTTTAGAAGTCCTAAGAGCAAGCAGGAAATCAGACTTCCCGCAATAAGAGCAACGACATACATAATAGCATTTCCGACAACAGGGAATACAAAGATTCCGCCGTGAGGAGCCATAAGTGTACATCCGAATCCGGCAGATATCGCACCTGCTATTGCAGAGCCTATCATACAGGAAGGAATAACTCTTAACGGATCGGAGGCTGCATAAGGAATTGCACCCTCTGTGATAAAAGCAAGACCCATTACAAAGTTTGTAGGACCTGATTCTCTTTCGGATTTAGTAAACTTGTTCTTGAAAATAATTGTTGCTAAAGCAATTGCTATAGGAGGAGTCATTCCTCCGATCATAACAGAAGCCATGATATCATAGTTTCCTGCTGCGATTGCAGCTGTACCGAATACATAGGCCGCTTTGTTGAATGGGCCGCCCATATCTATAGCCATCATTCCGCCCAGGATAAGGCCAAGGAGAACCTTGCTTGCTCCGCCCATGCTTGCAAGTCCGGAATTAAGTGCCGAATTGATTCCGCCCATGATAGGTTCAACTACAAAATTCATTGCAAGGCCCATAATCAGGATTCCTATTACCGGGTAAATGAGAACAGGAGCGATCTTTTCAAGAGCATCAGGAAGTTTTGAGCAAAGTTTCTTTAAAAAGATAACTATATAGCCGGCAAGGAATCCTGCAACAAGAGCACCTAAGAAACCGGAAGTTCCGTTATAAGCAATCATTCCGCCGACAAAGCCTACTGCAAGAGCCGGTCTGTCGCCGATAGCCATCGCTATAAAGCCTGCAAGAACGGGAAGCATGAGGTTAAATGCAACACCGCCAATACCTTTGAAAGTAGCTGCTATCGGAGTAATTGTTCCGAATGATGATCTGGCTGCGGCGTCCAGGGAGTTGATGTCTATTGAAAGACCATCAATAAGAAATGCGATAGCAATGAGTATACCGCCGCCTACAACAAACGGAAGCATGTGGGAAACGCCGTTCATAAGATGTGAGTAAAATTTATGAGCGAAGCTTTCTCCACTGCCGGAGGGAACATTATTTTGAGCGGAATTAGTTTCTGATTTGTATACGGAAACATTCCCGGATTCTAACTGGTTAACGAGCTGATCGGCCTTGCTTATGCCGTCTGAAACCTGAGTGATGATTACCTTTTTGCCATTGAAGCGATCAAGCGGAACCTGAGTATCCGCCGCAACAATGATTCCGATGGCTTCATTTATTTCTTCGGATGTAAGCAGATTTTTGGTACCGCCGGAGCCTCTTGTTTCTACCTTTATCGAATATCCTGCGGCCGTGGCAGCTTTTTCGAGAGCCTCTGCAGCCATATATGTATGAGCTATTCCGGTCGGGCATCCTGTAACGGCAAGGATTTTACCCTTACTGCCTTCGGATGATGTATTGGAAAGCCTGTCATCGACATCGCCGTTTTCCGAATCAGCCTTATCTATAATAGAAAGAAATTCATCCACGCTTTTTGCATTTTTTAATGAGTTGCTGAAATCCTCATCCATCAGCATCATTGAAAGCTTACTAAGGACATCAAGATGGACATTGTCCTCGGTATTTGGAGCAGCGATAAGAAAGAAAAGCTCTGCAGGCTCACCGTCCAACGAGTCAAAATCCACTCCGTTTTTTACAACCATCGCAGCAAGCCCCGGAGCCTTGACTGCATCACATTTTCCGTGCGGAATAGCAATTCCTTCTCCGATACCTGTGGTGCTTTCTTCCTCGCGAGCATATACCTTTTGCCTGTATGCTTCGCGATCGGTGATCTTACCGCTTTTGTACATGAGATCTATAATGGTATCGAGAGCTTCGTTTTTGGATGCGGGCGAAGCATCTAAAGAAACTGACCGCTTATCAATAAGATCTGTAATTCTCATTTGTTTTCCCCCTTAAGTTGATTTAATATATCCTCTACCTCTGGTCTGGTAGCAAGGTTTTCTGAAAATGCGCTTGCACTTCCGCAGGCAATGCCCGTGTAAAATGCGGTTTCATAATTATGCGAATCCAGCCAGCCACTCATGAATCCGGCAACCATCGAATCACCGGCGCCGACTGCATTTACCAAGGTTCCTTTAGGAGCCGGAGCCTTATAAACCTCATTGTTCTCGGCAATAAGTACGGCACCCTCTCCGGCCATCGAAATAAGAACATTTTTTGCACCCATTTCACGAAGCTTTATTCCATACGGAATAACTGATTCGCGGGTTTTTAAATCAACCTTAAATATTTCTCCTAATTCATGATTGTTCGGCTTGATAAGGAACGGATGATATTTAAGAACATTCAAAAGCAGATCCTTTGTTGCATCTACAACAATTTCTATACCCTTATCCTGCATACGCTCCATGATGCGGCTGTATATATCATCAGGCATCGATGATGGAATGCTTCCTGCAAGAAACAGGATATCTCCGCTTTTTAATTTATCAAGATGCTGCATGAGCTCATCTACCTTGTCAGGACTTATGTCAGGACCCATACCATTGATTTCGGTTCCGTCTATTGATTTCAGCTTTACATTGATTCGGGAAATTCCTTCGTCGATATTTATGAAGTCTGAGGCTATTCCAAGCTTTTCAACGCGACGTTTGATTTCATTGCCTACAAAGCCTGCTGTAAAGCCAAGAGCTGTAGTTTCATAGCCGAGATTTTTCAGTACAATGGATACGTTTATGCCTTTTCCGCCTGGAAACATTAATTCCTGGGTAGTGCGGTTTGTAAGGCCAAGCTTAAAATCATCTACCGATACAATATAATCAAGGCTTGGATTAAAGGTTACGGTATATAGCATGGATTGTCCTCCTTAACAACTTTGTGATTTCATTATAATAAGCAAAACATTCAAAATCAATCAAAATCGGTCAAAAATCATTAACCAAAATTTAATAAAATTATTGTAAAAAATTCACAAACGGTCAAATACGGGCAAAAAATGCAAAAAAAGAAGCAGGAAATCAAAAGATAACCTGCTTATGTCAGATAATTTTATTGCAAAGCCAATCAGCAAGGCTGACAAGGCTTGGCTGTTTTGAATATAGTCTTTTGCAAAGCTCCGCATCCGGCTCTGTCAGATCAGGTATCATAACAGTATTGCAGCCGGCATCAGAGGCCGAAAGTACGCCGTTAGGTGAATCTTCAACAGCAATTGTGTCATTAGGTTCAAGACCCAGCATTTCACATGCCTTAAGATAAACATCAGGCGCAGGCTTTCCGCGCTTTACCATATGTGCAGATACAATATCCTCAAACATGTCGAGTAGACCTGTCTTTTCAAGCTCCTTGCTGGCTATATCTACCGGGGTAGCGGTAACGATTGCAAGGCGATATCCTGCAGCTGCAAGTCTTTGTAAGGATTCTCGGGCTTTAGGCTTTGTGACAAGCCCGTTTGCTTCGATTATTTCATTGAATATTTTGGCGCGCAAATCATGAAAAAGTGTCCAGTCCACCTTACAGCCGCAAAAGGTATTTACGAGCTCTGCCACATAAGGAGAACCGAGGCTTCTAAACAGCAGCGCCTGCTGTTTGGTTATAGGATGTCCCAGTTCCTCAAAGGTCCTTATATATGTAGGGACATAATATTTTTCCGTATCGATTAGAGTTCCGTCTTTGTCAAATAAAATTGTATTAATCATAATATCTGTAGTATAAATGAAATATTTCAAATCGCAAGTAGAAATGAATGAGTAAATCATTTGATTTTTAGTATAAAATTGCAGAAAAAAGAAAATTTTTGACATTATATACCAACCGGATATAATTGAGAGAGTGTCAGAGGGATGCCTGGACACTAATAATAACTACTGTATGAGAAGGCTTTGAAGCTAAAGCCCTCAATATGGATTGATGATGCTTAAAAAGCGTCAGGAAAGAGGAAAGTATGGAGCATTTTGAACATAAGAATAAGGGAACCTGTTCGACATCTGTAAGCTTTGACCTTGATGGTGATAAGGTAAGAAACATTAAATTTACGGGCGGCTGCAACGGAAATCTAAAAGCAATCGCAATTCTTTGCGAGGGTCTTACTGCAGGCGAGATCGAATCTAAGCTTTTGGGAAATACCTGTGGTTTTAGAAATACGTCATGTGCCGATCAGCTTGCAAAGGCAGTCAGAGAAGCCTCTGAAGGCAAATGATACCGGGGTCAAAAAACTTTTAACCCCAACATCATAATATAAATATACCGGTATAAAAGGGCACTTTATAGGGCACAAAGCCTTATAAGGTGCTTTTTTTAGAAATTTCAAAAATAATTTTGTTTACCCCTTGACGAGGTAGGTAAATGGTGCTACTATAGCATCAACCTACTTGAGAGGCGGGTAATAAAAACAAGGAGATAAGATGATGCAGTTTTATTTTGAAAGACGATTAAAAACAGACTACATGAGCAATGGAAATGGACGAATGTGTTGCTGTTGCTGCTGAATCATTAAAATATACAAATCTTAATATAGAATAAACACTAAACAAATAGAAAGAAAGAGGAAATAACAATGGCAAAATATAAATTCGAAACATTACAGCTTCATGTAGGACAGGAAAATCCGGATCCGGCAACAGATGCGAGAGCAGTACCGATCTATCAGACAACATCTTATGTATTTCGTAATTCACAGCATGCAGCTGACAGATTTGGACTTGCAGATGCAGGAAACATCTACGGACGTTTGACAAACTCTACACAGGGTGTGTTTGAAGACAGAATAGCAGCTCTTGAGGGCGGTGTTGCAGGACTTGCAGTTGCATCAGGTGCAGCAGCTATCACATATACAATTCAGGCACTCGCAGCTAAGGGAGAGCATATCGTAGCTCAGAAGACAATTTACGGCGGATCATATAATCTTCTTGCGCATACACTTCCGCTTACAAGCGGAGTTACAACAACCTTCGTTGACGCTCACAATCTTAAAGAGGTTGAGGATGCTATACAGGAAAATACAAAGGCTGTTTATATTGAGACACTTGGAAATCCTAACAGTGACATTCCGGATATTGATGCATTGGCAGAAATAGCTCATAAGCATGGACTTCCGCTTGTTATTGATAATACATTTGGTACACCGTATCTTATCAGACCGATTGAGCACGGAGCAGACGTTGTTGTTCATTCAGCTACTAAGTTTATTGGAGGACATGGTACAACACTTGGCGGAGTTATCGTTGACGGCGGTACATTTGATTGGGCAGCAAGCGGAAAATATCCTTGGATCTCAGCTCCAAACCCATCATATCACGGAGTTAAATTTACCGAGGCAGCCGGAAAGGCAGCATTTGCAACATATATCAGAGCAATTCTTTTAAGAGATCAGGGAGCTACAATTTCACCGTTTGCAGCATTCCTTCTTCTTCAGGGAACAGAAACACTTTCATTAAGACTCGAAAGACATGCCGAGAATACAAAAAAGGTTGTAGAATACCTTGTAAACAATCCAAAGGTTGCAAAGGTTAATCATCCTTCACTTCCGGAGCATCCGGATCATGAGCTTTACAATAAGTATTTCCCGAATGGAGGAGCAAGCATCTTTACATTTGAAATCAAAGGCGGAAAGGAAGAGGCTTACAGATTTATTGATAATCTTGAGATTTTTTCGCTGCTTGCAAATGTTGCGGATGTTAAGTCACTCGTTATTCATCCTGCAACAACTACTCATTCACAGCTTACAGACGAGGAGCTTGCTGATCAGGGAATTTCCCAGTCAACAATTCGTCTTTCAATAGGAACTGAGCATATAGATGATATTATTGCAGATCTTCAGAAGGGCTTTGATGCAGTTTAATCATAAATAACATCGGGGTCAAAGCAGCTTTTGACCCCCTACGAATATTTACGGGATGAATTTTATAAACGGAGGAATTATCATGTCAAATGTATATACATCAGCAGATCAGTTGATAGGAAAAACACCTATATTAGAGTTTACAAATATTGAAAAGTCAGAAGGACTTGAGGCAAAGATTCTTGCAAAGCTTGAATACTTTAATCCGGCAGGCTCGGTTAAAGATAGAATTGCAAGACAGATGATTGATGAAGCTGAAAAAGAGGGAAAGCTTAACGCAGATTCGGTTATTATAGAGCCGACAAGCGGAAATACAGGTATAGGTCTTGCATCTGTTGCAGCTGCAAGAGGATACAGAATTATCATTGTTATGCCGGAGACAATGTCTATTGAAAGAAGGCAGCTCATGAAGGCATACGGAGCAGAGCTTGTTCTTACTGAGGGTTCAAAGGGAATGAAAGGAGCTATTGCAAAGGCAGATGAGCTTGCAAAGGAAATTCCGAACAGCTTTATACCGGGACAGTTTGTAAATCCAAGCAATCCAAAGGCTCACTTTGAGACAACAGGACCCGAAATCTGGGAAGATACAGACGGAGATGTAGATATCTTTGTAGCCGGAGTAGGTACAGGCGGAACGGTTACCGGTGTCGGACAGTATCTTAAGTCTAAAAAGCCGGATGTAAAGGTTGTAGCGGTTGAGCCGAAAACATCAGCTGTTCTTTCAACAGGTGTAGCGGGAAGCCACAAGATTCAGGGCATTGGTGCAGGTTTTGTTCCTGAGGTGCTTGATACAAAAATTTATGATGAGATAATCGCGGTATCAAATGAGGATGCTTTTGCAACAGGTAAGAAGATCGGAAGAAAAGAGGGTGTACTTGTAGGTATATCATCGGGAGCTGCACTTTATGCAGGCATCGAGCTCGCCAAGAGACCTGAAAATAAAGGAAAAACTATAGTTGTACTTCTTCCCGATACAGGTGACAGATATCTCTCAACACCATTATTTGCTGATTAATTTAAAAACAGCAGCAAAGAAAAGAGTCGATTATGCTTATATCAACTAGAGGCCGTTACGCTTTAAGGGTCATGATAGATATGGCAGAGCATTTCGGAGGCGGATATATTCCGATGAAGGATATAGCAGCCAGGCAGGGTATATCATTAAAATATCTTGAAAAAATATTGCCTGTTCTTACAAAAAACAAGCTTATAGAAGGCGTACATGGAAAGGGCGGGGGCTACAAGCTTACCAGATATCCTTATCAATACAAGGTCGGTGAGATTTTAAGACTTACCGAGGGCGATCTCTCTCCGGTACCATGCCTTGGGTGCAATGCCGAGCCGTGTGAAAAAAGCGCTGAATGCAGGACCATATCTATGTGGGAGAAGCTGGATTCGCTGATCAATAATTACCTTGACAGCGTAACGCTTGATGACCTTATCAAACAAGGAGCGTTTTATCTCGACGGTTTATAAGTAAAAATAAAAAGATATATTTCCTAAAATTATTCTTGCAAATTTTTAAAATAGGAAGTATATCTTTTTTTACGTATATTTTTAATGTCGCAATTGGTAAACATATATGGTAAAATTTCAATGTCAGACACTAAGAAACACAGCCTGATGAAGTAAGATGGGAAAGTATCAATGAAAGAAATAATATCAAAATTAGCCTTCAGTGACGAGACAGAACAGTTCCGCTCACCTTCGGAGCCGGATATAAATGACAAGGTATGTATAAAGATCAGAATTGAAAAGTACAGAGCAAGAAGCGTTAAACTTTTATTATTAAGAGAAAAAAAACAGATTGAAATGTACAAAATGCCGGCTGACAGATATTTTGATATCTATAGAGCAGTTATTAATTGCAAGGATGAAAAGGTATCTTATGTTTTTTTGATAGAGCTGGAGCTTACCAAGGGGTATGTTTTATATCAAAAGAACGGAGCTTTTTTTAAGGAAACACCGGAAATGCCAGATGACAATAAGTTTGCATTTTCTTTTACACCGGGATTTCATGTTCCGGAATGGTCTAAGGGAATAATACAATACCAGATTTTCCCTGACAGATTTAGAAACAGTGATAAATCAAATGATGTACGTGACAAGGAATATTATTATATAAACGGTCATGTTAAGCATCTAAAATGGAATACACCGGTTTACGGATCGGATTTCAGACATTTTTATGGAGGAGATCTAAGAGGAATATATGAAAAGCTCGATTATCTTGAGGAGCTTGGTATTCAGGCGATTTATTTAAATCCGATATTTGTATCGCCGTCATCTCATAAATATGATACACAGGACTATGAACACATAGATCCTCATCTGGGTGTGATAGTCGAGGATAAAAAATATGAAATGCTTGATTGGGAGCACAATAACGGCTATGCTCAGCAATATATTAAGCGAGTCATATCCAAGAAAAACCTTGAGGAAAGTGATAAGCTTTTTGCTCAGCTGTGCAAGGAAATACACAAACGAGGCATGAAGATAATAATTGACGGCGTATTTAACCATTGCGGTTCATTTAATAAGTGGATGGACAAGGAGGGTGTATATGCCGAAAAGTCCGGCTATAAGATGGGAGCTGCAAGAGGAGTAGAAAGTCCGTACAGAGAATATTTTAAGTTTAAAGAAAAAGAAGGTGATTTCTGTGCAGATTATGATTCATGGTGGGGAATGGATACTCTGCCGAAGCTCAATTATGAAAACTCAAAGAAGCTGCGTGAAAAAATATATTCTATAGCAGAAAAATGGTCATCGGAGCCTTATTGTATTGACGGATGGCGGCTGGATGTAGCAGCAGATCTTGGATATAGTACAGAGTTTAATCATAAGTTTTGGAAAAATTTCAGAAAAAGAGTAAAGGCTGTAAATAAGGATATTGTAATAATAGCAGAGCATTACGGAGATGCCTCATCATGGCTTCAGGGCGATGAATGGGATACTGTTATGAATTACGATGCATTTATGGAGCCGCTTTCATTCTTCCTTACAGGGATGGAAAAGCACAGCGATTATTACAGTCACGATCTTTATCAAAACGGTGAAGCATTTTTTGCAAGCATGAGAGAAAAGATGGCAGCAATGCAGATCACAACACTGATGTGCTCGATGAATGAGCTGTCAAATCACGATCATTCAAGATTTCTGACACGTACAAATAAGAGAGTAGGCAGATTGAACACGCTTGGAAGTGATGCTGCCGGACAGTGTATCAGAAAGGAAATATTCAGAGAGGCCGTGGTTGTTCAGATGACCTGGCCGGGTGCTCCGACGATTTATTACGGAGATGAAGCAGGACAGGTCGGATGGACAGATCCTGACTGCAGACGAACATATCCGTGGGGAAAAGAGGATGCGGAGTTTATAGAGCTGCATAAGGAGCTTATTGCAATAAGAAAGCAATATCCTGTATTTAAGAACGGCTCGCTTATAGAGCTTGCAGCTGATTACGGATTAATTGTCTATGGCAGATTTACAAAGAATGAATGTGCGATTGTTGCTGTAAATAATTCAAGAGATTCAAGAACTGTCAAGATAGATGCGGTAAGAGCCGGAGCTAAGGACGGCGATGTGTTCGAACAGATTTTTGAAACAAACAATAAAGGACATAATACGAAAAGTAAGATGTTAAAGTCGATTCACGGAAGAAAGCTTGAATTGGAGATTTCCTCCAGATCGGCAGTGATTTTAATGCGAAGGGATATGTAAAAGGAGCAGAATTTATATGGCTAAGACTTTACCTGCAATGAAGCATGTAACGTTCACCGAATTTGACGGCTTTTTATTTGGTGAAGGCACAAATTATGAGATATACAAGAAATTAGGAGCACATCCGTGCACAAAGAATAAAAAGAAGGGTGTTTATTTCGCAGTTTGGGCACCAAATGCAAAAAAAGTAAGCATAATAACAAATGTAAACAACTTTGACGAGAGCCAGGGTCTTATGAAAAGGGCAAAGGGAAATGTCGGAGTGTGGGAGCAGTTTGTTGAGGGAGCTGCAATAGGTGATGTATACAGATTTGTGGTAGACGGTGCAGACGGAATAAAGAGATATAAGTCTGATCCATATGCATTCGAGACAGAATTAAGACCTGCAAATGCTTCTGTCGTAGCTTCACTTGACAGCTATAAGTGGGACGATGATGAATATATGTCAGCACTTGACAATAAAAATATTTCTTCAAAGCCTGTTGCCATATATGAGGTTCATTTGGGCTCATGGAAAAAAGATTACAGATTAAATGAGGATGGCTTCTTAAATTACAGAAGACTTGCAGATGAGCTTGCTGATTATGTAAATTACATGGGATATACTCATGTTGAGCTTATCGGAATCTGTGAGCATCCGTTTGACGGATCATGGGGATATCAGTGCACGGGATTTTATGCTCCGACAAGGCGTTATGGTGTGCCGGATGACTTCAGGTATTTTGTTGACAGGCTTCACAGAGCAGGTATAGGAGTTATTCTTGACTGGGTTCCGGTGCATTTTCCGAAGGATTCATTTTGCATGGAAAAATTTGACGGAACAGAGCTTTATGAATATTCCGATCCGCTTCGAAAGGAAATGCCTGGCTGGGGAACATATGCCTTTGATCATGGCAAAAATCAGGTTAGGAGTTTTTTGATTTCAAGTGCTTTATATTGGATCAGAGAGTTCCATATAGACGGAATCAGGGTTGATGCCGCTGCTGCATTGTTCCTTAACAATTTTGACAGAGGAGACTACAGACCGAACATATACGGCGGAGTGGAAAATATCGAGGGCATGAATTTTGTTCGTCAGCTCAATGATGCGGTACATGAAAATACCAAGGCATTTATGATCGCTGAAGATTCATCGATTACCACAGGTGTTACATGCCCTACAAAGGATAAGGGATTTGGCTTTGATTTTAAATGGAATCTTGGTTGGATGAATGACACACTTAAATATTTCGAAAAGGATCCGGTATACAGAAAATATCATCATCAGAAGCTTACTTATACATATGAATATGCATTTACAGAGAAATTTGTATTGGTGCTTTCGCATGATGAGGTTGTTCATCTTAAGCATTCGATGCTTGAAAAAATGCCCGGTGGCATAGAGGACAAGCTAAGCGGGTTAAAAGCATTATATGCACTTCAGTTTACTGCTCCGGGAAAGAAGCTGCTTTTTATGGGACAGGATTTCGCAGAGGACAGAGAGTGGGATGAAAAGCGAGAAATAAATTGGTCATTTGCAAGTGATTTCGGACACAGGGATGTTTTGCAATGTGTAAAAAATCTTATAGGAATATACAGAAGCTATCCATGTCTTTATACGGATTCCGGAGATTCACATACATTCGAATGGGTAAACAGCTGTGACTATCAAAGAAATATTATTTCTTATATAAGAAGAAATCCGTGGAATTATGATAATGCGATACTTGTTATTGCAAATCTTTCGCCGGTTGCATATGAAGAATATTCCTGCGGTGTGCCTCTTAAGGGATATTATGAGAGAATCTTCAGTACATATGACAGTCTTCCGGGACAGGGAAATCCGGAGGAAATCGGAGGCATTCCGCCGCTTACGGCAAAGAAGGGCCTTTGTGACGGCAGACCTTATTATATATCATATGCCTTAAGGCCAAATGAGGTTGTTGCTATTAGATTTTGCACTAAGGAAGCAAAGGATGATGCAAAAGGGACTGAATAAGCCGGGTGCGTCATTAAATGACAGACCTGTAAGAGTACTAAGATTTAATATAGAAAATAAATATGAAGGCTTTACTGTAAGAGAATATCTAAATCAGATAGTAAAGCTTTCTCAGCATCAGATAAGCAGTCTCAAATTCAGAGCAGACGGGATAGTTGTAAACGGAAGGACAAGAAGAGTCACCTGTATTTTAAAGGAAAATGATATTCTGGAAATAGGCTTAAAGGATGCCGGAAGTGCATATTTGGATCCGGGAGAGTTTACAACGCCGCCTGAAATCCTATATGAGGATGAGGATATCCTTGCGGTAAATAAAAAGCCGGGCATTGTATGTCATCCTTCGCCGGGACATTATTGCGATACGGTTGCCAATCAGGTGGCGGCATATTGCAGAATGAAAAATGAAAACTGGACGATAAGGCTTATCGGAAGGCTTGACAGAGATACTTCGGGAATTCTGATCTTTGCAAAAAATTCAGAAACGGCGGCAATGCTGACAAGACAGCGAGAGGAAGGGAAAATTGAAAAGCTGTATCTTGCTGTCTGTGATTCGCTCATAGAGGACGATGCAGGCAAAATAGAGTGCAAAATCGCAAGGGATGAAGAAAAGCTCGGAAAAATGAAAATATCAAAGGATGGCAAGGAGGCTGCTACATATTATAAGGTTCTTCAAAGAACGGATAAAAAAACACTTATAGGTGTAAGGATAGAGCATGGACGGACACATCAGATACGAATCCATATGGCAAGCATAGGAAATCCGTTAGAGGGAGATTGTTTTTACGGAAACGGAATAAGCGATAAGGATTATGCCATGCTGCATGCCTATAAGAGCTCCTTTATACAGCCGTTTACAGGAGAGCGTATAGAGATAACAGCTCCGTTGCCTCCCAAAATAAAGAATGAATTTAATTTTAAAGAAATAACATTGTAATACAAATGTAATAAACTTGCTAAAAACATTAAATGATGGTAATATGCAAAAGTTGCTCTAAGGTAAGCATATTTATTATTAAGAGGTTTTCATATTGAAAAATCGAAAAAATTTGATCAGTATATTAGTGCTGATGGTGCTTATTGCCCTTACACTTATAGCATTTTTTAGAGGACAGAATATCGGCGATATTGTATCAGCAATGAAAAACGCAGACCCGTTCTTTATATTTATGGCATTTGTTTGCGTTGTTATTTTTTTGTTTGGGCAGGGAATTATATATAGATTTCTTCTTTCGGTGCTTGGGCAGGATACAAATATTTTTAAATGTATATCATATTCGTTTAAGGGATATTTTTTCTGCAGTGTTACTCCCTTTCAGATAGGAGGACCACCGGTTCAGATCCTTTATATGAAGGAGGATAATATACCGGTTCCGGTAGCATCAATGCTCGTGCTTATAGTTGCTACGGTTTATAAGGTTGTGCTTATATTGCTCGGAATCGGTCTTATTATATTCGGACAGCATTTCATGGCTGAATATTTGGGAATGTCGGTTATTATTATGGGCATAGGGATGTTCATGACATGCGGCTTCTGCTTTATTTTGTTTATGTTTATGTTTCATCCGAGACTTGCAAAAAAGGCAATCTTTAAATTTTTCAGATGGCTTGAAAGAAGACATCTTATGAAGCATAAGCACGGACGCGAGGAAAAGATAGAAGAAGGCATGTCAAAATATACTCAGACAGCAGACTTCTTTAAGAATCACGGAAGCACCGTAGTTATATTGCTAATACTTACTATATTGCAAAGAGTTGCTCTTTTTGCTGTTACATACTGTGTATACAGGGCATTAGGCCTATATGGTGAGCCTGTAATAAAAATAATCATATTGCAGGGAATTATATCTCTTTCCGTAGACATGCTTCCTATACCCGGAGGTGTTGGTCTAAGCGAGGCTATTTTCTCAAATATTTTTCAGAAGATTTTTACATCAGGCACATTGCTTCCAGCACTTGCACTTAGCAGAGGGATAAGCTACTATGGACAGCTTTTTATATGTGCAGGCTTTATATTCATCTCAAAATATGCATTCAGAGCAAGACGAAGGAGAGCACAAAATGCCGAATCGGCGTAATTATCAGCGCGAATTAGAAAATACCATAGCTTCTGTCATAAAAGAGGGACGACTTCCGAAACTATTACTGCATAGCTGCTGCGCACCCTGTAGCAGCTATTGCCTGGAATATCTTTCGGAATTTTTTGATATTACGGTATTTTATTACAACCCCAATATAGAACCTGCAAAGGAGTATCTTTATAGGGTTGAAGAGATAAAAAGATTGATAAAGGAAATGGATTTTAAGCATCCGGTTTCTTTTATAGAGGGAAAATATGATAATAAGAGCTATCATGAGGCTGTAAGGGGACTTGAAAATGAACCCGAAGGTGGGTTAAGATGTGAAAAATGCTTTAGACTCAGACTTGAAACAACAGCTCAGTTAGCAAAAAAAGAGAAATTTGATTATTTCACTACAACTTTATCAATAAGCCCCTTGAAATCTGCAGAGAAACTGAATAATATTGGAGAAGAACTTGCAAAAAAATACGATGTGGAATATTTGTTCTCGGATTTTAAGAAAAAGGGCGGATATCAAAGGTCTATAGAATTGTCAAGGATATACGAGCTTTACAGGCAAAATTTTTGCGGCTGCGTATTCAGCAGGGATAAAGCACGTAATTGAATTTTTAAAGAAAGGAAATTTCGCATGGCTCAGTTATGGGGCGGAAGATTTACAAAGGAAACCGATAAGCAGGTATATGATTTCAATGCATCGGTTTTATTTGATAAAAGGCTGTACCGCCAGGACATAAGAGGAAGTAAGGCTCATGTAAAAATGCTTGCAAAGCAGGGCATACTTACTGATGAAGAAGCAAAAAAAATTACAGAGGGACTGGATGGCATTTTAAAGGATGTCGAAGAGGGCCGGCTTGTAATAACAGATAAATATGAAGATATACACAGCTTTGTAGAGGCAAACCTTATCTACAGAATAGGAGATACAGGAAAAAAGCTTCATACAGGGCGAAGCAGAAATGATCAGGTAGCTCTCGATATGAAGCTGTATACAAGAGATGAAATCATTGTAATAGATGAAAGATTATATGAGCTTCTGGAGATTATAAATAATATTATGGATTCAAATATCCATACCTATATGCCCGGATTTACACATATGCAAAAGGCTCAGCCGGTGACTCTTGCACATCATTTCGGAGCATATTTTGAAATGTTTAAAAGAGACAGGAGCAGACTTTCGGATATTTATAAAAGGATGAACACATGTCCTCTTGGAAGCGGAGCCTTAGCAGGAACTACATATCCGCTTGACAGGGAATATACAGCTTCGTTAATGGATTTTGATTCTCCTACCTTAAACAGTATGGATTCCGTTGCCGATCGTGATTATTTAATCGAGCTGCTTTCGGCGCTGTCTACAATAATGATGCATTTAAGCAGATTTTGTGAGGAAATAATTATTTGGAATTCCGATGAATACAAATTTATAGAGCTCGATGACTCCTACAGCACAGGAAGCTCGATAATGCCTCAGAAGAAGAATCCCGATATCGCTGAGCTTGTAAGAGGAAAAACAGGACGTGTATATGGCGCACTTATATCGATGCTGACACTTATGAAGGGTATTCCGCTTGCATATAATAAGGATATGCAGGAGGATAAGGAAATGACATTCGATGCCATTGATACAGTTAAAGCCTGCATAACCTTGTTTACGGGAATGATTGCAACTGCCAGGTTTAATGACATTAAAATGGAGGATTCGGCAAAGCATGGCTTTACAAATGCAACCGATCTGGCAGACTATCTTGTAGTTAAGGGGATACCGTTCAGAGATGCTCACGGAATCTCAGGACGGCTTGTTCTGTATTGTATAGATAAAAAATGTGCACTTGATGATCTTGTCATCGATGAATTCAAGAAATTTTCGGATATCATCGATGAGGATATTTATGAAGCTATCAATATGAAAACCTGTGTTGAAAAAAGAAATACCATAGGAGCTCCCGGCTCTAAGGTGATGCAGGCTGTTATAAATAAAAACAAACAGTATCTAAAGGATAATAAAGAATTTTCGTTTAAATAAACGCTGGAGGAATTATAAAATGGATAAGAAATTAAAAGTAGGTATTCTTGGAGCAACAGGAATGGTAGGACAGAGATTTATAGCTCTTCTCGAGAATCATCCGTGGTTTGAGGTTGTAACAGTAGCTGCCAGCCCAAGAAGTGCCGGAAAAACATATGAAGAGGCAGTCGGTGACAGATGGAAAATGGATACACCTATGCCTCAGGGTGTTAAAAAGCTGGTTGTTCTCAATGTAAACGAGGTTGAGAAGGTAGCAGCTACAGTTGATTTTGTTTTTTCAGCCGTTGATATGACAAAGGACGAGATCAGAGCGATCGAGGAAGCATATGCAAAAACAGAAACACCTGTAGTATCAAACAACAGCGCACACAGATGGACTCCTGATGTACCTATGGTTGTTCCGGAAATCAATGCAGATCATTTTGAGGTTATCAAATATCAGAAGGAACGTTTAGGAACAAAGAGAGGCTTTATTGCAGTTAAGCCTAATTGCTCTATTCAGAGCTATGCTCCTGTACTTACAGCATGGAAGGAATTCGAACCATATGAGGTTGTAGCAACTACATATCAGGCAATCTCGGGAGCAGGCAAAACATTTAAGGATTGGCCTGAAATGATCGGAAATATAATTCCGTATATTGGCGGAGAAGAGGAAAAGAGCGAGCAGGAGCCGCTTAGAATCTGGGGACATATTGAGAACGGACAGATCGTTAAGGCAAGCGAGCCAAAGATCACCTGCCAGTGTGTAAGAGTTCCGGTATTAAACGGACATACAGCTGCTGTATTTGTTAAATTCCGTAAAAAACCTACAAAGGAACAGCTTATTGAAAAGCTCGAAAGCTTCAAGGGATTTCCTCAGGAGCATGAGCTTCCGAGTGCACCGAAGCAGTTTATCCGCTATATGCAGGAGGACAATCGCCCGCAGGTTACTCTTGATGTTGACTTTGAAAACGGAATGGGAATCAACGTCGGAAGACTTCGTGAGGACAGTATTTATGATTGGAAGTTTATAGGACTTTCACATAACACCGTAAGAGGTGCAGCAGGCGGTGCTGTGCTTTGTGCAGAATCTCTTGTAGCCTTAAAGTATATCGAGAAAAAATAATCTAAGGGAGAGGCTATTTGAAGTCTTTATTTATCGCAGAAAAACCGAGCGTTGCCCGTGAGTTTGCGAATGCACTAAAAGAAAAAATGACATCTAAGGATGGATATCTTGAGTCCGACAGCCATGTTGTAACATGGTGTGTCGGACATCTTGTTACGATGAGTTATCCAGATGCTTATGATGAAAAGTACAGAAGATGGTCCTTTGATACCCTTCCGTTTCTTCCTAAGGATTTTAAATATGAGATTATATCGTCCGTGAAAAAACAATTTGGTATTGTGAAGGGTCTGCTTACAAGAGAGGATGTAGAGACGATCTATGTATGCACTGATTCCGGACGAGAGGGAGAATATATCTACAGGCTTGTTGCGATGATGGCCGATGTAAAGGACAAGGAGCAAAAAAGAGTATGGATAGATTCTCAGACAGAAGAGGAAATTTTAAGAGGGATTACAGAAGCCAAGGATATTTCCGAGTATGATAATCTTGCAGCCTCAGCTTATCTTAGAGCCAAGGAGGATTATCTGATGGGAATAAATTTCTCCAGAGCTCTCTCGCTTCGTTACGGATATACTGTTTCTGATTATCTGGGAACGAAATATCAGGCTATATCGGTAGGAAGAGTGATGACCTGTGTTCTCGGGATGGTCGTAAGAAGAGAACGAGAGATAAGAAATTTCAAGAAAAACTTTTTTTACAGGGTTATGGCACAAAATACCATAGAAGAAAAGGAATTTTCATCCGAATGGAGAAGCACACAGGACAGCAGATATTATGGATCACCGCTGTTATATAAGGAGAATGGCTTTTTAAAGCGTGAGGAAGCAGAGAGATTCATTGAAGAGCTGAGGCAGATGGAGCCGGCATCACTTACGGTCAAGGAAATAAAGAAAAAGAAGGAAACAAAAAATCCGCCGCTTTTGTTTAATCTTGCAGAGCTTCAAAATGAGTGCTCAAAAAGATTTAAGATCAGTCCGGATCAGACACTGTCAGTGGTTCAGGAGCTTTATGAAAAGAAGCTTGTTACATATCCAAGAACCGATGCAAGGGTTCTTTCTTCTGCTGTTGCGAAGGAAATATTTAAAAATATAAAGGGACTTACAGCATTTGAACCTCTTAAGGATTATGCCAAGGAGGCTTTAAATACCGGTTCCTATAAAAATATTGCCAAGACCAAATATACAAACGACAAGCAGATAACAGATCATTATGCGATAATACCGACAGGACAGGGCTTTGGGGCACTTAGGTCGCTTTCAAGGCTTTCTTCGGATATATATGAGCTTATAGCAAGAAGATTTTTGGCTATATTTTATCCGGCAGCAGTATATAATAGGATATCTCTTGAGGGAATAAAGGAGAGCGAATCGTTTTTCTCCAATTTTAAGCTCTTGAAGGAGGAAGGATATCTGAAGGTTATGTCAGCTATCAAATCGGATCAGGAAGAGGATATAAACGACAGCAGTCTCTTAGGACTTGTATCTAAGCTGAAAAAGGGTGACTTAATAGCAATAAAGGATTATGAGATAAAGGAGGGAGAAACCTCTCCGCCTAAGAGATATACATCGGGCTCGATGATTCTTGCAATGGAAAATGCAGGACAGCTGATTGAGGATGAAGGCTTAAGAGAGCAGATCAAGGGAAGCGGAATAGGAACATCGGCAACAAGAGCGGAAATTCTAAAAAAGCTTGTAAATATTTCATATTTGGATTTAAATAAAAAGACACAGGTTATCACAGCAACACAGCTTGGAGAAATGATATATGATGTTGTCAATATGTCGATAAGATCACTGCTGAATCCGGAGCTTACGGCAAGCTGGGAGAAGGGACTGACATATGTTGCTGAAGGAACCGTAACAACAGATGAGTACATGAATAAGCTGGAAGCGTTTATAAGCAAAAATACGGACGTGGTGAAAAGATCGAATAATCAATTACAGCTTAGACGATGCTTTATTGCATCGCAGAATTTTTATAAAAAAAAGACAGCTGCCAAAACGTCCGATAGAGGTGACAAAGCACAATGAAATATGTAACTATAAATGAATTGTTTTTAGAAATGAATACCATAGCTGCAGAGCTGTTTGAAAAAAAGAGCTATCCTTGGGAGATTCTTCCTTTAATCGGGGATTTTATTTTAAAAAAGGGTAAATCACTTCCAAAGGATGAGTATGATAATCCAAGTGAGGGGATTTGGATCGCAAAGGATGCAAAAGTAGCAAAGAGTGCAAGCATTACAGCGCCGTGCATAATAGACCATGAAGCGGAAATAAGGCATTGTGCATTTATAAGAGGAAATGCAATCGTTGGAAAGGGTGCTTTAGTTGGAAACTCTACAGAGCTGAAAAATGTGATTTTATTTGACAAGGTGCAGACACCGCATTATAACTATGTGGGCGATTCAATCCTTGGATATCGATCGCACATGGGAGCCGGCTCTATAACATCAAATGTTAAATCAGATAAGCTTCCGGTAAGCATTAAATATAATGGTGAGATAATTGACACAAACAGGAAAAAGGTTGGAGCAATGCTCGGTGATTATGTAGAGGTAGGCTGCGGAAGCATATTAAATCCCGGCTCTGTTATCGGGGCTCATACCAATATATATCCTCTGTCAAGCGTAAGAGGAGTTGTCCCGCCAAACAGCATATACAAAAAGGAAAGCGAAATAGTAGAAAAAAGGTAGACAGGCATGAAGGCATCAAGGCAATTAAAGGGTTCGTTTTTTGCTATATTGGGAGGCTGTTGTTGGGGAATGTCCGGATGTGTCGGACAGTATTTATTTACGGTGCAGAATATGGATTCAAAATGGCTTGTTCCGATACGCTTATTTCTTGCCGGATTGATCATTTTTGCGTATTATCTTGTAAAGAATCCAAAGCAGCTTATAGAGCCATGGAAGCAAAAAAGAACAGCTATCGAATTGTTGATTTACGGCATTTTGGGTGTAGGCTTATGTCAGCTTACATATTTTTTGACAATTCAGTTTTCATCTGCAGGTACGGCAACCATTATACAGAATGTATCTCCTGTTATGATATTGATTGTTGTATGCATAGCTAAAAGAAGAAGCCCAAGATTATTTGAGATATTTTCATTGCTGCTTGCGCTTATCGGAGTGTTTCTCATAACAACCCACGGAAGTCTTACACAGCTGGTTATTTCGCCGTATGCATTGATCATAGGAATAATAAGCGCCGCCTGTGTAGTAGTGTATACTATGACTCCAAGAACGCTGCAGAAGCTTTATCCTACATCGCTTATGCAGGGCTGGGCTTTTTTTATGAGCGGAATCGTATTTGCTTTTATACTAAAGCCATGGGATATAGCATATGTACCGAATATTTTTGGCATATTGGGTATTTTGTTCGTGGTTGTAGTCGGAAACATTATGGCATTTACAACATATATGACAGGCGTTAAGTATATTGGAGCACAAAGATCAAGCCTTTTTGGCTTTGCGGAGCCGGTCGTAGCGGCAATCATAAGCACTGCGTTTTTGGGAAGTACATTCACTATATGGGATGCATTGGGATTTGGCTGTATATTTGTTATGATGTTTCTGCTTGTAATGAAAAAGGCATAGAAGTATGGCAAAAAGAAAGCATGAACAAAAGACTGTTGAATATTGACAATATTTTATTTTAGATATAAAATCAAACAGAATTGAAAAAGGGGAGCTTGCCTAAGCAGGCTGAGAGTCGGATGGTTCCGTGACCCATAACCTGATTTGGATAATGCCAACGTAGGAAAATATTTAAGTTGACACAGGTAACGGGACTTCCGTTACCTTTTTTGTGTTTAACAGAAGCGGTATATTGGGGGCACCATCTTATATCGCTATAAAAAAGCAATGTGAAAGGAGAGCCAACATATGTTGACAAGAAAAAACACATTGACGACCGCCGTAAAAAGCTTCGGCGCAGGCGCCTTCATTATAGGAAAGAGAGGTATATATGCATGAAATATACAGTCTCTAACCTAATCATAGAGGGCAGCCGAAGTATAGTGGAGGGCTTTCACAGTCATCCGTTTGTAAATGGTATCGCCAATGGAACGCTGCCTGTCGAAAAATTCAAATTCTTTATGATACAGGATTATCTGTATCTTCTCGATTATGCAAGAGTTTTCAGCATAGGTGCAGCAAAAACAAGTGATCCTCAAATGATGAGGATATTTTCCGGATATGTATCATCAATATTATCCGGAGAAATGGATATTCATAAGGGCTATATGAAAAGGCTCGGAATAGACATCAAGGAGGCGGAGAATTCAGAAATGTCTCAGGACAACATAAGCTATACAAGCTATATGTTAAGGATGGCTTATGAGGGTGGTCCGGCTGAGGTATGTGCGGCTATTCTTCCGTGTGCAGTAAGCTATGAGCTCATAGGAAAAAAAATGGTTGAGAAAAATCCTATCTGTGCGGAGCATAGGTTTTACGGAGATTGGATCAAGGGATATTCATGCGATGAATATCATAATGAAAATATCGAGCTTATGAAATTGACGGAAAAGGCAGCAGAGGGCTATTCGCAAAAGCAGCTTGACAGGCTGATTGAAATAGGCAGAAGATGCAGCCGCTATGAGGGACTTTTCTGGGATATGTCCTGGGAGATGCGGAGGTAAAAATGCTTAGATTTGAAAATGTCAGCTTTACCTATGAAAATGATGATGAGCCGGTTATACAGAACCTTTCCTTCGAAGTACCTGATAAAAGCTTTGTCAGCATAATAGGTGCAAGCGGAAGCGGAAAAACAACAATATTCAGGCTTTTAAATGCTCTTGAAAAACCGCAAAGCGGGCATATTTCGATTAATGACAGAGATATAAAAGAGCTTAAAAGCTATGCAGGCTATATGCCGCAGCAGGATTTGCTTTTTCCGTGGCGCACGGTTGAAAAAAATGTGATGCTGCCGATGCAGATAAAAAAAATTCCAAAGGATGAGCAGAAGAAAAAAGCAAGTGAAATGCTTGAAAAGGTAGGGCTTCTCGAATATGCAAAGAAATATCCAAGAGAGCTTTCCGGAGGAATGAGGCAGAGAGTCAGCTTTGCAAGGACTCTTTGTGAAGGCTCTGATTTGATGCTGCTCGATGAGCCGTTTAGTGCACTTGATTCTATTACCAGAATAAAGATGAGGGAGTGGCTGAGAAATCAGTGGGAGACACTGGACAAAACAATTCTTTTCATTACTCATGATGTAGATGAGGCCTTATATCTATCGGAAAAGATATTTGTTCTGACAGGAAATCCTGTCAGCAGCCTTAAGTCTGTTGATGTGCCGCTTGAAAGAAAAAGAAGTATCCAAATGCTCGAAAACGAAAATATAAGACAGCTAAAGGACAGCCTTGTCGAGATGCTTAGAAGAGAGGCAAAGGAATGAGTGCTTTAAAGAAAAAATGTCTCGGAATAGGATTCGGAATATTTCTTTTAGTGCTGTGGGAAATCCTGTCTGTCATAATAGGAAAAAGCTATATACTTCCGGGGCCTTTGCTTGTATTGGAAAAAATAGTCGAAAATAAAAATGAAATTTTTTTGATACATTTACCAGCTACCATGTATGTAGTAGTTATAGGCTGTATTATATCAATAGTTTTGGGCACAGCTCTTGCGGTTATTATGGATTTTGATGAGCGCATTGAAAAAGCATTATATCCGATACTTACAGTGACGCAGACAATACCCGTAATGTGCATAGCACCTATATTTGTATTATGGTTTGGATATTCGGTAACAATGAGAGTTGTTGTCGTTGTATTGACAAATTTCTTTGCAGTTGCCGTAAATGTTTTTGACGGACTTAATTCAGCAAGTATTGCAAGAACAGAGCTGCTTATGACATACGGAGCGGGGGAATTTAAAAGGCTTATTTTACTCGGATTTCCGAGTGCATTGCCATCATTCTTTACTGCACTTAAGATAACGGTTCCCTGGAGCATAGTAGGGGCAGCGGTTGCAGAATGGCTTGGAGCTCCGAGCGGGCTCGGAACCTACAGCAGGAACTGTATGATGAGTCTTGATGCAGCAGGACTTTTAGCGCCGCTTGTGGTAATTACCGTGATCGCTCTGCTGATCAATGCGGTAATTCAGCTCATAGAAAAGAAGGTTGTAACCTGGAGCGGTGAGGAAAACTAATAACCAAAGAGTTTAATTATTTAATAAGAGGGAAAAATGGAAAAGACAGAGGATATAATCTCAAAAATAAACGAAAAATCAGACTGTTATCTTGAAGAACAGGTAGAGCTTCTTGAAAAATTTGCTGCATTTGACAGCGAGACAAATTATATAGAAGGAAACAGAAAGGCAGTAGATATTGCAAGGGAGTATTTAAAATGCCTTGAGCCTGAATTTGAGGAGATAAAATACGAAAACGTCGGAACGCATCTTATTGCAAGGATAAAACCGGAAAATCCAAAGGGCAGAATAATTCTCAATGCACATCTTGATACGGTATTTCCGGTTGGATTTGCCGTAAACAATCCGCCGAGAAGAGAAGGAGAATGGCTTTACGGACTCGGCGTTATAGATTGTAAGGGAGGCTTCGCCGTAAGCGCATATGCCGTTAGAATACTGAAGGAGCTTTCCCTGCTTCCGGATGTTGAAATAGATCTTTTGTATACCTGTGATGAGGAGCAGGGCTCAATGACAGCACAGGATATATTTAAAGAAATTTCAAAGGGTGCAGATGCGGCATATGTTTTTGAACCGGGTGTATACAACGAAAAAGGAATTATACCGATACTTACAAGCAGACAGGGCGTTATCCTTGGCAATCTTGATATAAAGGGTGTTGAGGCACATGCAGGAAGTGCCTATTCAAAGGGACACAGTGCAAATAAAGAGCTGGCTTATAAAATTTTAGAGCTCTACAGTCTTAATGATGATGAAAAGGGTATATATTACAATGCCGCTCCGGTAAGCGGAGGAAGACCAAACGGTGTAGTATCCGGAAGTGCAAATATGCAGTTTTGTGTTGCTGGAATTCCGGATTGGGAATCATATCACGAGTGTGAGAAAAAGCTTGATGGCTTGGGAGCACATGTGAACGATAAAAACTGCAGTCTAAATCTGAGCTACAGGATGCTTTTCCCGCCGCAGGAGAGACTGGAAGCTTCCGGCAGACTTTTTGATACGATAAAAAAAGCAGGAGAGCTTATTGGAGCTGATATTGTCGAGGAGGGTGTAAATGCACACGGAGAGGATACTCACGGAGCAACCGATGCAAACTATTTTGCACAATCCGGCATACCGGCACTTGATGGCTTAGGCCCCGTCGGATATGGAATGCATACTACAGAGGAAAGAATATATATACCTTCATTAGCTGAAAAAACAAAGCTTTTTGCAGCATATCTCTGGCTGCTTGGAAAGAGCCTGTGATAACAGAATAACTTTAATGAAAAAAAGGAGAATAGAATAATGAAATTCAGAAGAATAATAGGTTTGGCTGTATCAGGAATGCTTGCACTTGGAATGTGTGCATGTATGGGAGGTGAAAGCACAGCCAAGTCTGCAGCTGATACATCAGTATCAAGCAGTACGGCTGAAGAAAAAAGCTCATCAAATAAGGAATTAAAGGAAATAGATGTTGTACTGGATTGGTATCCGAATGCAGTACATACATTTTTATATGAAGCAATAGACAACGGATATTTCGAGGATGAGGGACTTAAGGTTAATATCATCAGTCCGGCAGAAAGTGTTGATGCAATCACATTTGTAGCATCCGGAAAGGCTGAAATAGGACTGACATATCCGGTTGAGATTATACAGGCTGTAAGCAATGATATGCCTGTAAGGGCACTTGCCGCAATATCTCAGACACCACTTGAATGCTTCTGTTCGCTTAAGGAAAATACGGACATTACAGCTGACATGTCATCCCTTAAAGGAAAAAAGATCGGATATTCCGGAACGGCTGCATCTGAGGCAACGATCAAAACCATCACAAAAAACGCAGGTCTTAGTGACGGCGATTATGAGCTTATAAATGTAGGATTTGATCTTGTTACAAGCCTTACAACAAAAAGTGTAGATGTTGTATTCGGAACATTTGTCAATGATGAGGTCGTGACAATGGAAAATGCCGGATACGATCTGAATGTATTTTATAAGCAGGATTACGGAGTACCTGAAATATACGGACTTGTAATGGCTGTAAACAATGATTCGTACAATGATGATCCTGATATGTATCAGGCATTCCTTAGAGCATGCGATAAGGGTTTTCAGGATATGATCGCAGATGAGGATCAGGCACTCGATGTTATAATGACAGATATGAACAGTGATGATAATCCGCTTGATGAAGAACAGCAAAGAGAAAGCTATGAAATTCTCATTAAACGTATGCAGACAGACGATGCAAAGTTTCTTTCTATGACAGAGGATAACTGGCAGTCTGTTATAGATTGGATGAACGATACAGGACTTATAGATTCACAGCTTTCGGCAAAAGATGTAATGGTAAATGAATAAGGATTAGTGACATCATGAGGCTATCAAAGGAAGCAAGAGACAGGATACCGGCGGTAATTACGGCTGTTGTGGTTATAGCTGTATGGCAGGCTGCGGCTGCTATAGTCAATTTGCCGCATATCCTTCCGGCACCTACAGACATAATAATAAAAATATGGGAGCTTAGAGAAAGTCTTTTTTTGCATCATCTTCCTACTACGCTGCTTACAATAGCTATAGGCTGGGCAATGTCAATTGCAATAGGAATAATACTTGCTGTCATAATGCATTTTAGCGAAACAATCAAGGCAATGATAAATCCGGTGCTGGTAGTTACACAGACAGTACCTGTAATGTGCATCAGTCCGTTATTTGTTATATGGTTTGGATATACACTTAGAGCAAAGCTTGTTGCAGTGGTTTTAAGTACATTTTTTTCTATAGCACTCAATACATTAAACGGACTTGACAGTGCCGACAAAAAAAAGATCGAATGGATGAAAACCTGCGGAGCAGGAAGGCTTCAGATATTTTGTATGCTGGAAATTCCATCGGCACTTCCGAAGTTTATAACGGCTTTAAAAATGACTCTTCCATGGGCAGTCATTGATTCTGCTGTTGCCGAATGGCTTGGCGCAACCGAAGGCTTGGGATATTTCAGTAAGCGAATGATAAGTAAAATGGATGGAGCCGCAGTATTTGCACCGGTAGTAATATTATGTATTATTGCACTTATCGGAATGAGCATATTAAAGAAAATAGATAAAAAATATATTATCTGGAGAAGTGAGGTCTGAAAGGAGATTTATATGAAAACAGCATTGTCAATAGCCGGAAGCGACTGCAGCGGCGGCGCAGGCATACAGGCTGATTTAAAGACTATGATTTCAAACGGAGTATATGCGATGTGTGCCATAACATCGCTCACTGCGCAAAATACAACCGGTGTAACTGATATAATGGATTCAACACCTGAATTTTTGCAAAAACAGCTTGATGCCGTATTTACGGATATATTTCCGGATACTGTAAAGATAGGAATGGTATCTTCATCAGAGCTGATAAAAACAATAGCAGAAAGGCTGAAGTTTTATAATGCAAAGCATATAGTGGTAGATCCAGTGATGGTAGCTACGTCAGGCTCAAGCCTGTTGAAAAGCGAGGCTCTTGATACATTAAAAAAACAGCTTCTGCCGATGGCACAGATTGCGACACCGAATATTCCGGAGGCCGAGATTCTTTCAGGCATGAGGATCAAATCCAAGGAGGATATGGAGACAGCGGCAAAAATCATATATGAAGAATACGGATGCTGTGTGCTACTTAAAGGCGGGCATGATCTCAATGACGCAAACGATCTTTTATATTCAAAGGATGAGATCAAATGGTTTAACGGAAAAAGAATTAACAATCCGAACACACACGGAACGGGATGTACTCTGTCAAGTGCGATTGCATCAAATTTGGCCAAGGGCTATGAGCTTGATATGGCTGTAAAGAGAGCAAAGGATTATATATCAGGTGCGCTCAGTGCGATGCTTGATCTCGGAAAGGGCTCCGGTCCTATGAATCATGGTTTTGATATAAAAAGCGAATTTATAAAAGAGCAAGCAGCAAAGTAGATTGCGAATATCCTTGACAAAATAAATAAAGGGCTGCGGCATTCAAATCAGGATGCTGCAGCCTTTATTTTTGAAAAAAATATGTTATAATGCTGTCTTAAAGACTTTATGTACTGCAGTAGGAGATCCTTATATGAACGAAAATCATAATAATCAAAAAAAAATAGCTGTAATAAATGATTTTTCAGGCTTCGGAAGGTGTTCGATTGCAGTAGCTCTTCCTATTATTTCAGCAATGAAAATACAATGTTGTCCGGTTCCGACATCGATATTTTCGAATCATACCGGATTTAAAAGCTTTTTCTTTGAGGACTATACAGACAGAATGGAGCGTTATATAGACGAGTGGAAAAAGCTCGGACTTCGATTTTCGGGAATTTCATCGGGATTTATGGGATCGGTTGACCAGATAAGGATCGTAACTGATTTTTTCAAATATTTCGCAGATGAAAGCACACAGGTTATAGTCGATCCCGTCATGGGAGATTACGGAAAAGCATATCCGACATATACAAGCGAAATGTGTGCGGAAATGAAAAAGCTGGTATCATATGCGGATATAATAACACCTAACCTTACAGAGGCCTGTATACTTGCAGGAGAGGAATACAATGAAAAAAGACGAATAAAAGATCTTGAAGCTCTTGCAGTAAAGCTAAGCGGCATGGGACCTAAAAAGGTTGTAATAACAGGAATTATCCAGGGTGGCTTCATAGTTAATTATTGCTATGAAAGAGGCCAGGCCGGAAGGATGAGAAAGGTTCACAGAGTCGGAGAGCAGAGATCGGGAACAGGTGATATATTTGCGGCAATCATAGCAGCCGATGCCGTAAATAATGTGCCGTTTTATGATTCTGTTCGAAAGGCTTCATTATTTATAAAAAAATGTATAGAAAAATCAATAGAGCTTGACCTTCCTTTAACAGACGGAGTTTGCTTTGAAGAGGTTTTGCATAAGCTTAAATGACACAATATCAGCAAATAAAGATGAGAACAGAGGAAAATAAAATGAAGAAGGCAATGACAATATTTTATGAGGTTCATAATAATTTATATGTGAATCTTACAAATAAATGTCCATGCAATTGTACATTTTGCTTGAGACAGAACAGAGACCATATGGAAAAATCAGATTCATTGTGGCTTGACCATGAGCCTGCATATGAAGAGGTAATAGAAGAATTAAAGAAATTTAATGTAGAGAAATACGGCGAAATAGTTTTTTGCGGATTTGGAGAGCCGACAGAGGCTTTAGATGTTCTTCTGAAGGTTGCGGGATATATAAAAGAAAATTATGGAAAGCCTGTAAGGCTGAATACCAACGGACTTGGAAATCTTGTAAACGGCAAGGACATAACCCCTATGCTTAAAGGACTTATAGACTCGATATCTATCAGCCTGAATACTCCGGATGCCGAAGAATATTATAGGATCGTACGCCCGAGGTTTGGAAAGGATTCTTTTAATGCAATGATCGATTTTGCAAGAGAAGCAGTTAAATATGTTCCGAATGTTGTGCTTACAACCGTAGAAACAACGATTACCAAGGAAGAAGAGGAAAGGTGCAGAAAAATCTGTGAGGACATAGGTGTCAGATACAGAATACGTGCATGGGAAAATTGAAATATTATGGAGCAGTGTTTAGATAAATTATATGATGAGCTGTGTATGGCTTCATCAAAAGAAAATATAAGCTTAAATGAACAAATGAGCAGGCATACAAGCTTTCATATAGGCGGACCTGCCGAATTCTTTGTTACACCATCGGATAAAGATGAGCTTTGCAGAGTTGTCGATTGCTGCAAGAAAAATAAAACAAAATACTTTATTTTGGGAAACGGATCAAATA
The DNA here is from genome assembly GCA_963595425.1 of Faecalibacterium sp. CAG:74. GTDB lineage: Bacteria > Bacillota > Clostridia > Lachnospirales > Lachnospiraceae > Alectryocaccobium. Next base: position 17,561 of record CAVBHN010000009.1, on the reverse strand, counting down.
TTTTGGTATCCGATAAAGGCTATGATGGAGTTATCATAAATACATCAAAGGGGCTTGGCGGTATCTGTGTACAGGAAAACATGATATATGCTGATGCAGGAGTATTGCTTTCAAAAATATCATCGGTCGCACTTTCAAATAAGCTTAAGGGCTTTGAATTTGCATCCGGAATTCCGGGTACGCTCGGAGGAGCAATTGTGATGAATGCCGGTGCATACGGCACAGAGATGAAGGATGTAGTTGTAAGTGTCAATGCCTATGATCCTGATGCAAATCTTATAAAAGAGATGTCGCAGGATGAGCTGAAATTCGGATACAGAACAAGTGCCTTTAAGGAGCTTAATCATGTAGTACTGGATGTCTGTTTAAAGCTTGAAGATGGAGATCCTTTGGAAATCAAGAATAAAATAGATGAGCTTAAGGCTATGAGGACCAGTAAACAGCCTCTCAATTATCCAAGTGCCGGAAGTGCATTTAAAAGACCTAAGGATAATTTTGCGGGAAAGCTGATAATGGATGCGGGACTTAGCGGTTTTTCAATAGGAGACGCTGCTGTTTCAAGTAAGCATTGCGGCTTTTTTGTTAATCTTGGAAATGCAACGGCTTCTGATATGAAAAAGCTTTTTGATGAGGTTATAAGCAGGGTTAATGAAAAATTTAATGTTTTGCTTGAACCTGAGGTTTGCTTCTTAGGAGAATTTTAATAAGGAGAGATGGATGTTTAAGCGGCTTGTTATAGTGACCGGAATGTCCGGAGCAGGAAAGTCAACAGCACTTAAGGTACTGGAGGATGCAGGATATTATTGTGTAGATAACCTGCCGATAGAGCTGATCACGACCTTCTGCGATTTTATAATGAGAAATCAGGATGAAAAAATGAGCCGGGCAGCAATCGGGATCGATATTCGAAGCGGAGCCAATATAAAGGGAGCTGATCGGATTTTTTCGGAAATGAGGCATGAGGAAATTCCGTTTGAAATACTTTTTATGGATGCCTCGGATTCAGCAATTATTAACCGGTTTAAGGAAACGAGAAGATTTCATCCTCTTACAGGAAAAAACGGAAGTATAGAGGATGGGATAAAGCAGGAAAGAAATATCATAGAGTTTCTAAAAAAAGAGGCTGACTATATTCTCGATACAAGTCAGATGCTGTCAAGAGATACAAAGCAGAAAATAACTGATATTTTTGTCAGTGACAAGAAATTTAAAAATCTGATGATTATAATAAGATCATTTGGATTTAAATATGGAATACCGACAGATTCGGATCTTGTATTTGATGTAAGATTCCTGCCAAATCCATATTATATTGAAGAGTTAAAAAGACTCTCGGGAAATGATCCGGAGGTTTTTGACTATGTTATGGATTTTGAAGAAAGTCTTGTATTCAGAAAAAAGCTTATTGATATGATAGATTTTATGATACCGTATTATATACATGAAGGTAAAAATCAGCTGGTGATATCTATAGGCTGTACAGGCGGAAGACACAGATCGGTATCATTTGCCAATTGGCTTTACAAGGAATTAAAGAAATGTGATGAATACGGTGTCAGGATAGAGCATCGCGACATTGATAAGGATAAAAAGATTAAGGAGTTACAATGACATTTTCAGCTGAGCTTAAAGAAGAAATCGGAAGCGTATTTGACAATGCCAGGCATTGCCGAATTGCCGAGCTTGCAGGAATATTGTCATTTGACGGAAAAACCGAACATGAAAATGACAGCTGCCTGATAAGCATTTCATCGGAAAATATGATACCTGCCGAAAAAGCGAGACAGCTTGTAAAAAAAATCTTTCATTGCGATTCTAAGATAGAAATTAGACATTCAAACAGAAATCTTGAATTATATGAGATCAATTTTGATAAGGAAATTTCAGGTGATATATTTGAAGCGCTTAAGCTTAAACAGGAAAAAGATCTGATTCTTCCTGATATACAAAAGCTTACAAGCAAAAATTGCTGCAGAAGAGCATTTCTTCGGGGAGCATTTATTTCATCGGGCTCCATCAGCAATCCTGACAGATTTTATCATTTGGAAATTCCGTGCAGATACGAATACGTCGCTGACAGTATAATTAAAATAATGAATGCCCTGCATTTAGATGCAAAGATGGTTGAAAGACAGAGGCGTTTTGTGGTATATTTAAAAAGTAGCACGCAGATATCCGAATTACTCGGACTTATGGGTGCCAGAACTTCTCTTTTGAATATGGAAAATGCAATGATCAGAAGGGAAGTCAGAGGAAATATAAATCGGCGTGTAAATTGTGAAACAGCAAATATAAATAAGACTGCAAAGGCATCAGCACGTCAGATAGAGGATATTCTGTATATCGATGAGCATATCGGTTTGAATTCATTGCCTAATGGACTAGATCAAATGGCAAAGATAAGATTACAGTATCCTGAAGCAAATCTATGCGAATTGGGCTCGCATTTGGAACCGCCGGTTGGGAAGTCCGGCGTCAACCACAGACTGAGAAAGATCAGTGCCGTGGCAGCATCACTTAAAAACCAGGGAGGAAGTTATTATGATAAGGAAACCGGTAACTATTCGGATTTCTAACGGTTTAGAGGTTAGACCAATTGCAATGTTGGTACAGGTGGCCAGTCAGTTTGACAGTGAAGTTTATATTGAAAACGGAACTAAGAAGGTAAATGCAAAAAGCATAATGGGAATGATGACACTTGGTCTGGATGTTGGAGATGAGGTAGTTATTTGTACAAACGGTTCAGATGAAGAGCTTGCAATGAAAAAAGTAGAAGATTATCTGACTAATAAATAAAAATAAAAAAGGACTGATACACTTAAAAAACGGGTGTCTCAGTCCTTTTCGTTTGGCATAAAACATCATATTATTTAAAAATATTAGGTATGCAGGAAGCTGAAATTCAGCGATCTGTACCTTAATAAAAACTTGTTATGATTATATTTCGGCAAGCCTTTGAAGTGCATTGTCGGCTATCATAAGATAACCATGCTCACGAAGGTAGCTTTCCGAAGCATCACAGCAATGATCGGAAAAACCATATTCTGACAGAATATTGCATATTCGGTTAGAAATCTCCGGTGACTCCTTGGAACAATGCAGGATGATTAGATATGCATCTGTCTCATATTTATATAAGGAGTTTTTTGAAGCAATGAGAGCTTTAACTGCCCTTGAAGCGTTGATAACGTCATCAAGAGAAGAAAACCTAAAGGCTTCTATTAGATTTACTGCTTCCGGTGTGTTATCTGATGATGGATTTTTGGTATCATCAGAAGTCTCCTTATTTGAAATAGCTTTTTCGGTAACCTCTTTAATCTTTTTCATGAGGTTTAAGATTCCGTCAGCACCGGAAAAATGAAGCTCTCCTGATGATGACTGCGGGCTTGAAAAGCTGGAAAATCTTGTATCAAGCTCCTCAGGATCAGAAACCTTTGTTATATTAAGAATAAGACTGTCCTTTGACGGGATAGCTTCGATCATAAGAGGAATGCCGTTTGCTTCAAAGCCAAATTCATTATGAGCCTGAGTTATCATATCATAAAACAGATTTCTTGCTTTTTCCGAGCCATAGGATAGCTCGCTTAGCTTTATTTTTCTGCTTGACAGATCGGCACTTGTAAGAGTGCACCGAATCTGATTTTCGTTGACCTTTTCAATTTTCATGATGTGCCCTCCTTTGTATTGGCTACATAGGCAGCCATGAAAGTTTACGTCTCGGCATAGCTGCTTTTTGATACAGCACCGATATAATAATACTCTTTTGAGCTGATTTTTTTAGTCTCGGCATTATTAATTAGATAGTATAAAACAAAATATTAAAGTTTGCAATTAGAATTGATTGCGTGTATCATGAATATCTAAGAAATAAAAAGAAAGGTGTTTATGATATGACACATAATAATCAGACTACAATTGCCGGCATTATATATATAGTATTTGGAATTTTATGTATTGCTTTCAGAGGAGGCATTATTTCATTTGCAGCCTTTTGTGTTGGCATAGCATTTATGGTCTTTGGCATACTGCAGCTTGTTAATGAGCTTGTAGTTTCAGGAACGGTTATGCTTATTTTGGGCATCGCTATTTTGTGCGCGGGATGGTTTATGGTATCTGTTTTATTTTATATGATAGCAATTGCTATGATAGTTTATGGCATAGTAAGGCTTACGGATTTCTTTAAAACAAGAGCCGTAAATGATACTATATTCAGACCTGAAGCTCTAAGACCTATATTGCTTATAATATGCGGTATTGTTTTCATGTTCAATCAAGGCGGAACAATATCAGTAATATTTATATTCGTAGGCATACTTCTTATAATTTCGGGTATACTTGCAATAGCGGAAAGCAACTAATACAGCGTTAAAAAAGGTGGAAATGCAAAAGAATAATAAGGCTGCAAAGAAAAGTGCGGCAAATTCAAAAAACAGAAAATACAATTCGAACAGAAAAAATAATAAAAAGAACAATATAAATAAGAAACAGATAATTACAGCTGCAGCCGTTGCAATTGCGGCCATATGTATTATCGTTTTGTTGATCAGCGGATCGGGACAGAGTACACAGTCCGTAGATCCAAGAGAATATTTCGGAATTTCATCAGATGATGAAAAGGGTATTGTTGTAAATGGAACTGTTCTTGAAAATACCGCAAAAACGATAAACGGACATTCATATATTTTGTATGATGATGTATGGAATTATATAAACAGCGGATTTTATCTTGAAGGAAATGTTCTGTATATGACTCTTGAAGAGGGTACTCAGACATGGACAATAGACGACGGAACAGGGGATTTGTATAATGACGGTGAAAACTATTATGTCGATACACAATGCATTATAGCTAATTCCGATATAGAATATGAAGAATATACCGATCCGGACCGCATAGTCATAAGAAACAAATGGAACGGCATATCATCAGCCGATGTATTATCAGATACAAAAATAAGACAAAAGGAAACTGACAGAAGCAGCATTGTTGCTGAAATTCCCAAGGGTGAAAGCGTAATCATAATTGAGAAGGGTGACAGCTGGACAAAGGTTACAACAGCTCAGGGATATACAGGCTATATAAAGAATGAATCCATTTCTGAGGATACTGCCGAGCTTACGCATGAGAGCAGCAGCAGATTCGACTTTCAAAGCAATAGTCTCGGTCAAACTGTTAAGATGGTATGGCATTATATAGACAGTATGGCAAATAATGCTTATCTTGACGGAATGATGGCAGATGCAAGAGATTTAAATGTTATAAGTCCTACATGGTTTAATTTTGCGGATGCATCTGGAAATATGACATCATTTGCGGATCAGGATTATGTGAAGAAGGCACATGAAAATTACGGTTTGTCAATATGGGCTCTGGTGTCGGACTATTCAGGTGATGACAGTACTACGGGAGAAATAATATCAAATGAGGAAAACAGGCAAAGATGCATCAGCCAGCTGATACAAACCTGTGTTGATTATTCGCTGCAGGGCATAAATATCGATTTTGAGACTATAACGAGAGCACAGGCTCCGGCATATTTGCAGTTTTTAAGGGAGCTTAAGCTTGCAGCAGCTCCATATGGACTGATAATATCTACAGATAACTATGTTCCGACGTATACGGGGTATTACAAAAGAGCAGAGCAGTCAAAGATTGTAGATTATGTTATAATAATGGGATACGATGAGCATACAGCCTCATCAGAGGAAATAGGCTCTGTAGCTTCACTTCCGTTTGTTGAGCAGGGAGTGACAGATACAATATCAGAGGTGGCACCGAATAAAACAGTGCTGGCAGTTCCGTTTTATACAAGAGGTTGGACAGAAAAATTCGGATCTACAGGCTTTGAATCGGAAAACTTGGATATGACAAAAATCCAGGATTTTATCGATGAGCATGGAATAACTACCACATGGGATGATTCGGTAGGACAATATGTAGGAAGTGCTGCTGACAATGAAGCTACATATTCCATATGGGTAGAGGATGCCAGGTCACTTGAGCTTAAGCTGAGTCTGATTTCAAAATACAATCTTGCAGGAGCGAGTGCATGGAGAATCGGAACAGAGACACAGGATGTCTGGTCAGTATGGGAGAGCTGCCTTGGCTGACAATAAAAGCAGGGGAATTATATACGAAAGGGGAAATACCATGGCAGAATATAATTTTGATGAAATAAAGACCTCTATAATGGGAGGCTATGATAAAGAGGATGTACAGGATAAGATAAACAGTCTTATAGATGAATATACAGGGAAAATCGCAGACAAGGAAAAGGAAGCGGACGATTACAGAAAAGGTATCGAAGAAAGAGAAGCTCTTATCGCCGAGAAGAACAGAGAGATAGACAAGCTGAAAAGCGACATCAAGGATAAATATCAGAGCTATATAGACAATTACAATACAATAGGAAAGATCGTCTATGAATCAAGAATCAAGTCGGAAAAGATCATTGATGACGCAAATTCAAACAGTGCAAAGATTTTAGATGACGCAAATTCGAACAGTACAAAAATCCTCGAGGAGGCAACTCAAAAGAGTAGGCAGATAGTGGACAATGCCAAGCAAAGAGGCGAAAAAATAATTTCTGAGGCAAATAAAAAGGCACAGAGTCAGATAGATAAGGCTCAGGGAGAAGTCGAAAAGATAATTTCAGACGGGAAAAAACGTTATGAAAGTCTTCAGGAAGAAACCAACGAGCTGATTCAGCTGGTAAATAAGGTACAGCATAAATTTATGCAGTCATTTAAATCAATACATGAAATTTCGGGAAATTTAAATGATGACGATACTGAGCTTGATATAAATTTTGATGAGCTTGACGAAGAATAATCAAAAGCAGGACATATTTTCGATGAAGGCAGAAATAATAAAGACAGACAAAAACGCTCCTGATAAGGAGCTTATGAAAAAAGCCGGAGAGATATTAAAAAAAGGCGGGCTTGTGGCATTTCCGACCGAAACGGTATACGGGCTCGGAGGAAATGCACTTGACAAAACGGCATCGGAGAAGATATATGCTGCAAAGGGAAGACCTTCAGACAATCCTCTTATAGTGCATATTGCCAGTTGGGAGGCTTTGCCGTTAATAGTAAAGGAAATTCCGCAAAAGGCAAGGCTTTTGGGAGAAAAATGCTGGCCGGGACCGCTTACCATGATATTTAATAAAAGCGATGTCGTTCCGTACGAGACAACCGGCGGTCTTGACACGGTTGCAGTCAGATTTCCGAGTCATATGGTTGCAAGAGAGCTTATACTTGCAGCGGGCGGCTATGTTGCGGCACCGAGTGCAAATATATCCGGACGACCGAGTCCTACAAGGGCCGAGCATGTTATCGAGGATCTTTCGGACAGAATAGACATGATAATAGATGCCGGAGAAACAGACATAGGGCTTGAATCGACTATCGTGGATTTTACATCTAAGGAGCCGATGGTACTAAGACCGGGCTTTTATAATGCCGAGCAGATTGCAGGAATTATAGGAGATGTTGAAATCGATAAGGCTATAATTGACAGCACAAGTAAGGTAAAGCCTAAGGCACCGGGTATGAAATACAGGCACTATGCTCCAAAGGGAGATGTGACGGTAGTTGACGGTGACAGAGAGGCTGTTGCAAATAAGATAAATGAGCTGGTTTCTTTAAAAATCAGTGAGGGCAAAAGAACAGCGGTTCTTTGTGCTTTGGAAAACAAAAAATATTACAAAAATACAACAGTGTTGACACTCGGGAGCTATGAAAAGGAGGAGGATATAGCAAGACACCTCTTTGATGCATTAAGAAAGCTCGACAGCCTTGGAGCAGAATATATATATTCAGAGGCATTCAACACAGAAAATTTAGGTGCGGCCATTATGAATCGACTGCTTAAGGCAGCGGGGCAAAAAATAATATATTTAAAAGGGTAAAACCAGGGAGGAAAAAGAAAATGATAGCTTTAGGATGTGATCATGGCGGATATGATCTTATGCAGGAGGTAAAGGCTCATCTTGAAAAGAGAGGACTTGAATATAAGGATTATGGCACATACAGCAAGGAGTCATGTGATTATCCTGTATATGGAAAAAAGGTAGCAGAGGCTATTGTAAGCGGTGAATGTGATAAGGGAATACTGATTTGCGGAACAGGTATCGGTATCTCAATTGCAGCAAATAAGGTTAGGGGAATCCGTGCAGCAGTTGTTTCGGATTGTTTCTCTGCACAGGCAACAAGAGAACACAATAATGCAAATATTATTGCATTCGGCGGAAGAGTCGTTGGTGCAGGACTTGCTCTTAAGATCGTAGACACATTCCTTGATACACCGTTTTCAAACGGAGAACGTCACGTTAAGAGAATTTCAATGATCGAAGATTAACAGGCACTAAGAGGTAAAGCATATGAGCGAAAAAAGAACGGACTACATAAGCTGGGATGAATATTTTATGGCAGTTGCAAAGCTTGCAGGCATGCGCTCCAAGGATCCTAATTCACAGGTAGGTTCATGTATAGTCAGTCAGGACAATAAGATTCTTTCGATGGGATACAACGGATTTCCTAAAGGCTGCTCCGATGATGAATATCCATGGAGCAGAGAAGAGGAGGACCCGTTAAAAACAAAATATCTTTACGTGACTCACAGTGAATTAAATGCCATTCTTAATTACAGAGGAGGCTCACTTGAGGGATCGAAGCTTTATGTTTCTATGTTTCCGTGCAATGAATGTGCTAAGGCAATAATTCAGTCCGGAATAAAGACTCTGATTTATGAGGTCAATAAATATCCCGATTCAGCCGCAGTTCTTGCTTCAATGCGTATGCTGAAATCTGCAGGAGTGGAGGTTATCAAATACACTCCTTCAGGGAGAGAAATAAAATTTACGGTTTGACCGTATAGATAGTGCAAAAGCAATTTATCAAATCAAAAGCACCATGTACCGATTTGGATACATGGTGTTTTAGATAATAAGGCAAAATACATTTAAATTCACTGTCGTGAAATGGAGATAATATTTTGAAATTAGTATTTTTGGATACGGCAACTGTCGGAAACGACATAGAATATACCAGATTCAATGAATTCGGTGAGGTGAAAACCTATGAGCTTACCGAACCTGGTGAGGTGCCCGAAAGATTAAGAGATGCCGATATCTGCATTACAAATAAGGTTCCTATGAATGAAAATACACTTAAGGATTGTAAAAACCTGAAGCTTATATGTCTTACTGCAACAGGAACGAATAATCTTGACAAGGAATACCTTGAAAAAAGAAATATAAAGTGGACAAATGTTGCGGGATATTCAACACAATGCGTGGCTCAGCATACATTTGCAATGGCTTTATATCTGCTTGAAAAGCTCGCATATTATGATGATTATGTTAAAAGTGGCGAATATATAAAAAGCAATATGTTTACGCATTTTGATGCTTCATTCGATGAGCTTGATTCAAAAACATGGGGAATAATCGGACTTGGTACAATAGGCAGAAGGGTTGCGGATATAGCAAAGGCATTCGGATGCCGTGTTATATATTATTCTACATCCGGAAGGAACAGCCAGGATGGCTATAACAGAGTTGATTTTGAAACACTTTTAAGAGAGTCCGATATAATCTCGGTTCATGCCCCATTAAATGATGTTACTGAGGGAATGATGAATGCAGCCGCATTCAAAAAAATGAAGAATACAGCAATATTTATAAATGTCGGACGCGGACCGATAGTTGTTGAAAAGGACCTTGCAAAAGCATTGAAAAATAATGAAATAGCTGCAGCAGGTCTTGATGTACTGACAAAGGAGCCTATGACAGAGGATAACCCGTTATTTGAGATAAAGGACAGCACAAGACTGATAGTTACACCTCATATAGGCTGGGCAGGTATAAGCACAAGAAAAAGACTCATGGATATTATTTTCGGAAAGATAAAGGATTATTTGAAGGATTGATACATCAAATACAAGAACATATGATGATACTGAAGTCAAAAAGCTTTTAAGCTCAGTATCATTGACATTATTATATGGCATTGTTACAATGAAAAAGTATGCTTTCAGATAAAAATCAGGAGGAATAACCGTGAAAATATATGATGAGTTGGTCGCAAGAGGACTTATTGCGCAGGTAACCAATGAAGAAACAGTAAGAGAACTCATAGACAACGGAAAGGCAGTTTTTTATATAGGCTTTGATCCTACTGCAGACAGTCTGCATGTCGGCCATTTTATGGCACTTTGCCTTATGAAAAGACTGCAGATGGCCGGAAACAAACCAATCGCACTTATCGGAGGAGGAACTGCTATGATAGGAGATCCTTCAGGAAGAACAGATATGCGATCAATGATGACAAAGGAGACAATACAGCACAACTGTGACTGCTTTAAGGTGCAGATGAGCCGATTCATCGAATTCGGTGAAGGCAAGGCAGAGATGGTAAATAATGCAGATTGGCTTCTTGGTCTTAATTATGTTGAATTTATAAGGGACATAGGACCTTGCTTTTCTGTAAATCAAATGCTTCGTGCGGAATGCTATAAGCAGAGAATGGAAAAGGGACTCAGCTTTCTTGAGTTCAACTATATGCTTATGCAGAGCTATGATTTCCTTGAACTCTATAAACGCTATGGCTGCAATCTGCAGTTTGGCGGCGATGATCAGTGGAGCAATATGCTTGGAGGAACCGATCTTATAAGAAGAAAGCTTCAGAAGGATGCCAATGCAATGACTATTACTCTTCTCTTAAATTCAGAGGGTAAGAAGATGGGAAAAACTCAGTCAGGAGCGGTTTGGCTTGATCCGAATAAAACAACACCGTATGAGTTTTATCAGTACTGGAGAAATGTTGCGGATGCAGATGTATTAAAATGCTTAAGAATGCTTACTTTCCTGCCGCTTGAGCAGATAGATGAAATGGACAAATGGGAAGGAAGCCAGCTTAACACAGCAAAGGAAATCCTTGCATTTGAGCTTACAAAGCTTGTTCACGGTGAGGAAGAGGCATCAAAGGCACAAAGTGCCGCAAAGGCTCTTTTTGCGGGAGGAGCAGATGATTCGAATACTCCTTCAACAGAAATATCAAAGGATGAGCTTACAGATAATGAAATAGACGTTATTTCTCTTCTTGTTAAATCTGAACTGGCAAAGACAAGATCAGACGGACGACGTGCAATCGAGCAGGGCGGAGTTTCAATAGACGGAGAAAAGATATCCGATGTAAAGGCAGTAGTTGGTGCAGACAAGCTTGCAGAAGGTATTCTTTTAAAGAAGGGAAAAAAGAATTTCAGAAAGATAACGCTTGCATAACAAAGCGCGGTTATATCGGAGGATATTATGGAAAAATATGGTGTAAATGAATTAAGAAAAATGTTTCTTGATTTTTTTGAAAGCAAGGGACATCTTGTAATGAAAAGCTTTTCGCTTGTTCCGCACAATGACAACAGTCTGCTTCTTATAAATGCAGGAATGGCGCCGTTAAAGCCATACTTTACAGGTGCGGAGATTCCGCCTAGAAGAAGGGTAGCAACATGTCAGAAATGTATACGTACAGGTGATATAGAAAATGTAGGAAAGACAGCACGTCACGGTACATTTTTTGAAATGCTTGGAAATTTTTCATTTGGAGATTATTTTAAGAATGAGGCTATCTCATGGTCATGGGAATTTCTTACAGAGGTTGTAGGACTTGATCCTGACAGACTGTATCCTTCGGTATATAAAGATGATGATGAAGCGTTCGATATCTGGAACAAAAAGATAGGTGTTGCTGCAGACAGAATTTACCGCTTCGGAAAAGAAGACAATTTTTGGGAGCACGGAAGCGGACCCTGCGGCCCTTGCTCCGAAATATATTATGATCGTGGAGAAAAGTACGGATGCAAAAAGCCGGATTGCCATGTAGGCTGTGATTGTGACAGATATATGGAGGTTTGGAATAACGTATTTACACAGTTTGACAATGACGGTCACGGAAATTATACAGAGCTGAAGAACAAAAATATCGATACAGGCATGGGCCTTGAGAGACTTGCGGTAGTAGTGCAGGATGTAGATTCTATATTTGATGTCGATACCCTTCAGTCTCTAAGAAATGCAGTATGTGATGCCGCAGGCAAAACCTATCATACAAATGATGCCGATGATATTTCGATACGTCTTATAACAGATCATATCCGTTCCGCAACATTTATGATATCCGACGGTATCATGCCTTCAAATGAAGGAAGAGGATATGTCCTGAGACGTATTATAAGACGTGCGGCACGCCATGGAAGAATCCTCGGAATAGATCATCTTTTCCTTGCCGAGCTTGCAAAAACGGTTATATCAGGCAGTAAGGACGGATATCCGGAGCTTGAGGAGAAGCAGGACTTTATTTTCAGAGTGCTTGAAAATGAGGAAAGTCAGTTTAATAAAACTATTGACCAGGGCCTTAGGATATTAGCAGAAATCGAAGACAAGATGAATGCTTCAGGAGAAAAGGTGCTTTCGGGTGATGATGCGTTCAAGCTTTACGATACATACGGATTTCCGCTTGATCTTACAAAGGAGATTCTTGAGGAGAAGGGCTATTCTATAGATGAAGAAGGCTTTAAGGCATCTATGAAGGCTCAGCAGGAGAAGGCAAGAGGAGCAAGAAAGACATCAAACTATATGGGAGAGGATGCAACCGTATATGACAAAATCGATCCATCCGTAACAACACAGTTTATAGGATATGACAGTCTTTCGTCCGATGCACGTATAATCGTCCTTACTGATGAAAATGAACTCAGAGATTCTCTTATGGAGGGCGAAAGAGGAACAATAGTTACAGACAAGACACCGTTTTATGCAACTATGGGTGGTCAGGAAGGCGACACAGGTATCATCTCAAATGCAAACGGAAGCTTTAAGGTAGAAAAAACAATCAAGCTTCGCGGCGGCAGAGAAGGACACGTCGGAATTATGACAGCAGGAATGCTTTCGGTAGGAGACGATGTTTTGATGAATGTTACAAAGCAGGCAAGAAGAGATACCTGCAAGAACCATTCGGCTACACATCTTCTTCAAAAGGCATTAAAGACAGTTTTGGGTTCTCATGTTGAGCAGAAGGGATCACTTGTAACACCGACAAGACTTCGCTTCGACTTTTCACATTTCCAGGCTATGACATCCGATGAAATAGCCGAGGTCGAGAAGCTTGTAAATGATGCAATAGAAGAGCAATATGAAGTAAAAACCGATATAATGGATCTTGAAGAGGCTAAGAAAACCGGTGCAATGGCTCTTTTCGGAGAGAAATACGGAGAAAAGGTTCGCGTTGTAAATATGGGCGGATATTCAATAGAGCTTTGCGGCGGTACACATGTAAGCAATACATCCCAGATAGGTGCCTTTAAGATCCTTTCTGAGGCCGGCATTGCTGCCGGAGTAAGACGTATAGAGGCTCTTACCGGAAGAAATGTTATAGCTCATTATGCGGATGTTGAGGCAAAGCTTGACAAGAGTGCGGCTCTTCTTAAAACATCTGTTGATGAGATTGAAACAAGAATCGTCAAATTAATAGATGAAAACAAGGCCTTAAGCTCTGAAAACGAATCATTAAAGAGCAAGCTTGCAAATGAGGCTGTAGCAGATGTCATGGATTCAGTTAAGGAGATCAAGGGCGTAAAGCTCCTTGCGGTAGCTGTTCCGGATCAGGATATGAATGCTTTAAGAGGCCTTGGAGATAGCCTTAAGGAAAAATTAGGAGAGGGTGTTGTTGTACTTGCATCCTCAAAGGATGGAAAGGTAAGCCTTTGTGCAATGGCAACCGATGCAGCTGTTAAAGCGGGTGCACATGCCGGAAATATTGTAAAGCAGGCAGCAGCTATTGTCGGCGGAGGCGGCGGCGGACGCCCTAATATGGCATCGGCAGGTGGAAAGGATGCATCAAAGATACCGGATGCTATTTCAGCTATACCATCTATTTTAGAACAAATGATAAAATGATCACGAGGTGATCCACGATTGGATAAGAAACTATCAAAGCACAGAAAAACAGAATTATCGCAGAGAATGTATAAGTGGCTTTTGGAAAACGAAGATCAGTTCAAGGAGCTGATGGCATATTACAGATGTGCTCTTATGGAGGTCACGACTAAATTCAATGTATTGCAGGAGGAGCTGTCTCTTAAATTTGACAGAAATCCCATAGAATCGATAAAAACACGATTAAAAACACCTGAGAGTATTCTTGAGAAGCTGGAAAGAAAAGGACTCGATCTGACAATTGAGAATCTCGAAAGATATATAAATGATGTTGCCGGAATACGAGTTATATGCTCGTTTCCGTCAGATCTTTATCAGCTGGCTGATGCACTTTTGATGCAGGATGATGTAATACTGGTTGAAAAGAAGGACTATATGCTCAATCCAAAGCCAAATGGATATAGAAGCCTTCATCTGATAGTAGCCCTGCCTATATTTCTTCATGATCACAAAAAGGTCATGACGGTTGAGGTTCAATTCAGAACCATTGCAATGGATTGGTGGGCAAGCCTCGAGCACAAGATACTCTATAAAAAGAATCTTCCCGAGATGCCGATTATAGAGGAATCATTGCTTAGATGTGCACTCAGAAGCTATTATCTTGATCTTGAGATGGAAAGTATTTACAAAGCAGCCATTGGTGAAAGCGACAATACAAAGCCGTTGTTCAGCAACAGAAAAATGAGTAAAGAGGAATAGTGAATGTCAGACAAGATAGATAAAACTGATGAAATCGTTGACACTGAAGAGAAAAAAACAGACGACAGCGATGACACAGATGAATATGAGAAGATTTGCTTTATGTGCCGAAGGCCCGAAAGCAAAGCAGGAAAGCTCATGAATTTCGGATACAATATGTATGTATGTGCGGATTGTATGCAAAAAAGCATGGATGCAATGCAGAAAAGTCCGCTTAATTTGGTCGATATGGTGTCGAATATTCCTTCAGATCTGAATATAGCCGATATGATTGCGTCTGCTCAGATACCAAGAAATCAGCAGGTGAAAAAGCGCAAGGAGAAGCCAAAGGAAAAAGCACCGAAGCTTGAGCTTGCAAATATACCTGCACCGCATAAGATAAAAGCACAATTAGACGATTATATAATAGGACAGCAGCAGGCTAAGAAGGTAATTTCTGTAGCAGTTTACAATCACTACAAAAGAATCCTGTCGAAGGAAAACAGTGATGTGGAAATACAGAAATCAAATATGCTTATGATAGGTCCGACCGGAAGCGGTAAAACATATCTTGTACAGACGCTGGCCAGAATTTTGAACGTCCCTCTTGCTATCACAGACGCAACATCCTTGACTGAAGCGGGATATATCGGCGATGATGTAGAGAGCGTTATCAGCAAGCTGCTTGCTGCAGCAGACAATGATGTAGACAGAGCGCAGCAGGGAATAGTATTTATTGACGAGATAGACAAGATCGCCAAAAAGAAAAATACTAACCAAAGAGACGTAAGCGGAGAAGCTGTCCAGCAGGGACTTTTGAAGCTGCTTGAGGGCAGCGAGATTGAGGTGCCGGTAGGAGCAACAAATAAGAATGCTATGGTGCCGCTTACAACGGTTAATACAAAAAATATACTATTTATTGTAGGAGGAGCCTTCTCCGGACTGGATGAGATAATAAGGGAAAGACTCAATAAGACAGCAGCTATAGGCTTCAAATCCGAGCTAAAGGATGAGCATGCATCAGACAAGGATATTCTTTTGAAAAGCACATGGGAGGATCTGAGGAGATTTGGTATGATACCTGAATTCTTAGGAAGGCTTCCTATACTTACAACTCTTCAAAGTCTTGACGAGGAAATGCTTGTAAAGATATTGAAGGAGCCAAGAAATGCGATACTTAAGCAATATGAAAAGCTTCTTGAGATGGATGAGGTAAAGCTTACATTTGAGGAGGATGCACTGTATTCGATAGCCAAAAAGGCACTTGAGGTCGATACGGGAGCAAGAGCCTTAAGAAGCGTACTTGAGGAGTATATGCTCGATATAATGTATGAGGTTCCTAAGGATGAAAATATCGGAGAGGTAATCATAACCAAGGAATATATAGAGCATACAGGAGGACCGAGAATACTGATGCGCGGACAGGATTACCTGCCGGGAAATTGAATACAAAGAAAAAAAGAGGGTTGATTTAATCCTCTTTTTAAATGCGACTGATATTCTTTCAACTGCGAGGGTGAGCGTGTACAGACAAGCATTGCAGGAGATAAGCTGTCCGAAAACGTAACAAGGTACATCGACCTGCAGGCTGAAGTGAAGCAGATGATTGAAAGCTACACACAGGAGCAGAACAAAATCATTTCTCAGATTCAGAGCTTGGAAGATTCGAGATATATAGAGATTTTATACAAGCGGTATGTGGAATTTAAGAAGTTTGAGCTGATAGCGGTGGAAATGAATTATGATTATAACTGGGTGAAGAATTTGCATGGCATGGCTTTAATGAATTTTGAAACAACATACCCAAACATACTTTTTGATAAGCTATAATGCTATCATGAACTTTTAACATAAAGTTCCATGTTTTTTTCTGTTTTCTTTTTGGCTGAGCATCCAGTTTCACTGGGTGCTCTTTTAATGATATAAAAACAATTCAAAAAAGTCATAAAAGTGTTTACATATTTGCAAATATGTGTTATTATATAATTGTACAAGGAAATATCGCAGCAAGCAAGAAGGAAGATTATGATAATAATTAATAAAAAAGCTGAGAAGTATATAAAATCATCAGATAGTGCAACAAAGAAAAGATTGAAAGAAGCTATCAAGAAGCTATCAAGAAGCTATCAAGAAGCTTCCTGCATTTGGTGATATAAAAAAATTAGCAGGATATGATAATTTTTATCGCTTGCGTGTAGGTGATTTGCGAATTTTATTTACGTGTGAAAATGAAGATATTATAATACTTGACATTAAACCAAGAGGACAGGCATATAAAAGAATTTGAGAGGTGCTAAAATGAGCAAAGAGTCAGTTAAAAATTTAATAGACATGATACCTGATGAAGATATTGATACTATATATAAGGTGCTGATTAGATTTATTCCTGAGGTTGAACCATTTGAAGATGAGATTGAAACCATAAAAGAATATCAACATGAAAAAAGCGATGGTGTAGATTTCAATTCTATCGATTGGGATTGATAAAAAGGAGTATAATATGTCTGATTTTGACCCGATAAAATATCAGAACGAATTTAACAAACGAAATTATGACAGGATTGCTGTTATGCTCCCAAAAGGAAAGAAGGACGAGCTGAAGGCTCTGTGTAAGAAACTGGGATGCAGCATGAACGAATTTGTAAATTCGGCTATTGATGAGAAACTTGAAAAAATGTAATTTTAAGGAGCTTCGAAAGAGGCTCCTTTTTATGTAGAAGGTGAGCAGATGCCGACAGAAAAGCAGATAGCACAAAGCAAGAAAAACCTTGAAAAAGGCAAAAAAACTCAGTTTAGTGAATAATCCGGGCTGAAATCCATCGCCTGTCCGGCATATGGAAATCAACATTCCGTTTTGTCGGAAATCACGATTCCGGTAAAAAGGAAATCACT
>CAVBHN010000008.1:0-69031 GCA_963595425.1 Faecalibacterium sp. CAG:74 | reverse complement strand
CCGCAGCTGCGAATAAAAATCGCAGCTGCGGCACTTTTTTATTTTAAATATGGTTTAGAATTTTCCAGCCTTAGCAGCTTCCTCTACCGAAACAGCAACAGCAACAGTCATACCAACCATTGGGTTATTACCTGCACCGATAAGTCCCATCATCTCAACGTGAGCCGGAACTGATGAAGAGCCTGCGAACTGTGCATCTGAATGCATACGTCCCATAGTATCTGTCATACCGTATGAAGCAGGACCTGCAGCCATGTTGTCAGGATGAAGAGTACGTCCTGTACCGCCACCTGATGCAACCGAGAAGTATTTCTTGCCTGCAAGGATACGCTCCTTCTTGTAGGTTCCTGCAACCGGATGCTGGAAACGTGTCGGGTTAGTTGAGTTACCTGTTATAGAAACATCAACATTTTCCTTCCAAAGGATAGCAACACCCTCCTGAACGTCATTTGCACCATAGCAATTTACCTTTGCTCTTGGGCTTGAAGCATCCTTAGAATAGCATTTTCTGTATACTTCCTTCAATTCGCCTGTATAGTAATCATATTCTGTCTCAACATATGTAAATCCGTTGATACGTGAAATGATCTGTGCAGCGTCCTTTCCAAGACCGTTAAGGATAACTCTAAGAGGTTTTTTACGAACCTTATTTGCTTTTTCGGCAATACCTATAGCACCCTCGGCAGCAGCGAATGACTCATGTCCTGCAAGGAATGCGAAGCACTCTGTATCCTCCTCAAGAAGCATCTTTCCGAGGTTACCATGTCCGAGACCAACCTTTCTCTGATCTGCAACAGATCCGGGAATACAGAATGACTGAAGTCCCTCACCGATAGCTGCAGCAGCGTCAGCAGCTCTCTTGCAGCCCTTTTTGATTGCTATAGCAGCACCGACTGTATAAGCCCATTTTGCATTTTCAAAGCAGATTGGCTGAATGCCTTCAACCATCTTATATACATCTAATCCTGCAGCCTTTGTGATTTCAGCAGCCTCTTCGATAGAATTGATGCCGTATTCAGCAAGCTTTGCAAGGATCTGTTTTTCTCTTCTTTCATATGATTCAAATAAAGCCATTTTCAGTCGTCCTCCTTACTCTTTTCTAGGATCGATGATCTTAACAGCATCTGCAACACGGCCATACTGACCCTTTGCTTTTTCAAGAGCTGTAGCAGCATCATCACCGTTTTTGATAAAGTCCATCATCTTGCCGAAGTTAACGAACTGATATCCGATGATTTCATCATCCTCATCAAGAGCGATACCTGTTACATAACCATCTGTCATCTCAAGATAACGAGGTCCTTTTTTAAGAGTACCATACATTGTACCAACCTGTGAACGAAGGCCTTTTCCAAGATCCTCAAGACCGGCACCGATTGCGAGACCATCCTCTGAAAATGCACTCTGTGAACGTCCGTAAACGATCTGAAGGAATAATTCTCTCATTGCTGTGTTGATTGCATCACAAACAAGGTCAGTGTTAAGAGCTTCCATAACTGTAAGTCCTGGAAGAATTTCAGAAGCCATAGCTGCCGAATGTGTCATTCCTGAGCATCCGATAGTCTCTACAAGACACTCCTGGATGATTCCCTCCTTAACATTTAATGTTATTTTACAAGCACCCTGCTGTGGTGCACACCAGCCAATGCCGTGTGTAAGACCGGATATGTCCTGAACATCTTTTACTTTTACCCATTTTGCCTGCTCCGGGATAGGTGCAGCACCATGGTGTACGCCCTGATGTACCGGGCACATCAATTCTACTTCTTTAGTATAGATCATTGATAAACTCCTTTCATATTAAAATACCACCTAAACCGCAATTATTCTCTCATATCGAGAGACATAAATCAAGAATCTAAATATATATATTTGTTTTTTGTGATATTCTTTTTTGAAAAATTGCTGAATTAATTTAGATTGCAAAGGATCTGTACATCAATATATTGATGTATAAGTAAAAAAAGCATGATATAATTTAGAACACAATACTCATTTAAATACGAATGAAGAGTTGCTGCTTAAAGAAAAGTGGCAGCAGCAGGCATAAAAAGGATCATATAAATAGGCTTATGGATACAAATAAAGAAATTAAAATAAAAAAGCATATAACGATAGGTTTGCTTGCGCATGTTGATGCAGGCAAGACAACACTTACAGAGGCACTTCTTTATAACAATAAAATGATAAGAAGTCTCGGGCGCGTTGATCACAGAGATACATTCTTAGATACCGATCCGATAGAGAGACAAAGAGGGATAACCGTTTCATCAAAGCAAGCCCGAATAATTTCGGAGGGCTGTGAATATCTTCTGCTCGATACACCGGGACACTCGGATCTCGCAGCGGAAATGGAAAGAACTCTCTGGGTGCTTGATTATGCGATCCTTCTTGTCAGTGCGCAGGAGGGCATTACTACGCAGGTCAGATATCTTTTTAAAATACTTGAGACATATAATGTGCCGACATTCATTTTTGTAAATAAAACAGACAGCGCAGGCTTTGAAAAGGATGGGCTGATGGATGAAATCAAAAAGGAGTTAAGCTCATCTGCCGTTGATTTTAATAATAAGGATGATGAATTTTATGAGCATGTGGCACTTACAGATGAAGGTCTTTTAAATAAATTTATTGATGGCGGTGCGATTACAAATGATGACATAGCCGAGTTGATCAAAGAAAGAAAGCTTTTTGCCGTGAGATTTGGCTCGGCTCTGAAAAATACAGGAATAGAGGAGTTCTTTGAGGATATAAAGGCCTATACAAGAGAAAATACATACAAAGAAGGACTGTCAGGCAGAGTTTATAAGATTTCAAGAGACGAAAAAGGGACAAGACTTGTATGGCTGAAGCTTACGGGCGGAAGACTTAGAGTAAAGCAGGTTTTGCCCTGCAGAAAAAATGATGACGAGTCCGGCGAAAAGGTGGACCAGATAAGATTGTATTCAGGTTCGGGATACAAGACTGCTGATGAGGCATTTGCCGGAATGCTCTGTACGGTTACCGGAATCAGAAATATCAATGCAGGTGACTCCTTTGGTGACGATAAGGAACTTGGAAGCCTTATAACAGAACCTATTCTTACATATGAAATAGAGCACGATGAATCGGTTCAGACAATAACTGTTTTTGATGCACTCAAGAAAATAGAAGAGGAGGAACCAAAGCTTAGTGTGAGCCTTTCACAAAGAACCGGCAGAATTTCCGTCAAGGTTATGGGAAAGGTGCAGATGGAAATACTAAAGGTGCTTATGAAATCACGCTTTGATATAGACATAGATTTCGGAGCAAGTACAATTGTATATAAGGAAACCATAAAAAGAGTCGTTGAGGGCGTTGGACATTTCGAACCCTTGAGGCATTATGCAGAAGTAAGACTTATGCTTGAACCGCTTGAGGCAGGAAGCGGAGTGGTTTTGGAAAACCATTGCAGCAGAGATGAACTTGATATACATTGGCAAAAGCTTATAATGTCGCATCTGGCAGAAAGAACGCATACAGGTATACTTACCGATTCAAGACTTACGGATATGAGGATCAGCCTTGTTGGCGGCAGAGCACATACAAAGCATACCGAGCCTGGAGATTTCAGACAGGCTACCTTCAGAGCATTCAGACAGGGACTGATGGAGAGTGTAAGCGTTCTGCTCGAGCCTTATTTAAAATTTGTTATTACTATTCCTCAGGAAAATGTCGGAAGAGTGCTTTTTGATCTTAACAGCATGGAAGCCGAAAATGAACCGCCGATTGTTATTAACAATGAATGTCAGATATTCGGCAAGGGACCTGCATCGAGAATGTCAGGCTATCAGGAGGAGCTTACGGTCTTTACCTCGGGCAGAGGAAGGATTGTTTGTACGCTTGCAGGCTATGAAGAGTGCAAGGATGCCGAGGATGTAATTGAAAAAATAGGCTATGATGCCGATGCGGATCTCGAAAATCCGTCTTCTTCGGTATTTTGTTCGCATGGAGCAGGAGTAATAGTTCCGTGGTACAATGTAAAGGACAGAATGCATACCGAAAGCACGAGCAGCAGGGAGCAAAATGAAGAGGAAAGCCCGGCTGTTATAAAAAACGTAAAAGCAAAAAACGAAAATCTAAGCTTTAAGGAGCAGGACAGTAGGATAGAAGCAAACGAAAAGGAGCTGGAGGAAATCTTTTCAAGAACCTACGGGAAAAGAACGCAGAGCACATCAAGACCCGGATGGAAAAAGGCAAGCAGGATTCTTGATACAGCTCCCGCTGCAAAAAAGAAGAGGACTGACAGAAAGCCAGGCAAGGAATATCTCCTGGTAGACGGCTACAATATCATATTTGCGTGGCAGGAGCTAAAGGAGATGGCAGATACTGATATCAGTGCCGCAAGAGACAAGCTCATGGATATTATGAGTGATTTTGCAGGTATGCTTTCGGGAACCTTGATACTTGTTTATGATGCATACAAGGTTCCGGGCGGCCGTGAGGCAGTTTCAAAATATCATAATATCTATGTAGTATATACGAAGGAATCAGAGACTGCAGATCAATATATAGAAAAGACAGTGCATGATCTTGGGAAGAACAACAACGTAACCGTTGCAACCTCAGACGGACTTGAACAGGTGATCGTGCTTGGCGAGGGTGCTGCAAGAATGTCAGCATTAGGGCTTTTAGAGGCTGTAAAAAACAGCAAAAAGCAGCTGAAAAAGGATTATCTGGGAGAAAATATCACAGGAAGAGCATTTCTTTCGGAATTTATCCCCGAGGAAATACATGAAGCGCTAAGAGATAAGAAAGATATAGCAAATGAAAAAAATTTTGAGTAAGGATGAAGCCTTTATGAAGGCGGCTATAACGCAGGCCAGAAAGGCCGAAAAAATAGAAGAGGTTCCGATAGGCTGCGTTATAGTCCATAACGATAAAATCATAGCAAGAGGCTATAATAGAAGAAATACAGATCACAATACGCTTTCACATGCCGAGCTCAATGCAATAAAAAAGGCAAGCAAGGTAATGGGAGACTGGAGGCTCGAGGGCTGCACGATGTATGTGACGCTTGAGCCGTGTCAGATGTGTGCAGGCGCGCTTGTTCAGTCGAGAATAGATAAGGTCGTGATAGGTGCGATGAACCCCAAGGCTGGCTGTGCGGGCTCGGTTATGAACATTCTTCAGGCAGAGGGCTTTAATCATAAGGTTGATATTGAAACAGGTGTGCTTGGTGAAGAGTGCAGTGCTATGATGACGGAATTTTTTAAGAGACTCAGAGCTCTGAAAATGCAAAAAAAGAAAAGTATGATTGACGAATAGCAGTTTTATCGGTATAATCTAAAATTGAGTCAAATATTTGGAGACGTATCGAAGCGGTCATAACGGGGCGCACTCGAAATGCGTTAGCCCTCCGGGGCACGAGGGTTCGAATCCCTCCGTCTCCGCTTAAAAGCCGGCAACATATATATGTTGCCGGCTTTAATTGTTCGTATTTTGCAGCTATACCAGCTTTATAACAGCAGTATTTGCATATGTCAGCGGTTCGTTGTGAATGAAGAAAACCTTAGAGTCTATGGGAGCATACAGAGTTTCGATGATTTCACTTTCATATGGATGAATAATATTTGCAAGAGGCTGGCCTATACTTACAATGTCGCCGGCCCTTACCAGAGGTTCAAATATACCTGATTCCGAGGTTCGCACGGATATAAGCTCGGTATCTGATATGACAACAGATTCCTCAAGGCGCGGGAAGCTGTATTTGATGATCCCCTGTGCCGAAAGAAAATTCATTATCGAAAGGACAGCCTGCCCTGCTCCGCTTTGATCAATCTGATCGGTAGATGTTGTATAAAGCGAGAAGGCCTGAGTATCCCAAACCTGCCAGTTGTAATTAAGGGTGGCAGTATCATATGGACGTACCTTTCTTATTACTACGTATGGCAGTCCGAACTGACTTGCGGTTTCAATTCTTGAAAAGCCTTCATCCATCATTCGGATATGAGGAACAAAATTTCCGGGCATATAAAATGAAGTAAACTGTATACCAAACTGATAATCGTTAATTTCTTTAAAAACACCGTCGGCAATACGCTGAGTAGTTTCTCCCAGATCATATCCTGGGAACATGCGGTTGATATCTGTATTGTCGGTAGGCCAAAAACGTTTTTGTATATTCATTGATGAAGGGTTGATGCATGGGATTATAAGGATTTTCTTGCCTTTTTTGATCCTTCCCTCCGATTCGAGCTGCTTGAATTTTTTTACAAGCTTAGAACAGCAATATATCTGCTGTATCTCGTTTCCTCTTGTGCTTCCGACGATGCATACAGTCTTTTCGCCTTCACCGAATTCATATCCGGTTACTCTGAAATTGTCACGATAAAGAACTGACATTTCATATATGACTTTTTTATACATTTGCATATACCTCTTTTCTCAAAAGACGGCCGACAAGTGATCCTTCGTCTACAACAGGATAATCGCGTATCGTAAAGAGGATGCCGTCTACAGGTGCCTTTATCTCATCGAGTACTTCACCAGTAAGCGGATTGACAATCTGGCCTATCAAATCACCTGTATTAAGCTTGAACCAGTGCTTTACTGCAGGAATAAATACTCCGCCGACGCGGGCATTCAGATAGCTTACATCATCGGGATCGCTTGAAATGATAGGCTTTCTTGGTTCAAGCACGCTGCCCTTCCAGATTCCAAGCTTACTCATCAGATTGAATATACCGTTTACGATCTGGTCGCCGTAGGATGTGGTTATTCTCATTCCCACGCCCATTTCAAGGACGAGTACAGGTGTGCCTATGCTGTTAAGGCTGTATGCAAATGTCGATTCAAGCACGGTGCTTGCACCATGGATCCATATAAAATCAACATTAGCTTCCTTTGCGAGAGGCAGAAGAGTTTCCGTATGAAGCTCATTTATTCTTATTTGAGGTATTTCGGTCAAATAGATATTGCTCGCATGGATATCAAGCACGCAGTCGGAACCCTTTACATCGTCTATGATGCCGGCTGCAAGGTATTCGGTCATGTTTCCATCAATATTTCCTGGGAACAATCGATTCATATCAAGATCAAAGGCCGGAATGCCCCTGGTTATAGAATCTATGCCAAGAGGATTCATTGCGGGATAAATATCTACAATGCCTGTAAGCATTTCCTTTTGAGCCGCAATTCTTCGCTGAAGCTCAAAGCATACATATTGTCCTTCGAGCTCATCACCGTGTATTCCGGTGACAATGCTTATTCTTTTTAATGGTTCATTTGACGGGTTATCCGGAATTATCCTGTTCTTTTTTATTTCTAAGGTTTCGTCAACAGGCAGACGAACAGAGCATATTGTTTCTATCATTTTTGGTTATTACTTTCTTATAATTTTTATTTATCTGTGTGTTCAAAAGACCGTTTGAACACAACAGATACCGGATTGCTTAATAATGCGCTGCACTCATGCAATCCTTAAAACAAATACAGCGATGATTACAATCATTGCTGTGTAACCATCGCTGTTATTTCCTGTGTCTGAGTGCCGCCGCCGAGCATTATGCCGCGGTTTATGGCACATTCAGTTGCATCGCGTCCGTCACCAAGCTTAATATATCCTTCATTGACAGCGCAATTGTTGGTTGGATCAAAGCCGTACCACCTTCCGTTATACAGTGCCTCTACCCATGCATGACTTGCACCCTCACCTGTAAGAAATCCGCATACATAGCGTGCCGGAATGCCAAACAGACGAAGGAGAGTTATATATATGTGTGCATAGTCCTGACAGACGCCCATTTTAAGACTCCAGGCCTCTTCGGCATCCGTACCCGTATTTGTTTTTGCGGGGACATATGAAAAATCACTGTAAAGTCTTTGCATTATATGATGACAGGTGTCAAGATTACTGCCGTAATCGGAAGGCTCAAGGCTTTTAAAATACGCAAGAAGACCTTCGCCCGGAATGCATTTTCCAAAGGGATATTTGTATATTCCGATTCGGCTTTTGTTTGCGACATCCTCATATTCCGTAGGATAGGTTTCAACCTCACCTGTTATTCGAAACAGCAGTAAGTCATGCGGCTTATCAATCCTGCCATAAAGCATTTGATTTCCGTATGAATCCTCACCGAGGGAATATTTTGTTTCGGGAATGAATTCAATATTCCTTTGAAGGAGCTTCTGACGCATTGTATTTTTAGGAATACATTTAATTGTATAATTACACACGTTTACCGGAGCAGAATAAAATAGCTTCATTTGATAATCGAAGTGCAAATGCATAAATAGTACCTCTTAAAAGATTTGTTCTACATTTGAGACGATACCATAATAATCTATTTTTTCATTTTCTGCCAGCTCATTTACAAGCTTTAATTTTTCTTCATTATACGAAATACCGCTTCTTGTTACTCGAGGGTTCATTCTGTGAACCTCTCTTAAGAGCTCTTTTCTTTCTACACCAAGTCTGGCATACAGGTCGATTCTTTCTATACGCTTACCGGCCTTTATGATATTTCGTATTTGCTCGCTGTCGATTTCATCATCGACAATACCCCAAAAGGCAAGAAGCTCATCTATTACATGCTGCAGCTCAAAAAGAGGAGCACTGCTTACAGATGCTCTGTTTATTTCATAAATTGCAAGCTGTATATATGAAAGAGCCTCTGTTGAAATGCTGTCGCGAAGAACGATGGCATTGTCATATGCCCTTGTAAGGTTGCTGATTATAGAATCGGGATTATTTATATCAAACGGATAGCGCTTAAGAAAATCTTCCTTTGATTCGTAGATATTCGGAATATCTACGGAATTGCAAAAGTTTATATAGCTATCCTCGCTTTTGTCGATCAGTGAATCGAAGCTCTTGAAATAAAGCCTGATGGTTGAATATGCTCTTTCGGCATAGCGCCCCATCCAATAAAGTCTGTCGGCCTGTTCTATTGAGATAATACCCATGTGTCTTTAAAACCTCCTCCCTGTGAAGAATTAACTATGAAGGAATCGGGATTCCTTGAAAATCTTGTAAGACCGCTTTTCCATACAACAGGCTCATCGCTTGTAAGGACGAAGGCTCTAAGGTCAGCCTTTCTTGGGACCATGAATCCCTTATCCATAATGTCAAGATCCTGGAAATCGATAACTTCCTGGGCAATAAACCTTCGAGGCTCCTTTTTAAGAAGCTCAATAAAATCCTGCTTTTGATGCTTGGTCATGGAGCTTCCGAATACGACTCCGTAGCCGCCGGCCTCTGCAACATCCTTTAATACAAGGTCGTCAAAATGCTCAAGCACATATTTCATATCCTCGTCATAAAACGGAAGATAGGTAGGAGCATTATTGAGGATTGGCTCCTCGCCGAGGTAATATTTGATCATCTTAGGTACAAAGTAATATATTCCCTTGTCGTCGGCAATGCCGTTTCCGGGAGCATTCAAAAGAGCTACGTTTCCTTTGCGGAAAACATCATATATATGAGGTATTCCGATGAGTGATGCAGGATTGAAATTCATAGGATCGAGATATTCATCGGAAATCCTTCTGTAAACCGCACCGACACGCTCCTTTTCACCTGCAGCGGTAATGTAATACAGCTTATCGTCATAAACCACAAGCTCTGAACCGTTTACAAGATATGCGCCTGTTTTTTCGGCAAGATATGAGTGCTCAAAATATGCTGCATTATATCGGCCCGGAGTCATTATCACATTTATGCCGCCGACATTGACATAATCCATTGTCTTTTTTAAGAGATCGGCATAATTTCGGTTGTCCTCGAGCTTGGTAGTCTTAAAGGTATCGGGAGAACAGCGTCTGCAAAGCTCTCTTGCAATCATAGGATAGGAGGCACCCGATGGGACTCGTAAATTGTCCTCGAGAATATACCAGGTACCGTTCTTTCCCTTTACAAGATCTATGCCCGAGATATGCGAATATATATCCTTTATAGGAGTAACACCCTCACATTCAGCCATGTATCCGCTTGAAGCAAAGACAAATTCCTCCGGAACAACACCGTCATTTACTATTTTTTTATCACTGTAAATATCCTTTAAAAACAAATTTAGCGCTTTGACTCGTTGCTTTAAGCCACTCTCCAAATAGGTGAATTCATCATGGGTAATGACTCTTGGAACAGAGTCAAATGGGAAAAGCTGTTCTTTAAATGTATTGTTTTTATATATACCGAATTTAACACCATATCTTGCAAGAAGCTCATTGATGTTTGAGGTATGACCGATCAGCTCTTTCATAATAGGCCTCCTTTGTTCAGTGAATAACAAAAAGACGCTCTGCCTAACAGCAGAACGTCTTTGTTCGTCACTTTTATTATGGTTAAAAACTTTAGCACTATAAATTGAGCATGTCAACCCTGCGGCAAAATTAATTGCGGCCGGATTAAAGCTTGATTCCCTTTAGAAGGTCACCTAAATTTGAAGAAATGCTTTCTGATTCCGGAATTTTTATGTTTTTAATTTCCTCAGCCTCAGCAGCTGCCTTATCATCCTCGAGAGCCTTCATTGATAAGCTTATCTTGCCGTCTTTTATGCCGATAACCTTGACATTTACGGTATCTCCTTTTTTAAGAACCTTTGAAGGATCTGCAACACGCTTGTTTGATATCTGAGATACATGAACAAGACCTGAAATATCATCATCTAATTTGACAAATGCTCCATATGTTTTAACGGAATCGACAGTTCCTTCTAAAACAGTTCCAACCTTTACTGCATTGATTTTTTCTTTTTTGGCTTCCTCATATGCCTCTCTTAAAACAGTCCTTGCCGAAAGTATAAGTCGTTTATTTGCTTCGTCAGCCTCGATTACGCGAACCTTTAAGGATTTGCTGAGATATTCATTTACATCATCTACATGAGTAAGAGAAAGATGAGATGCAGGGATAAAGCCTCTTATTCCCTCCAGCATTGCGATGACGCCGCCCTTTATGGCAATGCCGTCTACTGTTACATCCAAAACTGTTTTATCTTCTAAATACTGCTGACATTTGTCCCAGCCCTCGGCATCGGCATCTCTGAAGGTTTCAAAAGATGAATCGATAGCATCCGAAAGCTCATCCATAGTTGTGATTTCTTCTGACATTATATATTTCTCCTTAAGAATTATGATGCTTTGGTCTAAGGATCTAAAAGTCTGCTATATCAGCCTTTTGATCCTTAAACCCTGGTATCATAATATCATAATTTGCAATAGAAGAAAAAGAAAATTGCAAAATGAAGGAATTATTTAAACAAATTCATGAGTGCATATGCACAAAGCTGTTTATGCGTTGAAAAGATTTGCATTGTGCATAAAATACCAAAATTTTGCAAGTTTTTAAAAAAAACTTGCAAAGCCGGAAATATCGTGTTACAATCCATTTCGAAAAAGCGCAAAATAAACAGGAGGCCATAAAAATGTCATACGTTGATGAAGTTATCAATCGTGTAGTTGAGAAAAACCCTGCTCAGCCGGAGTTTCACCAGGCAGTAAAAGAGGTTCTTGAATCATTAAGACCTGTAATCGAGCAGAATGAAGAAAAGTACAGAAAGCTTGCTATTCTTGAAAGAATAACAGAGCCTGACAGACAGATTAAATTTAGAGTTGCATGGACAGATGACAACGGACAGACTCAGGTTAATACAGGATATCGTATTCAGTTTAACAATGCGATAGGACCGTACAAGGGAGGACTCAGACTTCATCCTTCAGTTTATGACGGAATCCTTAAATTCCTTGGATTTGAGCAGATTTTCAAAAACTCTCTTACAGGACTTCCGATCGGTGGTGCTAAGGGTGGTTCTGATTTTGATCCTAAGGGCAAATCAGACAGAGAGGTTATGGCATTCTGCCAGGCATTTATGTCAGAGCTTTACAAATATATCGGAAAAGATATCGACGTTCCGGCAGGAGATATAGGAACAGGCGGACGTGAAATCGGATTTATGTACGGACAGTACAAACGTATCACAAGCCTTTATGAGGGAGTACTTACAGGAAAGGGACTTTCCTTCGGAGGATCACTCGCAAGAACAGAGGCTACAGGCTACGGACTTTTATATTTCACAGACGAGCTTCTTAAGCTTAACGGAATCGATCTTAAGGGAAAGACAATTGCAGTTTCAGGATCAGGAAACGTTGCAATTTATGCAATAGAGAAAGCACATCAGTTAGGAGCAAAGGTAGTTACATGCTCTGATTCTACAGGCTGGGTTTATGATCCGCAGGGAATCGATGTTGCAGCTCTTAAGGAGATCAAAGAGGTTAATCGTGCTCGTCTTACAGAGTACAAGAAATATCGTCCTGATTCAGAGTATCATGAAGGAAGAGGAGTTTGGAATATCAAGGTTGATATCGCTCTTCCATGTGCAACTCAGAATGAGCTTCACCTTGAGGATGCTAAGGCACTCGTAGCAAACGGATGCGTTGCTGTATGTGAGGGTGCTAATATGCCTACAACTCTTGATGCAACAAAATATCTTCAGGAGAACAAGGTTATCTTTGGACCTGGAAAGGCTGCTAATGCAGGTGGTGTTGCTACTTCAGCTCTCGAGATGTCTCAGAACAGCGAAAGACTTAGCTGGACATTCGAAGAGGTAGATGCAAAGCTTAAGGGAATCATGGAAAATATCGTACACAATGTTGTAGATACAGCTAAGAAGTACGGTGTTGAAGGTGATTATGTTGCAGGTGCAAACATCGCAGGCTTCGAGAAGGTTGTTGATGCTATGATAGCACAGGGAACCTGCTGATTGAAAAACAAAATCTTCTTATTTAAATAACCACAAAATGAGTCGGTATGCAAAACGCTGCCGGCTCATTTTAGCTATATCTAAAGTGTTGTACGGGCAGATATGCAAAAAAAACAGAAGAAGATGAAAGAGTGTTGCACTTATTGTTATGAAAAAGCAAATTTGTTATAATAAACTAAGTGCAAAAAAATAAAAGAAATTATCAAGGAGGAGCAAGAATTGATTGCTGAAAAAGTAAAATCAAAAGAGAAATTGTTTAACAGACTCGAATCAAGTGATTTTGATAATTTCAGGAGTAATCTTTGTCATTACCTTAAAAATGTCGGTGATCTTGATTTCATATATTCTATCTTGGAAAGCGATATCATTACTTTGTTTTGTGAAAAACAGATGTATGAGGAAGCACTTTATACACTTGCTGCTCTTGACTATATAAGCAAAGAGAATGAGATACCTATTTGCACGAGGTATGAATATTTAAGGCACTGTAAGTTTGAGCGAATGATTTATCCCAGACAAGCAGAAATCATCAGCAGACTTACGAAAAATGACTCTTTTAAGAAAAGACTTTTAAAGAATGCCAATCCTGAATTTTTAAAATATAACATAGTGGAAGGCGATATGAGATATGTCTGCTGATATTAATCAGGAATGCTGTAAGGGATATATACGGATCACAGGAAATAATTTCTGATAATACATGGAAATTTGTTGACAGCGCATTGAGAAATGAAGATAATGAGCTATATAGAGGCGTTTTAACGCAGAATAATGTGAGTGAAATACTGAAAACGCTGCGACAAAAAAGAAGAAAAACAGGATGTAAAAAGAAAAGTTACCGTCGAAAAGAAACATACAATAGATCATTCAGGTGAAGAATACAAATTTTAAATAAATTATGAGAAATAGCATATGAAGAAAAGAGGAACCGGTTATCATTTGTTTTTTAATCTGCTCTTGAGCATAAGGGGAATAATTCGTATAGTATGCTCGATTGCTCAAGTCTTGTTCGGAATAATGGGTGTATGTGCTTTTTTCTTTGATGTGTTTGGAAAGGATAAAGTTTGCATTGCTATCCTTTCAGTTGTTATGTTTGTGGTTGCAACCTTAATTAAGTGGCTTTATGATGAATTGCTGCACAAGCTGTGTCCGGACGATATGGATATAACACTATTATAATACTATAATCAATGGAATGATTTATATGCCGTACATCGTTTAGGGTGTACGGTTTTTCTTTTGAAAAGTAAAGTTAAGAGAGGGTCAATCCATCTTTTTAAGGTGAAGAAAGAGTTGATGTGTTATAATGAGTTGTAAATGATGAAAAAATAAAAAAGTTAAAAAAGAAGTGCAGAAAAGCTTGCAATTTCTTATGCGTGCACAAAAACAGAATAATATTTACAAAAGTATTAAAATGATGTATAGTAGGTTCGATATTGTGCATTAGAACCATAATACTTTTAATATAGATGAATTAATTAATATGTGATGATGATTTTCATCCATAAGCATAACTGCAATATTGCGGTGCAGGAGGTAACATGGAGCAGTACGTGATTAAGGGAGGAACTCCTTTATCTGGAGAAGTTGAGATCAGCGGAGCAAAGAATTCTGCGCTTGCAATCTTAACATCTGCGATCATGACGGATGATACTGTTGTTGTTGACAATATTCCCGATGTAAGCGATATAAATGCCTTGCTCGGAGCATTAACCTTTATAGGAGCGACAGTAGACAGGATAGATCGTCATAGCGTACGCATAAGCGGAGAGCAGATATCCTCTGTAAGCGTAGACTATGATTTTATAAAGAAAATACGAGCATCATATTATTTGCTTGGTGCTCTTCTCGGAAAATATAAAAAGGCTGAGGTGCCGCTTCCGGGCGGATGCAATATAGGAAGCAGGCCTATAGATCAGCATCTCAAGGGCTTTAGAGCACTTGGTGCAACGGTTAATATAACTCACGGATGCATTATTGCGGAAGCAATGAATCTTCACGGTGCACATATATTCCTTGATATGGCATCGGTAGGCGCAACGATTAATATCATGATGGCCGCAGCACTTGCAGAGGGCAATACGATCATTGAAAATGCAGCTAAGGAGCCGCACGTTGTTGACGCAGCCAACTTCCTTAACAGTATGGGAGCCAATATAAAGGGTGCAGGTACAGAGGTCATTCGTATCAAGGGTGTAGAAAGGCTGCATAAGACAGTTTATTCTGTAGTTCCTGACATGATAGAGGCCGGAACCTATATGGCTGCGGTAGCTGCCACAGGTGGAGATGCGATTATTAAAAACGTAGTGCCTAAGCATCTTGAAGCCACATCAGCCAAATTAAAGGAAATAGGCTGTCATATCGATGAGCTGGGAGATGCCGTAAGAGTCTGCGCACAGGGAAGGCTTGGAAGAACCCAGATAAAAACACAGCCGTATCCGGGATTCCCTACAGATATGCAGCCGCAGCTGGCTGCCGTACTTACATTAGCCGAGGGCACAAGCATTGTTACTGAAAGCATATTTGAAAACCGCTTCAAGTATGCCGATGAGCTTATGCGCATGGGAGCCGATGTAAAGGTAGAGGGCAATACAGCAATTATAGACGGTGTAGATATGCTGACAGGTGCACGAGTTACAGCACCTGATCTAAGAGCAGGCGCAGCGCTTGTCATAGCCGGCCTCGCAGCAGACGGAATAACTGTTGTTGATGATATAGTCTATATCCAGAGAGGATATGAGGACTTTGAAAAGAAGCTGGCAGGTCTTGGCGCAAGGATAGAAAAGGTGTCAAGTGAGCGTGAAATACAGAAATTCAGGCTTGAGGTCGTATAAAAGCTTTTAGACACTTTTAAAATTGTGTCCTAAGAGTATATATTTGGTATTGACTATCTTAAGGTTGAAGCGTAATTTAATAACAGCTTAAGCAAAATATTTGTTTCTCTTATTCGGAGTGGCGGAGGTACATAGGACCTGAGAAACCACGGCAACCCACCAAATGGGAAGGTGCCAACCTGAGCGAATAATTCGAACAATAAGGGGATTTAATATTACTTGAAATATTGAGTCCGTCTTGTGCGGACTTTATTTTATTTGACAGTAAACTTTATTCTGGAGAAATCTTTAAATTTCTTATTTTTGCTTAATAAACCACTATCAGGGGTCAAGCATATTTTGACCCGACAACATTTTAAATATGAGGAGACTATAATGGAAAAAAGATTATTTACATCCGAGTCAGTTACAGAAGGACATCCGGATAAAATCTGCGACCAGATTTCAGATGCTATTCTTGATGCTCTTTATGAGCAGGATCCTATGAGCCGTGTTGCTTGCGAGACAGCTATAACAACAGGCTTCGCAGTTGTTATGGGTGAGATTACAACTAAGGCAGTTGTGGATTATCAGAAGATCGTCAGAGAGACAATCAGAGAAATCGGATATGATCGTGGTAAAAAAGGCTTTGACTGCGATACATGTGGTGTACTTGTTGCACTTGACAAGCAGTCTGCAGATATTGCTATGGGTGTTGACAAGGCATTAGAGGCTAAAGAGGGCGAGCTCAAGGATGACCTTGATACAGGAGCCGGAGATCAGGGAATGATGTTCGGATATGCCTGCAATGAGACAGAGGAGCTTATGCCATATCCTATCGCACTTGCTCATAAGCTTACAAGAAAGCTTACAGAGGTTCGTAAAAACGGAACTCTCGGCTACTTAAGACCGGACGGAAAGAGTCAGGTTACAGTTCAGTATGATGAAAACAACAAGCCTGTAAGACTTGATGCTGTTGTTATTTCTACACAGCACGGACCTGAGGTATCACAGGAGCAGATACATGCAGATATCAAGAAATATGTTCTTGATCCTGTACTTCCGGCAAATATGGTAGATGCAGAAACAAAGATATATATCAATCCTACAGGACGTTTCGTTATCGGAGGACCGAACGGAGACTCAGGACTTACAGGACGTAAGATCATCGTAGATACCTACGGCGGATATGCTCGTCACGGCGGCGGAGCTTTCTCAGGAAAGGACTGCACAAAGGTTGACCGTTCAGCAGCATATGCAGCTCGTTATGTTGCAAAAAATATTGTTGCAGCAGGACTTGCTGACAGATGCGAGCTTCAGCTTTCATATGCAATCGGTGTTGCTGAGCCTACATCGGTACAGATCGATACATTTGGTACAGGAAAGCTGTCAGATGAGGAGCTTACAAAGATTGCACGTGAAAACTTCGACCTTCGTCCGGCAGGAATCATCAAAATGCTTGATCTTAGAAGACCTATCTACAAGCAGACAGCTGCTTACGGACATTTCGGCCGTCATGATATTGATCTTCCATGGGAGAAAACAGATAAGGTTGACGCTTTAAAGAAATATTTGTAATATACAAATCATAGAAGATTTGAACACGTACGGACGGCAGGTTTTCTGCCGTCCGCATTTTGCTATTGTGATTCATGAGCAATTGCGCAAATAATGCTTTGAAAGTATTCAATTTTGATAAGGAGGCTTGTTGTTTTATGTCGTTGATCAAAGAAAAATTAAAAATAAAAAATATCGAGCTCAAAAGCCGAATTGTAATGCCGCCTATGGCTACCTCTAAGTCTACGGATGACGGATATGTAACGGATGCTCTTTGTGAATATTATAAAGAAAGAACAGCAGGCGGATACCTTGGAATGGTTATCACAGAGCATGCATATATAACTAAGCAGGGAAAGGCAGGCAAGGGACAGAACTCTATTGCAGACGATAAGGCTATAGAGGGACTTACAAGGCTTACAGCTGCAATTCATGAAGGCTGTGATGTCGTTGTTGCGCAGCTTAATCATGCAGGAAGTGCTACATCGACAGATATAACCAAAACGGAGCTTGTAAGCGCAAGCGCTGTTGACAATCCCGGGAAAAATCCGACACTTCCAAATGTCATTCCGAAGGCCCTTTCAAAGGATGAAATTATAAAAATCCAGGATGAATTTGTAAGTGCTGCGGTAAGAGCAAAAAAAGCAGGATATGATGCGGTGGAAATACATTCAGCTCACGGATATTTGTTAAATCAGTTCTTTTCTCCTTTAACAAACAAGAGAGAGGATGAATATGGACCTCAGAGCATTGAAAACAGAACCAGATTTCAGGTAGAGGTTTACAGAAAGATAAGAAAAGAATTGGGAGAGGACTTTCCTATATTCATTAGGCTTGGCGGATGCGATTATATGGATGGCGGAAGCACAATAGAGGATGCCGCAGAGGCAGCAAAGATCTTCGAAAGAGAAGGAATTGACCTTATAGATCTTTCAGGCGGAATGTGCAGATATCAAAGACCGGATAATAAGGAGCCGGGATACTTTTCGGATATGTCGCAGGCTGTAAAGAAGGCGGTAAAAATACCTGTACTCGTTACAGGCGGAGTTACAACCGCAGATGAGGCAGAAGAACTCTTAAAGGAAAACAAGGCGGATCTTATAGGAGTCGGAAGAGCGATTTTAAAGGATGCCGATTGGGCTAAGAGGAATATAGGATAAAATAATAACTTCATTTTTTGTGCTATTTGTAGTAGAATTACTCAGTGGTTAAATAGCAGCAATTTATGTGTTAGGAGTAATTTTGTGAAAAAGATTATTTGTATAATAGTGGTTATTGCTGCAGCAATTGCTGCAGGAGTATTTGTTTTTTTGAATATCAACAGTCAGGTCGGCATCCTTGCCAATGAGGCTTCAACCATAAAAAATATGGATATAAACAATGATGAGGTCGATATGACATTACATTGCACAGGGGATTACATGGCTGTAGAGGATGCAATGAAAAGCTATATCAATTCATATCTTGAGGAGCTTAAGAACTTTGAGAGTATTATGAATGATGACGCACTTACATCTCTTTTGGGCATTGACAATCTGTCAGCAGACAATCCGGAGTTTTTGAACAGCAGAGCCGTGATTGAAACAAAAAAACAGGAGATAAGCACAGAGGGTCAGAAGCTTATCGATATGGCTAAGGAAGAAAATATAATGGCAGCACTTGACGGACTTGGTGTCAGCAGCTTCCAGAAAAACCTTTATAAGAAGATGATGTTTGAAAACATAGGAACAAGCTTTTACTATCCGGAAAGTGAGATCGAAAAAGCCGAAACAGAGAAAATTACACGTCTTGACAACATTGGCAGTGTATTTGACTTTTTGCAGATGAATCTGGGTAATTGGAGTATAAATGATTCCATGATAAAATTTACCAATGACCAGCTGCTTAACCAATACCGTGATTTGATTTCTACCATTAATTAAGGAGTTATACCACTATGAAATGCAGAAACTGCGGATACGAAAATAACGATGATTCTCTTTTTTGCGAGGCATGCGGTGCACAGCTTATTAAGCCAGTATCATATGAGCCGGATACAAGTGAGATGAACAGGCTCAATTCATGGGATCAGGATCAGCTTGAGAGGGAACGTCGTACCCGCATGGAGAAAAGAGAGGCGTTAAGAGAGCAAAGACAGCGCGAGCAGAACAAAAAAACAATTATAGTAGGTATAGTTGTTGCGGCAATCATTGCTGTTGCGGGTATTGGTGCTTTTTTCGGAATACAATATTTCATGAATACAGGCGATTCTGCTACAGCACAGAGCAGTACACAGAAAATATCCGATTCACTTAAGAACCAACTTGAGCAGGACAATAAAACCACGATCACACCGGATGTGACGGCAACACCTGTACCGACACAGCCGTCGGCTCTGACACCGACACCAACCGAAGAGGCATCGGAGGTTACGGCAACGGTTGAAAAAAGCAGTTCGGTAAATAAAAGCGGATATTCGATCGTATCTGTTTTAAAGGCAGAGGCATCCTCAAGCATAGAGCAGGACGGCTATGACAATACTGCGGATGTCACACTTGATAATGATGCCACGACATCTTGGCAGGAGGGTGTAGACGGAGACGGAGTCGGAGAATATCTGTATTACAAGCTCAGCAAAAATTACGATGTAAAGTATATTACATTTAAGATGGGCAACTGGAGAGATCAGAAAAATTATACAGAGAATAACAGACCTAAGCAGATAACCATTTGGTGCGGAGATAAATATTTTGAGGTTACCATTCCTGACGGGATGACCGAGTATTGTGTTGAATTATCAGATGATGTTAACTGCTCGGAAATATATGTTGTAATTGACAGTGTATACAAGGGAACAGCATGGGATGATACATGTATTTCAGAGGTTGGAATATATGGCAAATAATGAATAATGATTTAAATAAGAAGCTTCGCATCAGGATGCTTTTTTTGACAGCGGTAATAGGGCTGATAATTGCGGCAGCCGTATTTACATTGTCAAAATTGACAGATATGAAGAATAAGGCAGATACAGCCCAAAAGACAAGCGACAGTGTAAGCATCACACCTACAAGGACAGCATCAGAAACAATATCTGCCACACCGTCAATCACAGCGACACCGACTGTAAAAATAACGCCAATCCCAACTAAAAGCAGCAAGCAGCTTGAAAATCTTGATTCGGTTGATGCAGGCACTATCCTTGAAGAGGATGAGATTGATCCAAATGACCTAAGCAAATATTTCAAAAGCTATGAGATATCCGATGATATATTTGAAAGAATATACGGAGATGATAAATCCTATAAAACCTACTGTACGGTTCCAAGAGAGGATCTTCGTTATTTAAAGCTCCTTCACAGAGGCTTTGACGGGAAGATACACGTAGGGGAGCTGATGATGAATGCTCTGCTTGCGGATGAGATGCTTGAGATATTTACGATATTATTTCAAAATGATTATCAGGTTGAAAGCATGTATCTTGTTGATGATTTTGATGCAGACGACAGAAGCTCAATAGCCGCAAACAATACATCTGCATTTAATTTCAGATCGATAACCGACAACCCGGATGTGCTTTCATATCATGGCATGGGTGTGGCAATAGATATAAATCCTATAAATAATCCGTATATATGGCTTGATGAAAATGGCAGCTGGACATATGAGGACAGGGATGCAGAGCTTTATTTGGACAGAGATGCATCCGATGCTTCAAAAAGGCATATGATAAATCATAATGATCTGTGCTATAAGCTCTTTACACAAAGGGGCTATACATGGGGTGGCGATTGGGACGATCCTAAGGATTATCAGCATTTTGAAAAGGCAGTAGTTAATTATTCAATGTAATAGGAGCAATGCTATATTGCTTCTGACAGCATTAGATCAAATCATAAAAGAAAGAAGATGTAATAACAATGATCAAAATTGACATTATTTCAGGATTCCTGGGAGCAGGAAAGACAACGCTTATAGCAAAGCTTTTAAAGGAAAGATTTCAAAACGAAAAGGTAATACTTATCGAGAATGAATTCGGTGAAATAGGAATTGACAGCGGATTTCTCAAGTCAACGGGAATCGAGATCAAGGAAATGAACTCAGGCTGCATATGCTGCTCGCTTGTCGGAGATTTCGGAGAGGCTCTTAAGGAGGTTTGCACAAAATATTCACCTGACAGAGTTATAATCGAGCCTTCTGGTGTCGGAAAGCTTTCGGATGTCATAAAGGCGGTTCAAAAAGCTGAGGATATAGAGGGCAAGGATGTAAAGATCAACTGCGCTACCGCGGTTGTCGATGTTACAAAATGCAAGATATATCTCAAAAACTTCGGCGAATTTTACGAGGATCAGATCGAGGCAGCAGGAACTATTATCCTTACAAGAACAGATCTAGCAAAGGCAACACAGGCTAAGGTAGATGAGGCAGTAGCACTTATACGTGAACACAATAAAAATGCGACTATTGTAACAACACCTGTTGAGCAGCTGGATGCAGGAAAGCTTGTCGATGTTATGGAAAAGGGAGGCGTTGACCTTGAAAAGGAGACGCTTGAGGAGGTAGAGCACGAGCATCACCACCATCATCATGACGGAGAATGTGGCTGCGGACACGACCACGACCATGAACACCATCACGACCATGACGATGAGGAGCACGAGCATCACCATCATCACGACGGAGAATGTGGCTGCGGACATGACCATGAGCATGAGCATCATCACGATCATGACGATGAGGAGCACGAGCATCACCATCATCACGACGGAGAATGCTGCTGCGGACATGACCACGACCATGACCACCATCATCACCATCATGCAGATGAGGTATTTACAAGCTGGGGTCGTGAGACATTTCGCAAATATTCAAAAGAAAAAATACATTCTATAATAGAAAAGCTGAGCAATGAGGATGAATATGGCATTATTCTTAGAGCAAAGGGAATAGTTCCGTGCGATGACGGTACATGGATTTATTTTGACATGGTACCGGGTGAGGCAGATGTAAGAGAGGGCGAGCCTGAATTTACGGGAAGACTCTGTGTAATAGGCTCTAAGCTCAATGAAGATAAGATAGAAAATTTGTTTTTTGCCGAATAAAATAATGCTGCCGGAGTAAATTTGCTTAGGTTATTCGTAATAGACAACAATCAGATGGAGAGGTTATAGATTATAATGGAAAAGATCAGGAAGAAATATTATTTAACAACGGCTATCGCATATGCATCAGGCAAGCCGCATATCGGAAATACATATGAAATTGTTTTAGCTGACAGTATAGTCAGATTTAAACGAATGCAGGGATATGATGTTTTCTTCCAGACCGGAACTGATGAGCACGGACAGAAAATACAGCTCAAGGCAGAGGAAAAGGGAGTTGAACCAAAGCAGTTCGTAGATGAGGTTGCAGGAGAAATCAAGAATATCTGGGATCTCATGAACACCTCATATGATAAGTTTATAAGAACAACCGATGATTACCATGAAGAGCAGGTAAAGAAGATCTTCAAAAAGCTGTATGACCAGGGAGATATCTACAAGGATTGCTATGAGGGACTTTATTGTACACCTTGTGAATCCTTTTATACCAAGGCACAGCTTGTTGACGGAAAATGCCCTGACTGCGGCAGAGAGGTTACACAGGCAAAGGAGGAGGCATATTTCTTCCGTATGAGCAAATATGCCGACAGGCTTATTGACTATATAAACGAGCATCCGGAATTTATTCAGCCGGTTTCAAGAAAAAATGAAATGATGAACAATTTCCTTAAGCCGGGACTTCAGGATCTTTGTGTATCAAGAACCACCTTTTCATGGGGTATACCTGTTGATTTTGATCCTAAGCATGTTGTTTATGTATGGCTCGATGCTCTTACAAACTACATAACCGGAATAGGCTATGACTGCGACGGCAATTCATCGGAGCTCTTTAACAAAAACTGGCCTGCGGATCTTCATCTTATCGGAAAGGATATCGTAAGATTCCATACAATATACTGGCCCATTTTTCTTATGGCACTTGACCTTCCGCTTCCTAAGCAGGTATTCGGACATCCGTGGCTTCTGCAGGGCGACGGCAAGATGAGTAAGTCAAAGGGAAATGTTATCTATGCGGATGACTTGGTAGATGTATTCGGAGTAGATGCAGTCAGATATTTTGTTATTCATGAGATGCCTTTTGAAAATGACGGAGTTATAAGCTGGGAGCTTATGGTTGAGAGAAACAATTCGGATCTTGCCAATATTCTCGGAAATCTTGTAAACCGTACAATTTCAATGTCAAATAAATATTTTGGCGGCATTGTTTCAAATAAAAATGTACCTGGAGATACAGATGAGGAGCTTAAGGCTCTTGTCAAAGGAACGGCTGCAAGAGTTGCAGCGAAGGTAGACGAGCTGAGAATGGCCGATGCGGTATCGGAGATATTTAATCTTTTCAGAAGATGCAACAAGTATATCGATGAGACAATGCCTTGGGCTCTTGCCAAGCAGGAGGATAAGAAGGACAGACTTGCTACTGTTCTTTACAATTTGGTAGAGGGTATCACAATAGGAGCATCGCTTCTCGAGCCGTTTATGCCTGAGACTTCAAGACGCATATTTGAACAGCTTAATACCAAGGCAAGGGATTATGAGGATATAGACAGCTTTGGACTTTATCCTGACGGCAATAAGGTAACCGATAAGCCGGAAATCCTTTTTGCAAGACTTGATGTAAATGAGGTCCTTCAAAAGGCTGAGGAGATTGCAAAAAAGCAAAGAGAAGCTCTTGGTATCAAAGAAGAGGAGCCGTCTATCGAGGTAGAGCTTAAGCCTGAAATAGAATATGATGATTTCTCAAAGCTTCAATTTGCTGTCGGTGAGATAGTTTCCTGTGAGGCTGTAAAGAAATCAAAGAAGCTTCTTTGCTCACAGGTAAAGATAGGAAATATAACAAAGCAGATAGTATCGGGAATCAAATCAAGCTATTCACCTGAGGAAATGGTAGGCAAAAAGGTTATGGTTCTGCTTAACCTTAAGCCTGCAAAGCTGGCAGGAGTTGTTTCGGAGGGTATGCTTTTGTGTGCGGAGGACGAGGAAGGAAAGCTGAGTCTTGTAGTACCTGAGAAGAATATGCCATCGGGAGCAGAGATCTGCTGATGAACAATATGATCTTTGATACGCATGCACATTATGATGACGATGCATTTAACAGCGACAGAGGAGAGCTTCTTTCTTCTCTGTCGCAAAAGGGTATAGGCTGTGTCATTGACGTTGCTTCGGATGGCGAAAGTATCGAAAAGGTAACAAGACTGGCACATGACTATGACTATATATATGAGGCTGTCGGTATTCATCCGGATGAGATAGGCGATATAACAGACGACCTTATAGAAAGGATAATATCGCTTTGCAAGGATGAAAAGACAGTTGCAATCGGAGAAATAGGCCTTGATTACCATAGAGTAAGCGACAATAAAAAAGACCAGATATACTGGTTTGAAAGATTTGCGGATATTGCAAAGCAGCAGGAGCTTCCCATTATTATCCATAGCAGAGAGGCAGCCAAGGATACACTTGAGACAATAAAGCGTAATCGTATGGCAGATACAGGCGCTGTCATGCACTGTTATTCATATTCAAAGGAAACGGCAAAGCAGCTGCTTGACATGGGATTTTATTTCGGCATAGGCGGAGTCGCAACCTTCAAAAATGCAAGGAAGCTTATCGAAACTCTGGAGTACCTTCCGATGTCATCGATTCTTCTGGAGACAGACTGCCCGTATCTAGCACCTGTTCCATACAGAGGAAAGCGAAACAGCTCATTATATATTCCTTATGTTGTAAAAAAAATATCCGAGATAAAGAATATAAGTGAGGATGAGGTTATGAACATAACCTGGGATAATGCTTTAAGACTTTTCAAAAAGATTGCAATAAAGTCATACGATTGATATAATAATTACGCGGATGTACACTTACGGACATCTAATAAACATCAAGGAGGTTGATGTTATGAACATAATCATCAGCGGAAGAAATATAGAACTTACAGACGGTCTTAAGGCTGCAGTCAATGAAAAGATAGCAAAGCTT
Organism: Faecalibacterium sp. CAG:74; assembly: GCA_963595425.1. Taxonomy (GTDB): domain Bacteria; phylum Bacillota; class Clostridia; order Lachnospirales; family Lachnospiraceae; genus Alectryocaccobium. The sequence goes on along the minus strand of CAVBHN010000008.1, from coordinate 43,888 downwards.
GATCGTTATTTTACTCCGGATACTGAGGTTCACGTTACACTCAGTGTCGAAAAGGAAAGACAAAAAATAGAGGTTACAATCCCTGTTAAGGGAAATATCATCAGATCAGAGCAGGTAAGCAACGATATGTACGTTTCGATAGATCTTGTCGAAGAGGTTATCGAGCGTCAGCTTAGAAAATATAAGAGAAAGCTTATAGACAAGAAACAGAATGTCGGAAATTTCCAGAAGGATTATATCGAAAATGATTATCTTGAGGATGAGGATATCAAAATAATCAGAACCAAGAAATTCGATGTTAAACCGATGTATCCCGAGGATGCATGCGTTCAGATGGAGCTTTTGGGACATAACTTCTTTGTATTTATCAATGCAGAGACAGATTCCATGAGCGTAGTATACAAGAGAAAAAACAATACATACGGACTTATTGAACCGGAAGCTTAAACAGAATTTGTATTCGCCGCCTTTTGCTTGCAAGAGGCGGCGTTATGTATTAAAATGACGGCATGGCTGTGAAATTACTTTAAGGTAACTGCAGTCAGAGCGTAATTTTGTTACCGTAAAGAAAATAAAACTAACGGAGAAGAAATATGGTTTATGTAGCAGTTTTAGGTTATGGTACTGTCGGAAGCGGAGTTTTTGAAATAATCAACAGGAACAACGCTGTTTTAAAGGAAAACATCAAGGACGATATACAGGTAAAGTATGTTCTTGATCTCAGAGAATTTCCAAATGATCCTGTAAGCAAGGTTCTTGTACATGATTTCGATACTATTTTAAATGACAAGGATGTAAGCATTGTTGTAGAAACTATGGGCGGAGTCAATCCGGCATATGATTTTACAAAAAAGGCTCTTGAGGCAGGAAAAAGCGTATGCACATCAAACAAGGAGCTTGTTGCCACACATGGTCACGAGCTTATGCAGATTGCCGAATCAAAGGGAATCAACTATATGTTCGAGGCAAGCTGCGGCGGCGGTATCCCGATCATCAGACCTCTTTATACATCACTTACAGCTGAGGTTATCGAAGAGATTACAGGTATCATGAACGGTACAACGAATTATATACTAAGCAAGATGGATGCCGAGGGTGCAGACTTTGCAGAGGTATTAAAGGAAGCTCAGGAAAAGGGCTATGCAGAGAAGAATCCGGAAGCTGATATCGAAGGCTATGATCCGTGCAGAAAGATATCTATTCTCTCATCTATCGCTTACGGAAAGCAGATGGATTATAAGGATGTCTACACAGAGGGAATAACCAAGATAACTGCAGATGACTTCAAATATGCCAAGAAAATCGGAGCAAGAATCAAGCTCTTTGGCACAAGCACTAATTCCGATGAGGGGATTTCTGCAATGGTAGCACCGTACATGATCGGTGTTTCAAATCCGCTTTATTCAGTAGTAGATGTATTCAATGCTATTTTTGTTAAAGGAAATATGCTTGGCGATTCAATGTATTACGGAAGCGGAGCAGGAAAGCTTCCTACAGCAAGTGCTGTAGTCGGTGATGTAGTTGATATGGCTCGTCATCCTAAGGAGACAGTAAACAAAACCTGGTCAAGCGAGAAAATAGAGCTTATTCCTATGGATAAGGTTAAAAACAGCTTCTTTGTAAGAATAAAAGGAAGTGTTGATAAAGAGGGAAAGCAGGTTAAGGACATATTCGGCATAGACAGCTTTATTCAGACTGAGGAGCTTAAAGACGAGTTTGCTTTCATTACAGAGGTAATGCCGGAGGGCGAATTCAATGAAAAGCTGGATAAGCTTCCGAATGTAATAGGACGTATCAGAGCAAGACTGTAATTTACGAGGAGATTATTATGAAATATATACTTATGCTCGGAGACGGAATGGCAGATGAGCCTATAGAAGCTCTTAACAAAATGACACCGCTTGAGGCAGCAGATACACCGAATCTTGATATTTATGCTTCAATGGGCGAGATAGGTATGGTTGATACCATTCCAAAGGGAATGGCACCCGGAAGTGATACGGCAAATCTTTCTGTCATGGGATATGACCCAAAGGAATATTATACAGGAAGATCACCTCTTGAGGCTTTAAGCATCGGAGTGCCTATGAAGGATACGGATGTTGCCTTCAGATGCAATATCGTAACTGTTACCGAGGATGATGTCCCGTATGAGGAGCAGACGATAATAGATCACAGCTCAAGTGAGATAAGCACAGAGGATGCAGCGGTTCTTTTGAAATATGTTGCAAAAAAGCTTGAAAATGACAAATACAAATTTTATGTAGGAACAAGCTACAGACATTGCCTTATAGAGGACAAGGGCTCTGTAATTCCGCTTACACCTCCGCATGACGTGCTTGGACAGACGATAGGACAGTATCTTCCTAAGGATGAGACATTAAGGAAAATGCAGGAGATAAGCTTTGAGCTTTTGAAAGACCATCCCTTAAATATAGAAAGAAAAAAGAAGGGCCTCAATCCGGCAAACAGCCTGTGGTTCTGGGGAGCGGGAACAAAGCCCATCCTTTCTTCCTTTGAGGAAAAATATCACAAAAAGGCAGTTATGATTTCTGCGGTTGATCTGCTTAAAGGAATAGCAGTAGGCGCCGGCGTTGACAACATAGATGTTGAGGGGGCAAACGGCGGTCTCAACACTAATTATGAAGGAAAAGCAAATGCAGCTGTAGATGCCGTATTGAATAAGGGCTATGATATGGCTTATATCCATCTTGAGGCTCCGGATGAAATGGGACACCAGGGAAGCTATGAGCGCAAGATTCAGGCAATTTCCAATATGGACAAGAGAATTTTAGGCATTATCAGAGAAAGAATGGATGCATCGGGAGAGGCTTACAGACTTCTGGTACTGCCTGACCATCCTACACCTGTAAGGCTTCGTACACATGTTGCAAAGCCTGTTCCTTATCTCTTGTATGACAGTACAAAAAAGGAAAATCACAGCTGGAAATATAACGAAAAGGAAGCAGCGCAAAGCGGAAAGCTTATCGGCAGAGGCTGTGACATGATGGGATATTTCCTTCAGACAGAAGAATAAATAGAAGAATAAATACATATACGATTTCAGCATAGCTGGCGCATTGGATTTGATAATGCGTCAGCTGTTTTTATTAATATGAAATATAACTATTTATGCCAATACTTCCTTATAGTGATATAAAATTGTCAATAAATGTGCATATATATATTGACATGGACTTTGTTCTTTTGTATAACAAACTTGGATGAGTAGAAGTTATAACTACATCTCAAAGTAGAATGTCTTATTATATCAAAAAAGGAGGAGAGAAAAGCATTGAAAAAGAAAGCTTCAATGAAGATTCTGAGCTTTATACTCAGTTTTGTTTTGCTTTTTAGCCTATGGCCAAGTGCTGCTTTTGCGTCAGGCACATCAGAGGATGACCAAAGCAGTGCTATAGAGGCACAGACAGAGCAGGTTACTCAGGAAACTTCACAAAATGAAACAGTAACTATAAGTAAGGAGGCCTCGCAAGAGGAATCGCAGGAGACCACAGTGGAGGGATCAGGCGATGACATTACCGAAAATGACACTCAGGATGCCGGAGAAGGCATTACTGAAGATAACAGTCAGGATACAAATGTTACCGATGGATCTGAGGAACAGATAGTTCCTCAGAGTGCGGACGATACTATGTCCAAGAGTCCGATCCAGTCAATTATCGGAACGGATGATCAGGGTAATGAGAAATTTTATACAACTCTCTTGGACAGCCAGGATCGTATCGTAGATACGACAGATCCCGAGCTTGAGAAGGATACCTATTATAAGTCAAAGGATGAAGGCGGCAATGCCGGAACAGTTGACCTTGATGCACATCTGAAGGTCAGATTCCGTATGGCTGAGATCATCGAGCATGGCGAAGAGAGCGGAGTTCAGGAGAATATACTCTATTGCATGACTCTGCCACAGGAGCTTGTTCCTGTAAAAGAGGACAGTACCGGAAAGGTACTTGTGGATCCGGAAAGCCCGTTGACATTCTTCCAGAGCTCTGATCTGCAATGCTTTGGAGGTATCTATACGGAAGGCAGCAGCTATCAGCTTCAGATGTACTTTAAGAATGTAGCAGATCAGCTGAATATCGCAGGTGCCTTTCAGTATGATGTAACCTTATCAAGTACAGTGGAAGCAGGCAAGGAATGTACAGTTTCTTATGTCCCTGGCGGAACCTTGAAATTCAACGTCACACCGAAGAAGGAAGAGCCGGCTGAAGCAGATGAAAGTCTTTCAATTACCGGAGAAAAGGATTCTGCATCAACAGATAAGATTAATTGGACTCTGACTCTGACAGATAAGGATATGAAGCTGGATGCAAAGCGCCTGACGGTAACTCTGGATGGTTCGGGTATTTTAGCTGATAATAGTAAAGACAGTGCACAGGATATTTGTGGCCTTAGTTCCATTGAGATCACCTATGAAGATGGCTCTTCGGAGACTTTGAATACTAACAGAATGAATGCCAGTGCCTATTCTTTCTACAGGAGTAAGTGTGGAGCTAATCCGACATATACAGATAATGGAACTTCCGGTATTCTTGGAAGCATTTATACAGATGCAACAAGTGAGAAAACAACTCTCATGTCCGCATATGTCAATTTGCAGACGAAGACAAAACAGTATTTGACCAATACTCTCTATATTGATATGGCAGCCCTGAAAAGCAATAGTACAGGCCAGGGAAATAATTCCGGTTCGGACAATCCGGATTCTATAGACCAGAAGATTTCCAAATATGTATTCCACTTCAGCTCTCAGGTCTATAATAATTACAATATTTCAGGCGCCAATTATACCGCAAATGTAACAATGACAGATGCAGATGGAGAGAGCAATAAGGTTACTGCCGCAGGCAGCACCGGTATTTATTTCGGTTATCTGAGGTCAGGAAGTCTCACGGATACCCTGTCAAAGGATACAGGCTGTTTGGGAATTCCGACTTCGGTAGATACAAGCTATTCAGTATATAATACTGACTATAAAGGGAATTATTTTTCATTGGAGTTTATGCCTCAGCAGAACCCCAGCGGCATATATACAAATACGACCAATGCGATCTTCTACAGCAATGCAAATGGCTTTTGGATAGGTGGCAATGGTAATCTGGTAGGAAATAGCGACTCTACTTTCAGCAATTTGCAGATTGGAGGAGTAAGCAGTTGGACTTTTTGTGCTCCGGTTTCTAAAAGCGATATAGATAATGCCGGGAACAACGGGCTGCTGAAGTATTTTGTAAAGGGGACGGATACAAATTATCTTGTTACCCTCTACCAGATACAAAAGGTATTTGAGAATATGGGAGCTAATGATACCCTTCTCTTATACAGAAGCTCTTCTATGGTAAATGGCAGGTATATCTGTATACTTGTCGATCCGCAGACACGGGCCGATGCAGATTATTCTAATAGCCAGGGCTGGAAGAGACTGGCAAAGAAGAGTAGTGATGACAGCGATGCAAAGGCAGCAAACTGGAAGATCCATGTCTTTAATGCACCCGCTCAAAATGTCTCATTGAAATTTACCCAGAGTAACGGTACAGCCTACGGAAGCGATCAGGTGACGAGTGGTTCTGCTACAGATACCATGAAGGTATCAAACCAGGTATACGGTCAAAGCAGAAATGAATGTTCTACATATTGGGGCTATTCTATAGAGCAGCAGGCAGCTACAAAAATGAGCGGAAGCTGGGTCAAGGATGATACCATCTTCTGGGAATTTACTGTGGATACGAAGAACATAAAGTCTTGGAGAAGTTCAGCGGTTTATATCAATGTGCCGAAAGGACAGGAGCTTTGCATAGGAAAGGGCATATCAGATTCAGACGCTATGGTTACCGTTGACGGGGACCAGGCTGATATCAGATATCTTAGCTGCTATAAAGATTCTGTATGGGCTGAGTATACAAAATCTGCATCTACTTATAGCGGTACGACAGGATCTCCTTTGACAACAGACAGCAGTGCACCCTCTATTACAAAGGTAGAAGGAACAGATACTCTTTATCAAATTTCGGTAGGTCCTCTGGCATCCTATGCAGATAGCGATGGTAAGGTAAAGATCGGATTTGCGACCAGGCTTGCAGATCCGTCAGCAGCAGATTCTGCTGCTGAGCTTAGCTGCCAGGCAGAGCTTGTTACCATGAACGGCGAAACAACCGTCTTTGGAAACGATGGATATTCGCGTTATCCGTTTAAGGCTTCTGCACAGGGAAGTATCGGATCGGCAAATATTTTTAAGACACACGAAAGCTCAGGACATGCGGAAGCGGATGAAGACGGTGTAAGTCATATTACAGATGATTGGAAGGTTTCTGCAGTTTTACCTAAAGGTATCGATCAGGCAGGCTACAGCGGTATCTGGTCATTCCATGATGATATGGCAGATGCTTATGCAGAGGATGAAAACGGAAATACGGTCGATGATGTTACTCTTGCCGAGCATGTAGATTTGACAGGAATGGTGGTTTCTGTTAATGAAAAAACTCTGTTTGAGCTAAGTGAGGATGAAATTTCGAAAATCTCAGCTGCGGGCTCAGGTGAATTTACATCCGGTGATATTACATTAAGCCTTACTTATTCAGGTGATATGAATCAAGGCTTTGACGTTAAGATAAGCGGCCTTGATAATGTGACAGCTTTGTCTGTTCAATATACAACCTGCTTAAACCAGAAGAGCTTCTTTGATGCTCTGCAGAATAGCGGTATAGAGACACTCAATCATATCTTCACAACTGTGCTGACAAATAATGCGCATCGCGGTGGCTCAGCCGATACAAGTTATCCTTCGACAAGTGATGAAGTGAAGCACAGGATAACAGCTTCTATTGCTATGGATAAAAGCGTAGAAAATAATCCTGAGACAAATACAGATGGAGGATATGACGCAGATTACAGCATTGATGCACAGATAGGATATTCTTCTTCTAAATATGTGGAAACAGAGGACTTTATCGCTGGATATTCGGATAATACAAATGAATATAACGAAGACAGCGACAGTGAGGCCGTAAAAGCTCTTACATCTGCTCTAAAGCTGACAGAGCTTAAGATTACAGCAGAAAATGTTAATGATGACAATGATGCGACAGAGATCTACAGCGGCGAGGAAGCAGACGGAAAATGGACCGGTGACGAGAAATTTTCGGATTGGAATGTGAGCTTTGAATACAAACCGGATACAGATCATCCGGGAAGTCTCTTCAAGGTAAAGATCGCAAAGTCAAACGGTGATCCGGTAGAGGCAGATTATAAGTTTACCATTAGCTACAAAATGAGCCTTTCCATGGATAATGAAGAGGGAATGGGATTCCGTGACAGTGACTATTACAGTGGCGGAAAAATTACAATTTTTAATAGCGGCGAGGCAACCAGAACGGTTAAAAATGCTACAAACAGAAGATCACGAATAAGAAGCTTTATGAATGCATTCGGACTGGGAGATGATCAGACAGCAACACTTACTGTTGACTGCGGTGCAAATATAGCTGCTATCTATCTTGTGGATAAGCTTGTAGATAAACAACAACTGGCATCTGATTCGGACAGCCAGAAGTGGATGATCTACGACTGGACCGGAACAATCGGAAAGAATAACATTACAGGAAATCTGACCGATCAGCTTCAGTACAATATCGATCATTTCACTTATATTGATGCGGACGGAAATAATGTCAACGTAGATGAACTTGAGGAAGCTCAAAAAGAGGCAATTATCAGTGAAGTAAAAAATGCTCTTTATCTGAATACAAGCTTCAAAAATATTAAGCTGTATTATACAGATGAAAAGCCGTCAGATGATCTAATCGGCATTGAGGATTTGCTTTACAGCTATGACGGCCCATTCAAGGCACTCGAGGAGCAAAAAACAGTTTGCGATTCTACGATAACAGGTAAGGACGAAAAGGATCATAGGGTTACACTGACAACAGGTCTCGGAGTCAGCGGTGAGCCGGTTGGCTTTAGTGCAACTGCCGATAATCTGAACAATGATACCTATTTTGTGGCTACCTACGAAACAGAGATTGACTGGAACAGCGTATATGAAAAGCTGGAAGAGTACGGCTATTCACAGCCTGCAGTTCAGATTTCTTATACGAATACAGCAAAGAATGACAAGGATTCGAGTAAGGACAGCCAAGGCTCTTATACAGAGCTGACAGGAGAAAGCCTTGAGAAGAAGCTGACGAATTCAGATATAGATAACGGAAGCAACTCATGGCAGATAACCGCATTTACCGGACCGAATAAGAGTGATTCCTTGACGATAAACGATGAGCTCAATGTAAGCGCAACCGATGAAAGAATCGAAAATGCAGCCAAGGCAGCTCTTTATATAGACAAGGACAGCATAGTAATTAAATCCGGCGATCAAATTGTATATCAAAATGGCAATACTGTTGAAGGCAGCGGCTGGGAAGCAGGCAATATTGATATCGAGGTTAACGGAAGAGCATTTACTCTTACTATTAAAAACACAGACAGCAGCAAGGTGATTGCTGCAAATACAAACTATACCGTGGAGTATAATACTGTACTGGATAAGGATGCTTATCTTGCAAACGGCGGACTTAAAGGAGATGAGGCAACACTTAAAAATTCAGCAAGTGCAGTGCATGGAAGCTTTGGCTCTTCTTCTGAAGCAGAAACCGAGTTTAAGCCGAATATTCCGGTAAGTGCCAATAAGGAATCCTTAGGAAACGGCTCTGACGGCAAGGATCAGACTACCAGCTTGTGGCAGACCGAAGCAAAAACCGGAGATGCCGGACGAAAGAGCTTTACATTAAGTGACAGCATCGGTATTCTCAATACAGATGAGTCTCAGAGTGATGAACAGATTGAATTGATAGAAAAGGCTCTAAAGCTCCAGGATCTTGTGATCAAAGTGCAGACAGGAGACGAGGAAGAGAAGACCTATACAAAGGATACTCTGCCAGAGGGAGCAGCTTTAACAGAGGATGGCGCAGGATATACGCTTGTCTTTGAGGAGCTTCCGAAAAATACGACAGTAACACTGACATATGCAGTTCATTTTGATCAGGATGCTTATACTGAAGCAGGCGGAGAAGGCACTGTATCGGTAAATCTTAAGAACAGCTTTAAGGTATCTGCGTTTGATGGAAGTGAAGCTGCTGCAGAACAGGAAGGCCATATCGAGCACACTGAGGGCTTTGAAAAGGCAGGAGCAGTATCTGCGGAGAAATCAGCAGATGGCAATCCTTTGATCAATTGGACAATCAATGTAAATCTTTTTGATTTCTATACTGCCGAGCAGATCAGCGGATTAAAAGAGATTACTGTAACAGATGAATTAAGTCCGATTTTGAGCCTGACAGAGGGCAGCCTTAAGCTGCTGACAGCAACTCAGGAGGAGATTCCTCAGGATAAGTACACAGTTGAAGAGAACGGAAACGTGCTTAAGGTGACGGTAACCGATCCTGCAGCTTATCCGGTTTTCAGCCTGGTATTTGAGACAGAATGCGGTGCAAGCGTCAACGGACTTGTGAATGAGGCAAGCCTCAGTGTAGACGGCAAGCAGATAAAAGAAACCGAATCAGAGGATATCGGTAAGCTGAATGCCGCAAATCAGTGGGGATGGATTCAGTCTATGAAGGTGCCGGAATTTACACCGATTGCCTATAAGTATCTGGATTCCGAGCTTTGTACACAGAAGGATCTCTTCAGCTTCAGCATCGTTCAGGTGGACGAGAACGGAGAGGTCGTTGAAAACGGCTATCAGGACACAGCAACAAATGATGAGAACGGTAAGATTACCTTTGAGAAGATTGTTTATAGGGATAAGCCGATAGAGGGATCATATTATTATCAGATTCGTGAGACCACAGAGGCAGAGCCATATACATATACGATCGATGAGAGAGTCTTTACTATTCGCGTAGATGTGATTGCGAACGCTGTAAAGGGAAAATATATCGTATCATATAAGGTGCTTGACCCTGAAAATTACGATGAAGTTCGCTTTGACAATACAACAGTTAAGACACGTGATTTCACCGTAACCAAGAAGTGGTCCGATGATGACAATAAAGCAGGTGTAAGACCTAAGTCTATTACAGTTTATCTGTTGAACAACGGCATACGCTATAACAACATGTCGGTTACTTTAAGCGAAGAGAATAACTGGACATATACATGGACAGACCTTCCTATCGCAAACGGAAATTATTCCGTAGAGGAGGCTGAGGTCGAGAAGTATGATGCAAGTGTCGAGACAAAAGACTGGAGCAGTGTAATTACAAATACATATGATGAGGATAAACCTACAGATACACCAACACCAACACCGACTCCAACAACGACTGTCACACCTACACCGACTACAACTGCTACACCGACTCCGACTCCAACCGGTCAGAGCAATCCGAATACAGGTGATATCAATGGATATTATATGATCCTTTGGATACTTGTTTTGGCAGCGGCAGTTTTGTCAGCGGTTGCAATAATCAAAAAGAAAAGGAAATGATCAGAAAATCTGATCGCCAAAAATCCTAAATAAAAAATCACCTTCAGGTTATTATGATTCATAATGCCTGAAGGTGGTTTTGTTTTTAATATAATGATTTTGGGATCAAAATGTCTTTTGAACCTGGTATCATTTAAACAAGTCAAATAAAAAGCCCCGGACAATCATACGCTTAGATGTGATAAGTCCAGGGGCTTTTACTGTTACAGTCTGAAATTATTGCGGGTTCAATAGATAATGTTAGCTATAGATATTATAAAATCCAAGGCCTTCATGATACCAGAGGAAGAATGCAGTTTACCCAAAGACTGCTTAATGGCATTACAAGTATCATAGCAGGTATCATATCGGCAATAGGAAATTCCTTTAGCTTAAGCATACGAAAGCCTGTAGCCAGAAGCAGAACGCCGCCGCAGGCCTTGAAATCTCCTATCATATAATCGGTGCATAACGGATAAATGCTTGAGGCAAGGAAAAATAGAATAATAAAAATAATAAACTGAGGAATGGCAATAAATGCAGTTACACCGCCAAGCACACAGGCAAAGATAAGGGCTGTAGGAAGATCCAGAAAGGATTTTGCCAGAAGCACGCTGTTGTCACCTGTCATTCCGGATACGATGCTTCCGTATATTCCCGTACCGCTTGCACAGAAAAGCACTATAGCTGTAACAAGAAGGCTTTTGTAATTGTCATCTGTCTGTCTGCCTCCGGACATAAGCTTTGAGATTCCCTTTTCCATAAGAAGACCGCCTGCTTGAATCCTGTCTCCGAGATGGATTATAAGACCTATGACTGTTCCGAGAATAGCAGACAGTATTACAACAGGCATATTTTGCATATGTGTGATAGACGAAATTCCCATCGTCATGGCGCATACGCCGAAAATTGTATTCAATGAGGTCTTAAAGCGTTCACTTAGCTTTGGACCGATGGCTGTTCCTATGATTCCTCCGATTACGACAGCCAGCGCGTTAATAATAATTCCAATTGGCATATTTTGTTTTCCCCCCTAATTGTGTTTCAAAATTTATTTTAGCATAAAAAAGTATATTATCCCAAGAGAAAATAACTGTTAATCAACTAAATAAATTTAACTAAAAATTAATTAATAAATTGATGAAAAAGATAAAATTATGAATCTTTCAATTGGAAAATAAAACAAATAAAAGCTTGATAAAATGGTCAAAACTGCCAAATTAAACAGTGGATTTTAAATGAGCATTGACATTTTTGTCAAGGGGGGGGTAGAATCGAATTAAATTATTTGAGAAAAATAAAAACAATTTTAGAGAATGTAACAGCAAGGAGCTGATACAGAATATTTTGGGAAGACGACATGCCCTTATTAAACAAAGGAGGAATGGTAATGAAAAAGAAAATTGTCGCATCTTTCATGGCAGCAGCAATGGCTGTAGGAATGCTCGCAGGCTGCGGAAACAGCTCATCAAGCTCAAGCAGTGCTTCTTCAAGCAGCTCAAAGGAGTCAAGCAGCAGTGCTTCTTCAAGCAGTTCATCGAGCTCAAGCAGTACTTCAAGCAGTTCAAAGAGCTCAGATTCGAGTGACGGTGTACTTACTAAGGTCGATCTTACAGGTCAGGATATCTATGTAGGTATAGCACCAGGCTCAGGCGGTTCTGCATGGAGAGATCAGATGGTAAATGATATCACCGGTGTACTCGATGAGTACGTAGAGAGCGGAGATGTTGCAGGCTACAAAGTAGTCAACAATGCAACAAACGGTGATGCCAACGAGCAGGTTCAGATAATAAGAGATTTTATCGATGATCCTCAGGTTAACGTAATTCTGATCAATCCTAATGATACAACTGCACTTAATGAAGCGGTTCTTGATGCAGAGGCAGCCGGAAAGCTGGTTGTTGTATATGATGCTTCGATTACAGCTAAAGGCGTATTAAATGTTTCGGTTGATCATTATAACTATGCTTACGGCCCAACAAAGACACTGCTTGATATTATCGGCGGAAAAGGAACCGTTGTTGAGGTTTCGGGACTTGACGGACATCCGGCAAACGTAATCCGTATCAAAGCAACCGACGATGCAATCGCTGAATATCCGGATGTGACTCTTGCAGCAAATCAGCCGGGCGGATGGGATAATACAACATCCAAGTCAGTAACAGCAGCAATTCTTGCTTCTGGAATCGAACCGGATGGAATTATTTCTCAGGATAATGGATGCTATGGTGTTCTTCAGGCTTGTATCGATGCAAATTATATCCCGAAGGTTGTTTCGGGTGACGGATCTAAAGCATTCTTCACACAGTGGAAGGAATTAGTAGAGGAAGGTAAAGATTTCAATGCAGTAGTTGTTCCTAACCCACCTGGAATAGGTGCTACAGCAGCAAGAATAGCAGTCAAGATCGCTCAGGGCAAGCAGCTTGATGAGAGCACACTTTCAGTAGAAGACGGCGTAGCTACATATGAATATGTTGTTACAACAGTTTATACAAATGACAACTTCGATGAAGGCTGGGAGGTTGTAAAGGACTTCACAGATGAGCAGTGCATAGACGAGTATATGACAGATGAAGAGGCAGAGGCACTCTTCAAATAAATAATTTGTCTGTTTATGAAGCGGACGGGCAGACTTGTTCGTCCGCTTTGTTTAAGCAAGTAATGAGTTAAAGGTATATATCACTTTGACGTAGACAGAAAGAAAAGCTTACAGCTTTTAAATGGTAAAGGGAATGGAAAATAGAGTAATTCTTGAAGCAAAAAACATTGTAAAAGAGTTTAACGGAGTTCCGGCTTTAAGTGATGGAAATCTTATTTGTCGCAGCGGAAAGATTACTGGCCTCCTTGGTGCAAACGGATCGGGAAAAAGTACTATTTCCAAGTGTATAACAGGTGTTTATCACAAAAACGGCGGAACAATTACTTATCTGGGACAGAAAGTTAATTTCAAAAACCCGATGGATGCAAAAAAAGCCGGAATAGCAATGGCATTTCAAAATTTGAGCCTACTGCCCGATCTTACGGTTTGGCAGAATATTGTAATGGGATTTGAAAGACAAAAGGGATTCTTTCTTGATAATGCCCAGGCAAAGGAAACTGCCAAGAAAATATTGGATGATTTTGTTCCTGGTTTTGATTTTAATAGGAAGGTATTTGAGTTAAGTCCGTCAGAAATGCAGATTGTTGAGGTTGCAAAGGCTATTTCACAGGAGCCGAAAATGCTTATTCTCGACGAGCCTACGGCAGCACTTGAACAATCTCAGGTTGAAACATTATTTAAGTATATGAGAATGCTTGCAAAAAGAGGGGTAGGCATGGTTTTTACATCTCACAGAATGTGGGAGGTAATGGATATTTGCGATGACATTATCGTATTTAAAAACGGTGAGGTTGTCGGAAATCTGGATTTTGATAATGATGAGAAGGATGCAGATGTAATCATACAGATGATTACAGGCGAAAAGAAGATTGTTTCGGAAAAGCGTATTTACAAGGACATCCCGGATGAAAGAACAATCGATATTCAAAATATGAATTATAAGGGAAAATTGAAAAATATTTCCTTGCATATAAAAAAAGGAGAGGTTCTTGGAATCGGAGGCCTGTCCGGACAGGGTCAGGAGGAGCTTCTTTTGGCTATTGCCGGTGACTATAAGGATATTAAGTCAAAAATAACCGTAAACGGTGAGCAGGTTGTTTTAAATGCACCGCATAAGGCAATAGAGAGAGGAATAATGCTGATCCCGGGGGATCGTCAAAAGGAGGGTCTCATGATGCAGAACAGCATTTATGAAAATCATATCCTCCCTAAGGCAGCCTTAAAGGGTGAGCCCTTTGTATTGCCCCAAAAGAAATATAAGGAAGAATGCCTTGAGGCGAAGAAAATATTATCTACTAAATCCGACGGAATCGATTGTCCTGTATCAAGCCTGTCGGGCGGTAATGCACAGAAGGTTGTTATGGGGAAATGGCTGCATGTAAATGCATCACTGATAATTCTTTCAGATCCGGCAAAGGGTGTCGATGTAGGTGCCAAAAAGGATATGTATGATATTGTTCAGGACATTGTTGATAAGAAGAATGTATCGGCATTGCTTTATGCCAGTGATAACGAGGAGCTTATTGATAACTGCGACAGAGTACTTGTAATGCATGAGGGTGAAATAGTAGGGGAGCTTGTCGGAGATGAAATTACCGACGAGGCGATTATTGAACTTTCAATGAAGGGCAATCATAAGGAGGGGGAAGAGTAAATGAATACGAAAAAGAAAGCTGTTCCTGCTTTTATCAAAAAGCCTGAATTTATTACGATAGTTATTCTGGCAATAATGATAATAGTTGTTGCGGCACTGCAGGGGAATTTCTTTACACCCTCATCGCTGCAAAACACGATCATTTCATGGACACCGCTGATCCTTTTGACAATAGGTCAGGCAGTAGTAATCATTTCCGGAGGACTCGATATGTCAAGCGGAAATGCGATGGCATTTATGCTTTGTCTTCTTGCCGGAATCATGCAGAATGGTTCGGATGGAAGCGGAGCAGTCGCTGTTGTGGTTTGCTTTATAGTTATGATCGGTATCGGCCTGTTAAACGGTATTTCGGTAGCATATTTTAAGCTTCCTCCTATTATTGCAACATTTGCAACCTCATATATATATCTTGGTGCGGCTTTATTTATAATGCCTTCACCGGGTGGCGGATGTGCAAATTGGGTAAGAGCCTTTTATAAATTCAGCTCGGTTGAGGACGCTCCCGGAGCATTAGCAGCAATAGGCGATGCCATTCCGACCGGTGTATTTATGATAATAGGCTTTGTGATCATGTGGTACATAATAAGCAGAAAGAAGCTTGGACGTTATATATATGCGGTTGGTTCTAATCGCAATATTGCTTATGACAGCGGTGTTAAAACAGTCAAGGTTCAGATCATGGCATATGTTTTCGATGCGTTTTGCTGCATGCTTGCTGCTTTGTTCCTTGTCGGACAGAATCAGTCAGGAAGTGCCAGACTTGGTGATGCGATGACTCTTAAAAGTATAGCATCTGCAATAGTAGGCGGTGTTTCTCTGGCAGGCGGAAGCGGAAATGTATATGTAACAATCGGCGGAGCCGCAATAATCAGCTTGGTTTCAAAGCTTATTTCGTTTTCGGGAATCAGCAGCGATTATCAGACACTTGCAAGCGGAATAATCCTTCTTGCGGCTGTTTCAATGTCGGCTGTGATCAGACTGGTTAAAACGCTTACATCAAAGGAGGGCAAGACGAATGTCTAAGATGAAATCAAATTCTTTTATCAAGAAAAATTCGAGCCTGATTCTTTGCGTAGTACTTATAGTGATCTTGTTTGTTATAGGCAATGCGGTTACAGGCGGTCAGTTTGCGTCGGTAGGTTCAACTGTTAAATTTGCCGCTTTAATAGCAATATTCGGACTTGGTCAGATGCTTATTATCTGTACAGGCGGTGACATAGACCTTTCGGTTGGCTATACAGCAACACTTGTTTCGTGTGTAACAGCCGGAATGATGGATGGCTCAGATGGCAATTTATGGAAGGCAATTTTATTTGCGCTTGTTGTCGGCATCTGTGTCGGTCTCGTTAACGGATTTATGACGATTTATGCGAGAGTTCCTTCACTGGTTGCCACACTTGCAATGCAGCAGATACTTCAGGGCATTGTTGATGTGTATTCAGCCGGTGCAAGTATAGGAGGACAGCCGAGTCCATGCCTTAAATGGCTTGCGGGACAGCAGACGGGGCCGTTTCCCAATATTGCATTTTTATTGATAATTGCGGCAGTCATTACAATGTGGCTTCTGTATAAAACAAAGCTGTCAAGCCTGTATGTTGCAACAGGTGCCAATCCAAGAACAGCACATCTGTCAGGTGTAAAGGTCAATCTGATCAGAATGTCATCGTTTGTTGTATGCAGCATTATAGCTGCAATGATGGGTCTTATACTTCTCGGAAACCTTGGAATGGCATTTAAAGATATGGCATCAAGCTATGTAATGCCGAGTATCGCAGCGGTTGTAATCGGCGGTGTATCAATTAAAGGAGGACAGAGAAATTATATCGGTGTAATTTTGGGATCGATCGTATTGCAGACACTGACAAATCTGTTTGTATCTTTAGGATATGGCGACAGCGGAAAATATTTAGGATCGGGAATAATACTTCTCCTTATGCTTATAGTTTATGTCAGGGAGAAGGTCAGCAGGTAATTCAGTTAAAACCTTCTGTATGCAAATGCAGAAGTTAAAGAAATACAATTTCACAGAAAGAAGGAGATAACTATGGATAAGTTAAGAGTTGCAGTTGTTGGCTTGGGCTTCGGCGGTGAATTCGTGCCGATTTACCAGGAATACAGTAAGGCAGAGTGCATAGCTGTATGCCGCAGAAACGAACAGAAGCTCAATGAATTTGCAGATGCACAGAATGTACCTAAGAGATATACGGATTTCGACGAAATGCTCAAGGATCCTGATATCGATGCGGTACATATCAATACAGATCTTTTTTCACATGCACAGTTTGCAGTTAAAGCACTTAAGGCAGGAAAGCATGTAGCATCTACAACTCCTATGGGAATGACAGTTGAGGAATGCAAGGCTATCTATGATGCTGCGAAAGAGAGCGGAAAGAATTATATGTTCATGGAGACCTCTGTATATACTCGTGAATTCTTATATTTCAAGAAGATGTATGAGAATGGTGAGGTAGGAAAGCTTCAGCTCCTTCGCGGATCTCATCAGCAGAACATGTCTCTTCCGGGATGGCCGGAATATTGGTATGGGCTTCCGCCAATGTGGTACCCTACCCATGCTATTGCACCGCTTTCGGAAATTCTTCGTAAGCCTATAAAGAGAATAAGATGTATCGGCTCGGGAAGAATCAACGAGGATTATATCAAACGTTATAATTCACCTTTTGCAGCAGAATCTATTCATCTCGAGTTCAAGGACACAGATGTTGCCGGAGAAGTTACAAGAACACTTTTTGATACTATTCGTCAGTATCGTGAAAGCTTTGATTTCTACGGAACAAAGAAATCATTTGAGTGGGAGCAGTGCGTAGGCGACAATCCTGTTGTATTCTCAGGCTATGAGGATGCGGAGCGTGTGCACATTCCTGATACAGATGATATGCTTCCGAGTGATATCGCTCATTTCTGCTTAAAGAATCAGATCATTGACAAGGATCATGTTTCATTTATTCAGGGCGACGGACATGGCGGCTCACATCCGCATCTTGTTAAGGAATTTGTTGAGTCATGTCTTGAAGGAAGAGATTCACATATTACAGCACAGGTATCCGCAAACTGGAATATTGCAGGAATTCTGGCACATGAATCTGCTATGCAGGGCGGAACAATTATTGATATGCCTGAGTGGACATTATTTGAAAAATAATTATGATATCAGGGTCAAAAGGTCAAAAGCTTCGATGCAGACTTGCTTATAAGAGGAGGTTTGACCTTAAGACCCGCATCGTCATATTACGTTATAAAAAGGAGAAAGTAGCTATGGCAGGGAAAAAATATACAGGAAAAGAATTTTTTGCAAATGTTCATAATGTAGAGGTACAGAAATTTGGATGGGGAACTCTTACATGGACAATAGAGCCTCGTACAACCGGAACGGACAACATGACCGCGGGAATTGTAAAGCTTCTTCCGGGAGTAGGACACAGTACTCATAATCATACATGTGATGAGGTGCTTTATATGATCGATGGCAAGGATGTTGAGCAGTATATTATCCTTGAGGACGGAACAAGAGTTGCAGAGCTTATGCAGCCGGGAGATTTTGTTCGTATTCCTAAGGATCTTATGCATGGAACAGTTAACCGCGGTGATGTAGATGCACATATGGTAGCTGTTTACCAGTATCCGGGTTCAGAGGCAGAGCTTGGAAAGCAGGCTGATGAAATCATACCTCCTGAAGAATAATTATTAGAAATCTTGCTCATTTGATTTTTTGTTTTAGAAATCCCAAACGAAAAGAGGCGCAGAAGCGGAATAAAACCGCTGCTATGCCTCTTTTGCAGTTGAAGTTAAAGGACCTTTTTTATCCAACATCATATATATGATATTATTTGCTCTCCTTCAGCTCCTTATACATTATTGCCTCTGAGGTTTTTATATACGGAAGTGTGAGCATATATCCAAACGCAAGGCTCAAAACAGAAAGAATATGTATTCCGATAAAGCTTGCCTGAAGAAGAAAAATCTTTTTGTAAAAGCCTTTTGTAAGAACTATGCTTTTCTTTAGAGCTTCCCCTGCGGTAAGTGATTTATCATCAAATAATATATAAATACTGTAGCTTAGCCTCAGAGTTATCAAAAAGCTGATAAACTGTGAGAGAAGGCTTCCTCCTATCAGAAGTGTATAATACAGCGGGGTGCTGAAATTTAAGTCCTTTGAAATTACAGGAAGCAATGTTACAGGTATGCCAAGGAGTGTCTGAATACCGGCAAATAAGAGCTTTATCTTAAGAAACTGATCGCTTTGATTATAAAATGCATACAATATATCAGATTGTGAAAAGGAGACATCCGAAGATATATTATAAGACATTTTGTTAAGGCCGACCTCAAACATATCCGCAAGCACCTTTAGTAAATATGATAAAAGAAATGCAAATATAAAATTAAGAGCGGTTGACGTATCAGAGAAAATAAATGTTGGAACGATGCCGGAAAAAAGTCTTGTCAATAAAAAAAGTAAAGCCATTGTGCTAAGGATGGAATGCTTACCCATAAGCATACGGCGGGCGTTGGATTTTATTTTTGAAATTGTCATATTAAGCGGCCTCCGTTTGTGTGTCGGATGATGTATATCCATGCTGAACTAGCCAGTCTTTAAGAGATTCTGAAGAGTCTGAGGAATTGTTGGTATAGGTTTCTTCAAGCTGCTTCATGATTTTATCATATGTGCCCGAAAACATCAGATAAAAAGAAAATATAGCGAAAATAAGTCCAAAGACAAGTCCTATAATAGAAGTTATAAGTCCTGCTTGTCCGTGTCCTTCAATCGGCCCTTCGTCGCGTGACATTATCGCAAATATAATGCCGAGGGCAGCCACGGGAACGGAAAGATCGAATATTAAAAGTGTTAATGAGATGATTCCAGCTGTCAGCGAGGCAAGCTGGAGTTTTTTCTTTGAATCCATAAAAAACCTTTCGTAAATTTAATTTTCTTTTGACCGTATAATTTATTTATTATAAGATTAGAAGGAAAATTGTCAAATAATGCCAAAGTAGGGTTGAGAAATTGGAAGATATAAGTCTAAGAAAGCTGCAGATAAGAAAAGAAAAATGTGCAAAAAGAAGAGCACTGAAGAGTGATGTCTTAAAGCGAAAATCAGATATAATATGTGAAAGGATTCTGGCATCGGAATTTTACAGCTCGTCAAAAAATATCCTTATATATAATGCAATAAACGGCGAGGTTATGCTTGATAAGATAGCACTTGCCGCAGAAGGCAAAAAAATGATTGCATATCCCGTATGTATAGATAAAACTGTGATGGAGGCATATATTCCGAATACGAAGGAGTCTTATATTAAGGGTGCTTATGGGATTAAGGAGCCTGATTTGAAGGCATCCTTAAAAATCGAGCCTGATGAAATCGATCTTGTGATCGCTCCATGCACCGCATTTGATGAGAAATGCAGAAGGCTCGGGATGGGCGCGGGATATTATGACAGATATCTGAAAAGGTGTACCAAAGCAAGAGTGATTGCGGCTGCATTTGAAATGCAAAGAGTAAGCGAAGTGCCTACGTTTGAGCACGATATAGATCTGAGTGCTGTTTTTACTGAGGATAAAGTGTATATGATACCAGGGTCAAAAGATATTTTAACCCCAACATCATATAAATAATTTAATTGGAGGAAGCCTATGAGTATAAGAGATGAAGTCAGGGAAATGAAGAAATATGCACCTGTTCTTGCGGCTGCAAGTGCAGATGAGAGAAATGCCGCACTTCTTAAAATAAAGGAAAATCTTGAAAAAAATAAAGAAAGCATTTTTGAAGCAAATAAAAAGGATATTGAAGCTGCAAGAAAAAATAACATTTCAGATGCTGTAATGAAAAGACTGAAATTTGATGAGGGAAAGCTGAAGGATGTAGCTGCAGGAATAGATCAGCTTATAACGCTTCCAGATCCTCTAAACAAGACAACGCTTAAAAGACAGCTTGATGACGGATTGACACTATACAGGGTCAGCTGTCCTATCGGTGTTATCGGGGTTATATTTGAAGCAAGACCGGATGCTCTTGTTCAAATATCAACGCTCTGTATAAAAAGCGGGAATTGTGCCGTACTTAAGGGCGGAAAGGAAACTGCCAATACAAATAGGATATTATTTGAAATAATACATGACAGTGCATATAAGGCAGGGCTTCCTGACAAGAGCCTGCTTCTGGCACAGCAGCACAGCGAGATAGACGAGCTTTTATTGTGCGACGATTGCGTGGATCTTTTGATTCCGAGAGGCTCCAATGCATTTGTCCGCTATATAATGGATAATACAAAGATACCGGTTATGGGTCATGCTGACGGAATATGCCATATTTATGTAGATAAGGATGCGGATTTCAAAAAGGCAATTCCTATAATCGTAGATGCAAAGACCCAATATACCGCTGCCTGCAATGCAGTCGAAACCTTGCTTATAAACCGCAGCATAGCAGACGAATTTTTGCCGCAGCTTGCAAAAGCATTGAAAAACGAGGGAGTCAGGCTGTTGGGAACAAATGAGGTAAGCAGGATCATAGAGCTTAGCTCAACAATCGATGAATCGCAATTTAAGGAGTATCTTGAGCTGGCAGTTTCCGTAAAGCTTGTTGATGATGTTGACGAGGCAATAGAACATATCAACAGATACGGCTCGCATCATACGGATTCTATTATTACCGAAAACGATGAAGCGGCAGAAAAATTCATGCAGATGGTAGACTCGGCAGGAGTATATCAGAATTGCTCCACAAGATTCGCTGACGGATTCCGCTATGGCTTCGGTGCCGAGGTTGGTATAAGCACAGGCAAGATACATGCCAGAGGTCCTGTTGGGCTTGAGGGTCTTGTTACTTATAAATACAGACTCTATGGAAGCGGACATATCGTAGGAGATTATGCAGGAGGCAGAAGGAGCTTCCATTTTAAGGACCTGAACTGATTGGCGTTGGTGTAAATATACAAATACTCTTGTGCTGTTAGACTGCCAAAGCTGTTATATAGACAATGAGCAGGCAAAAAATAAAAAAATATTGCCGGCAAATTTAACATAAATCAGAAGCTGTAACAGCAGAAATATATAAAAAATATAAAATTGCATATGTTGAAAATTGTGGTAAAGGAATAGAAAAATAACAGATGCTTAAACAGGAACGATATAATATTATTACAGACTTAGTAAGGCAGCAGCAAAGCGTTAAATCAAGTGAACTGATGCAGTTGTTTGATGTGTCCGATGAAACCATAAGAAGAGATTTGGCAGCACTTGAAAAGAAAGGACTGCTTAAATGCGTTCATGGAGGAGCAGTATACAGCTCATCGACAACAAATGAATATCATATTGATATAAGAATAAAAAAGAACCAAAGAGAAAAGGAAACCATATGTGAGGAGGCTGCAAGGCTCATAAATGACGGAGAGGCAGTAGCAATCGGGGGCTCAACAACAACGCTTGCGCTCAGCAGGTATTTAATGATGAAAAACAACCTTACAATTATTACAAATTCCGTTGTTTTGGCAAATCAGCTTGCAGAAAATGAGACACATAAGGTTATTTTGGTTGGAGGGAGATTAATAAGAGAAAGCAAAAAGACATTGGGGAGCGATACGGCAGCGAATTTTCTTAAATACAGAGTAGACAAAGCTCTGTTTAGCGTTGCCGGTATAACTCCTAAGGATGGGATGTCAGAATATTCGGAGGAGGAGGCGGAAATAGCCGGAACGCTTATTAAGATCGCAAGAGAGTCTATATTGCTTAATGACTATACAAAATTCAGTACGGTTGCACTTAGGCACGTAGGTGATATAGAGGATATAGATTATATAGTTACAGATGCAAATACTCCTTGGAATGAACTTAAGCCATATAGCCAGGCAGGAATTAAAATTTGTAAGTCAGCAAAAAGATAATGTGGAAAAATGTGGAAACGCTAAATTGCCTTATCATAAGATAAAGAAAAAAGCCATTTTCAGGCCGTTTTGGACGGTTTGACAGTGGTTTTTTTTTATGCTAATTTTGGCTCAAACAAAAAAAGAAAAAAATTAGCAAGCAAATCCAACCTAATCCACAAGAAAAAATGGAATCCAACAAATTAAAAAATGAAAGGGGTAGATGAGATTATGACACAGGCAGATGTAGTTATCGTCGGAGCCGGAGCTGTCGGTTCTGCAATAGCAAGAGAGCTTTCAAGGTATAAGCTTGATGTTATCCTTATCGACAGAAACGAGGATGTCGGAGGTTATGCTTCGAAGTGCAACAGTGCAACACTTTGCAGCGGACATGACGCACAGCCAGGATCTCTTGAAGCAAGACTTACATCAGCATCAAACAGAGCATATGACCAGATATGTAAGGAGCTTGATGTAGAGATGCAGCGTATAGGAATGATTTATGTTGCACATGATGAGGATGAGCTCAGAAAATTAAGAGGAATCAAAAAGAAAGCAATTTTAAATGGTGAATACAATGTTCAGATGCTGTCAAAGGAAAAGGTTCATGAAATGGAGCCATCGATAGCCGATGACATTGTCGGAGGTCTTTTAATTCCGAATGAAGCCATAATAGATGTAATGGAGCTTCTTCTTGCATTTGTTGAAAATGCAATGGATAACGGAGTAAAGCTTATGCTTGGAACAACAGTTACCGGCATAAATACAGATCCGAATACACATGAAGTCTTATCGGTTTCAACAGATAAGGGTGAGATCAAATGTAAATTTGTGATCAATGCGGCTGCTATATATGCCGATAAGCTTGCGCAGTCGGTAGGCTTTTGTGATTATTACAACTATCCGAGAACCGGACAGTTCTATGTGCTAGATAAGAATCTTCCTTATAAGCCAAAGCACATAATAGTGCCGCTTCCTACATCTGTAAGCAGAGGAAAGCTTTTAACTCCGTCTATTCACGGTAACCTGCTCGTAGGTCCTTCAGCCGTAAACATGACAGACAGAGAGGACACGAGCACAGATAAGGAGACACTCGATGAGGTTGCTGCGGATTGCAGAAAAATGATACCGAAGGTTAATCCTTTGGATTCCGTTACTCAGTTCTGCGGTGTAAGACCGGCCATATATCCTAAGACTGATTGGAGAATAAGGGCAATCGACGGATGCAAGGGCTATATCGAGGCTGTAGGTATAAATCAGGGCATCAGCGGAGCACCGGGAGTTGCCAAGTATGTTGCGGAAATACTGGATGATGAAGGACTTGAGATGATCGAAAAGGAGAACTTCAATCCATACAGAAAGGCAATCAAGAGATTTGCACAGATGACAGAAGAGGAAAGAGATGAAGCAATTAAGAAGAATCCTCAGTATGGAAATGTCATCTGCAGATGCGAAACTGTTACAGAAGGCGAGATCGTAGAGGCAATACATAAAGGTCCCGGAGCAAGAAGCGTTGATGCAATTAAGCGAAGATTAAGAGCCGGTATGGGCAGATGCCAGGGAGGCTTTTGCGGTCCGAGAGTTGTAGAGATTCTCGCAAGAGAGCTGGGAGTAACAGAAGAGGATATTTGCAAAAATGAACCAGGTTCTGAAATGCTGGTCAGAGTAAATAGAAAGTGAGGAAAACACAATGAATGAAGTTTACTATGACGTTGCCGTTGTGGGAGCCGGACCTGCAGGGTTAGCTGCGGCAGCAGCAGCAAAAAAAGAAGGTGCCGAAAAGGTAGTTCTTATTGAGAGAGATTTTCGTCCGGGCGGAATCCTTGAGCAGTGTATACATCCGGGATTCGGACTTAAATACTTCGGTGAGGAGCTGGCAGGACCGGAATATGCAAATAAATTCATACAGGTTTGTAATGAGCTTGGAATAGAAATGATACTTAATACGATGGTACTGAGTATAGAAGGTGAAAAGCATATCATCCATGCGGCAAACAAGGAGGGAGCACTTCAGATAAAAGCAGGTGCGATAGTTTTGTCGATGGGCTGCAGAGAGAGAACAAGAGCACAGATTGTTACACCGGGTTCAAGACCTGCAGGCATATATACAGCCGGTACGGCTCAGAGATTTTGCAATGTACAGAATCACATCGTCGGAAATGAAATAGTTATTGTAGGCTCCGGAGATATCGGAATGATAATGGCACGCCGTATGACTCTTGAAGGAGCAAAGGTAAAGGCTGTTGTCGAAGTAATGCCTTATCTGGCAGGACTTACACGAAACAGAGTTCAGTGTCTGGATGATTTCGGAATTCCGCTCTATCTCAAGCATACAATAGTGAAAATAGAAGGAAAGAAGCGTGTTAAGAGCGTAACCGTTGCAAAGATAGATGACAAGCGTCAGCCTATTCCGGGAACCGAATTTAATATTGACTGCGATACGGTACTGTTTTCGGTAGGACTTATACCTGAAAATGAGGTATCAAAAACAGCAGGAATAGAACTCGATCCGATCACAAAGGGACCAATTGTAGATAACACAATGATGACAAAGGTACCGGGAATCTTTGCCTGCGGCAATGTAGTTCATGTAAACGATCTCGTTGATAATGTATCTACCGAAAGTGAAATAGCGGGAAGATACGCTGCAAGATATGTTAAGAAGGATAATGAGGATAATGCATTGCAGATACCAGTTAAGCCCGGAAATCTTGTAAGATATATGGTCCCGCAGTCTGTGGAAGCCGGAAGGGTAGAAGAAAATGTAAATATGTATTTCAGAGTTCTGGCACCTACGAAAAATGTAACCATTGAGGCTGTATGCGGTGACGAAGTGCTTTACAAAGCCAAAAAGAAGTTTGTAAATCCCGGAGAAATCGAAAGAGTTACCATTATACCTGATAAATTGAATAAGCTTACAGGCGGTGAAATTATTGTCAGCGTAACAAAAAATGAGGAGTGATAGAGATGACAGAGAAAGAGATAATTTGTGTGATTTGTCCGTCGAGTTGTCATATAACAGTTAAGGGTGATGGCAGCAAGGTAGAAGAGGTTACAGGCTATACATGCAAAAGAGGTATGGAATATGCAACAAATGAATTCATATCGCCTGTCAGAACGCTTACAACAACCGTAAAGGCAAAGGATTATACCTGTCCGGTAATTGCGGTAAGATCAAATAAGCCAATGCCAAAGGACAAAATCTTTGAGGCTATGGAGGAGATAAGAAATGTTACAGCAGAACCGCCGTATTATGTCGGAAAAACAATAATAAAGGATATATTAGGATGCGGTGTTGATATAGTTTTGGCAAATCAATAAAGGAAGAAACGAGGGCAATGCGGTGAATGATAAATTACTTGATTTTATTAAAAAGCTTTTAGAGGAGAATTATGAGATCGGAAGCAATATTAGTGTAGAAGCTATTAAAGCGGGTGACACCAATAACAGCTTCTTTGCACATGCTGAAAATGACGGAAATAAGATAAAGTTGTATGTACGCCAGTATAATCCGGCAGAGCAGGAGCAGGATATTATTTTCGAGCATGCCCTTGAAAAATACTATGACAAAAATGTAAACGGTGAAATTCAAACAATGCTTCCTATTGAAAACAAGTCAGGAAAGACATGGGTTGTTGCGGAATTTGAGGGACAGAAAAATTTCTATGCGGTATTCAATACAATTTCAGGTCTTGAACCGTATTCATGGGAATATAACGACATGAATGAAAAGGAAATGGATTCATGTGCAGCAATCGTAGCAAAATTCCAGGCTTGGTGCTACGGCTTTGTAGGACCTAAAGGAAGCGGAAGAAGAGAGCCGCCGTTAAGTGAACAGTTTGCAAATTGGAGAGTTGATCTTCCGAAGGCAATCGAAGAGAAGAAGCAAAAGAAGGTCTTTAAGAGATTTTCCGATTATCTGAAAACACAGGAAGAAGTCCTGATGGATCATACCGATTTCTGCGAAAGACAGCTTATGAAGTATCAGGATAAGCTTAAAAAATGCATTAATCATAAAGATCTTAATCCGGGAAATGTAATGTTCGATGAGGAAGGAAATATTATTGCAATATTTGATTTCGATTGGGCAAATACAGATTACAGAGTATATGACATAGCTTGGATGGCATATCAGGCAATTGCTTCATGGGATCCGAACAGCTGGGGAGATGTACCCTTTGATAAGCTTCAGAGATTTATAGATGTCTATAATGAGGAAATGCTTAAAAGAGGCTGTCCGTTGGGAGTCTTAACGAAGGACGAAGAGGAGTTCCTGCCTTCTATGATGGTAATAGGTGCAATGAAGGTAATTATGGACTTTGCCTGCTATGAGGAGCATGAGCATGATGTACATCGTGTTCTGGTAAATACATCAAGATTTATAGCAAGTGTTAATAAGATGCGCAAATATATAGAAGAAAAGCAATAAGACAGAAAATGCAGCTTTAAGGCATAGTCTTAAGAGCTGCATAGACGATTAAAAAAGCATCAAAAAGGAGAAAAAGATGAGCGTAATAGATTTATCGGCTATAGAAGAGATTATAGAAGTGGCAAGAAGACTTGATGACAAGGGTCTTGTAAATGCCTTTGAGGGAAATGTTTCCATTAAAAGAGACGGAAAATTGTATATTACTCCATCCGGAAAAAGCAAGGTAACTCTTACACCGGAGAAAATCTGTGTATTTGATGAGGAGGGAAATCAGATTTCAGGAATATTTGCTCCTTCATCAGAGCTTAAGATGCATAGTGCGGTTTACAAGATGAGAGACAATATCGGAGGCATAGTACATGCTCATCCGGCCTGGCTTACAGCATATGCAATGGCAGGAGTACCGCTTGAATCAAAATGCCATGCAGAATTTATCTGGGATCATAAAAAGATAGAGATTGCACCATACGGCAGACCGGGTTCCGATGATATTTATGCAGGAGTAAAGCCGATTCTTGATAAGGGAAGAGATCTTCTTCTTTTGGCAAACCACGGCGTGCTTTCGGTAGGAACAGATGTATATGCAGCACTAAATAAGCTTGAATCAGTTGAAAATGCGGCAAAGATACTTACAATAGCCAAATTTATCGGTGACGGAAAGCTTGCGGATCTTCCGCAGGAGGAAGTAGATACTTTGCTTAGCTTATAAAAGGAGAAAATAAGATATGTCAATATTTAAAGTAAACAATTATACACCTACAAGAGTTGTATTTGGAGCAGGAAGACTTGATGAGCTTGCAACGATGTCTCTTCCGGGAAAAAAAGCAATGATATTTGTAACCGCTGACGGGCTCATGGAAAAGCTTGGAATTTTGCAAAGAGTACTTGAGCTTTTAAAGCAAAACGGAACCGATGCCGTGGTATATAACAAGGTTACGCCGAATCCTATGCGCAAATATGTTATGGAAGCGCGTGATATAGCAAAAAAAGAAGGCTGTGATTTCTTTATAGGACTGGGCGGCGGATCAAGCATCGATACAGCAAAGGCAACATCCGTCATGATGATGAATGACGGTGACCTTTGGGATTATGCATATGCAGGAAGCGGCGGAAGAAAGGAAATCAAGGTAGCGGCTCCTGTTATGACTATTACGACAACCTGCGGAACAGGTACAGAAACGGATCCTTATTGTGTTATCACAAATGAGGAGACAAATGAAAAGCTTGACTTTGCGGTGGAGGCAATCTTCCCTAAAATATCTATTATCGATCCAGAACTCATGGTATCTCTCCCCCATTCACTCACCCTTTATCAGGGATTTGATTGTCTTTTCCACTTAGCAGAGTGCTATATAACAAACAATCATGAGAACAGGCTTGTAGATATATATGCCAAGGATGGCATAAGTCTTGTTGCAAAATGGCTTCCTGTTGTCTCAAATGATGGAAATGATCTGGAAGCAAGGATAAATATGTCATATGCAGCAAACATACTGGCAGGATATACGCAGTCGCTTATTAATTGTACATCCCACCACATCACTGCACAGACAATGGGAGGCCTTTTCCCAAATGTTGCACATGGTGCTTCACTTATTCTCATTGCCAAGGAGTATTACAAATTTGTAAGAAATCAGTGTGTTGATATCTTTGATGAGCTTGGTGAGATCATGGGAATTGAAAAGGATGCAGCTAAGCCGGGCGAGGGCTTTATAACAGGACTTACAGAGCTCCTTAAGGCAACAAAGATGGATGAGCTTGCAATGAGCAGCTTTGGAATCAAAAAAGAAGACTGCGCACGTATTGCCGATATGACTGTAAACAATACAGGAATCGATGATATGGACAGATATCCTAAGCCGCTTACCGCAGAGGATATACAGGGGATTTTGGAAAGATCATACAAATAAGGTGATATCTGCAACTAAATATGAGAGGGATTGCTGTATCTAATTGAAAAAAGCAGTAATCCCGATCCTAAGCTTCATAGGATAAAAGGGAGAATGTCTATGGAAAAAACAGAAGCTTATCATGCAATATATCAGAAAAAACAGTTCAGGATGATTATATTTGGACTTACGATTGCTTTTATAAGTGCAGCACTCAATATTACATTTCAGAATTTTAATGTAGCGGCAACATCTGCGATAAGCGGAACATTGGAGGATACGGTTCTTTCGACCTTCTTCATGAGTATAATGACGCTTGGAATAAGCGAATTCATAGGCGGGGTTATTACAATTATCTGGAATACGATAAGAGGAATACCGCTTGCTGAAATCGGCAGAAACTGGAATGTAAGATCAGGCAGAATGCTTATTGTATCTGCAATTGCAGCAGGACCGATAGGTACAGGCTGTTCGGTAGTGGCTATTTCAATGTGCGGTTCAACCTATGCGAATTGTATCATAGCTATGGCACCGATTGTAACAGCTATCATAAGTATTTTTTTGCTCAAGGAAAAAATAAGCAAAAGAGCCTGGGTCGGTGTTGTTGTTTCTATTGTAGGTGCTATTGTTGCCTGCTGCGGAGCACCTGAGGATGCACCTAATTTTATGCTTGGAATTGCAATAGCATGTATCTGTCCCATTGCATTTGCTTTGGAGGGAACTATTTCAGCACATGGAGTTGATGTTACGGATCCGATGCTTTCATGTCCGATGTACAGAATGATAATAAGCGGGTTAATACAGATAGCGGTTGCTCTTGTTTTGGCAGCAGCTACCGGACATACGGCATGGATAAGCGAGCTTTTTAAAGCTATATTTGCAAATCCATGGTGTATATCAATGATTCTTGCAACAGGAATATGTATGTTTTTGCAATACAACATGGCATATTGCTCATTTAATTACTGCGGAGCCGCAAAGAGTGAAGCCATTTTATGGACAGGAGCAGTATGGAGCATACCGGTTGGATTCATAATGCAGGCAGCGGGAATACTGCCGTACAGTGTTACAACCTTTGGAATTATCGGGGCTGTAATAGTCGGAGTGGGAATCATCATAGTTGTAGCAAAGCCTTCTGAATTGTTTTCAATCAGATCCGAAGAGTAAAGGGAGGGAAATGTTATGACTAAATTACCTATTAAAACGAGAATCCTTGAATATTTTATAGAAAATGACAGACCGATAAGTGCAGAGGAGCTGACAGAGGTTCTTTCATCGGAATATGTAAATGAAAGGCATGCAAGCTTTAAGCATATTGAAAATCAGATATTGTGTTACTGCCGTGTAGGAATGCTTAAGCCGGTTGGAATAGATGAGAAAAGAGGCTCTGAGTGTCTTACATATCAGGTTACTGATTATGGTAAAAAAGAGATTGTTTATATACCCGGACATGGCAATAAGCTGTTCTGATTATTCATCGTTATATTAGGAAAAATGGATGCATTGCAGCAGCGGATGGGCGCTATGCTAATGCATCCATTTTATGGAAAAAATCAAACCGGACCGATAAGAAGGGGGAATTTTATAATGAAGGAAGAAATACTCAGTGTTGGAATTGATATAGGAACATCCACTACCAGCATGATTGTAAGCAAGCTTTCAGTACAGAATACTGCTTCTTATTTTACGGTTCCGCATGTGGATATTACCGACAAAAAAATAATATACCGCAGTCCTATTTACCAGACACCACAGGATGGCAGTGAGAGAATCGATATAAAAAAGGTTGAAGAAATCATAAGCACGGAATATGAGAAGGCAGGAATTTTGCCGGCAGATGTGCAGACAGGCGCCGTTATCATCACGGGAGAATCCTCAAGGAAGGAAAATGCAAGGCTTGTAACAAATGAAATGAGCAGGCTTGCCGGTGAATTTGTGGTAGCAAGTGCCGGACCCGATCTGGAATCCGTGATTGCGGGAAAGGGTTCAGGTGCTCAGGCCTATTCAGAGGAAAATGCTATGACTGTTGTAAACATAGATGTCGGAGGAGGCACCTCAAATATAGCAATATTTAGGAATGGAGAGTTGGCTGAAAGAGGATGCTTTGATATAGGCGGAAGACTTATACGATTTGAGGACAACAGGGTTTGCTATATAAGCAAAAGGCTGAAGCACATTATTGAAGAAACCGGAGCGGATCTAAAACTTGGTGATTTATTTGATATTCATAAAATAAAAAAAATTACAGACAGGATGGCACAGATCCTTGGTGAGAGCATAGGACTTAAAAAAGAAACCAAGGCCTGCGAAGAAAGCAGGACAAGTGAAAGCAGCCATATTAAGCTGCCTGACAGAATAGATGCAATTTCCTTTTCGGGCGGGGTGGCAGATTTGATTTATCATCCGAGAGAGGATTATCTGTGCTATCAGGATATAGGAGTGCTTTTGGCTGACAGCATAAGAGAGAGCAGCTGGCTTGATAGAGTAAAGGTTATATCCTCGGCTGAAACGATACAGGCGACTGTTATAGGAGCAGGATCATATACGACATCTGTCAGCGGAAGCACGATAACATTTACAGATAACAATATATTTCCTTTGAAAAATATTCCGGCATATGTAGCAGCAAGGCAGGCAGAGGAAAAGCTGCTCACGGGAAATGAATATGACTACGAAAATGAGGCCAAATGGTATTTTGAGCAAAGCAGTGCAGATAATATTGCATTTATATTGTCGCATATAGTAAGTCCGTCTTATAAGCAGATTATTCAGATGGCGGATGCCTTTGCAAGAATGTCTGAAATTCTGCCTGATGGGAAGCCTCTTCTTATCATTTGTCGAGATGATTTCGGAAAATCATTGGGAATGGCTATTTCAAGAGTACTTAAGGGGAAAAGAGGACTGGTGTGCATTGATGGAATACATGCAGTATCCGGTGATTATATAGATTTTGGCAAGCCGCTTATGAACGGACTTGTTATTCCCGTTGTTGTTAAAACATTGATATTTGGTTAGGAGGGAGAGACGTGATCTTAAAGACAAGATTGGCAGGACGAACATATGAGTTTTCATCGGTTAAGGAGGTAATGGCAAAGGCCAACGAATTGAAATCCGGTGATGTTCTTGCCGGTGTTGCGGCATCAAGCGACAGTGAGCGAATTGCAGCAAAGCAGGTGCTTGCTAATATGCAGGTTCAGGATCTTCGAAATCATCCGGCAGTTGATTACGAGATCGATGATGTAACCAGATTGGATCAGGATGGCGTAGATGAAAAGATATACGAATCCATCCGTAATATGTCAATGGGAGAGTTTCGAGAATGGATCCTTGATATCAATACAAGTGAAGAGGATCTAAAGCGTATCAGCAAAGGACTTACGGCAGAGGTCATTGCCGGAGCAGCAAAGCTTATGTCAAATCTGGATCTTATTTATGCGTCCAATAAGATACGCATTGTTACAACCTGCAACACTACGGCAGGAATGAGAGGAACCTTTTCTACACGTCTTCAGCCAAATCATCCTACAGATGATGTTGAAGGAATAACAGCCTCACTTTTTGAGGGATTAAGCTACGGCTGCGGTGATACCCTGATCGGATTAAATCCCGTAAATGATACAGCGGGCAGCTGCGGTGAGGTCCTGAGACGCTTTGACGAGGTAAAACGACAATTTGAGATTCCTACACAGATCTGTGTGCTTGCCCATGTAACAACCCAAATGGAGGCTATAAAGCAGGGAGCACCTGCCGATATTATATTTCAGAGCATAGCAGGCTCACAAAAGGGCAATGAGGCCTTTGGATTTACTACAGATACAATAAGGCAAGCAGATGAGCTTATGAAGCAGAAGGGAACGGCCAAGGGACCCGATCATTTTTATTTTGAAACGGGACAGGGCTCCGAGCTTTCGTCAAATGCGCACTACGGAGCGGATCAGCTGACAATGGAGGCACGATGCTATGCATTTGCCAAGCCGTTTCATCCGTTTATGGTAAATACAGTTGTAGGCTTTATAGGACCCGAATATCTTTATGACAGCAAGCAGGTTATAAGGGCAGGACTTGAGGATCATTTTATGGCAAAGCTGACAGGACTGCCTATGGGCTGTGACTGCTGCTATACCAATCATATGCAGGCAGATCAGAACGATTTGGAAATGCTTACGCTTATGCTTGCATCAGCCGGATGCAATTATGTTATAGGAGTTCCTGCAAGTGATGATGTCATGCTTAATTATCAGAGCAATGCTTATCATGATTCGGCGGCAGTCCGTGAGATTTTGGGACTTCATCCGATCCGCGAATATGAACAGTGGCTTGAAAAAATGGGAATTATGGAAAACGGAAAACTGACGGATATAGCCGGAGATCCGACTATTTTTACTTCTAAATGGAGGTAAAGAAATGCTTGATCAGCAAAGAATCGAGGAAATAGTAAAGGCCGTTCTTAATAATCTAAAGAACCGTGACGAAATTAAGGAGAAAACAGATCCTCCTGTGCAAAATGATGATAAGAATGAAGTGCTTTTGGATCTGACAAGCAGAGAAAACAAGCAGAGGATAACCCTTAAACATATGGAAAATCCTGAAATGATGAAGCAGATGAAGACCAAAACTCCAGCACGAATCGGAGTGGGAAAGGCAGGAGCAAGGCTTCGAACACTTACTTATCTGACGCTTCGTGCGGATCATGCCGGAGCAAGGGATGCTGTATTTCGTGATGTGGATCAGAGCCTTCTTGATGAAATGGGATTGTTTGGAATTCAGTCTATGTGTCAAAGTCGAAATGAGCATCTTACAAGGCCGGATCTGGGAAGAAAGCTTGGGGATGAGGCAAAAAAGGAGCTGCTTTCAAAATGCAAAAAAAGCCCGACTGTTCAGATTTATCTGTCCGACGGCCTTAGCAGTCAGGCAATAGAGGCAAATGCAAGAGATATACTTCCGTCACTGATGGATGGACTTGAGGACTTAGGCATAGATACGGGAACACCCTTTTATGTACGCTTTGGACGTGTTCCGACAATGGATGTTATATCTGAGCTTTTGGATGCTGAGGTTACATGTGTGCTTATAGGTGAGCGTCCGGGACTTGCAACGGCAAACAGCATGAGTGCATATATTTCATATCGTGCAAGCGTTGGAATGCCGGAATCGAGACGAACCGTTGTTTCGAATATACATAGCGGCGGAATCCCGGCAGTAGAAGCAGGAGCACATATTGCTCAGCTTATAAAGATTATGCTTGAGCGAAAGAAAAGCGGCGTAGAGCTGCAGCTGTAAAGGAGAAAAAGGGTTGAAGGGTGATGCCATCAAAACAAACATATTGAGTATGCAGGTAATTCCAAATGCAAATGCCGAGCTTTTAAAGGCTTTGAAAGCTCCGAAGGATTACTTCAGCCTTGGGATTGTGAGTACTGATTGTGATGATGTCAGCTATGCTGCCTTGGACGAGGCTACAAAGAAGGCGGATGTTAAGGTTTTATATGCCAGATCTATGTATGCCGGATATAAAAATGCCGGGACAGCCCTTGCGGGTGAGTTTATAGGGATTCTCGCAGGAAGAGATCCGACGCAGATAGAGGAAGGACTTAACAGCTTTGAGGAATATACAAATGTGGCGGCATTTCGAAGCGCAAATGCAGATGACAGTATTGTTTATTTTGCTCATTGTATTTCGAGAAGCGGAAGCTATCTTTCAAGAAAGGCACGTATAGGAGAGGGAAAAGCTCTTGCATATCTTATCGCACCGCCAAATGAAGCAATCTGCGGACTTGATGCGGCACTGAAGGCTGCAGATGTAAGCATGAGAGTTTTTTACGGACCGCCTACAGAAACAAATTTTGCCGGCGGACTTTTAACGGGAGATCAGGCGGCATGTAATGCAGCATGTGAGGCTTTTGCATCGAAAATAGAGGAAATTGCTGACCGGCCTATCAAATTTAGACAAATATAAGCTGTCGGCAGCAGAAAACGGAGGAATGTTATGGAGTATGACAGAGATTTGCAGTCTATTCAGGAAGCAAGAAATCTGATCCAAAATGCAAAGAAGGCACAAAAGGAGCTTGCCTTATACAGTCAGGAACAGATTGACAGCCTTGTAAGCAGTATCGCAAAGGCATGTGAGGCTGAAGCGGAGCCGCTTGCAAAAAAGGCTGCGGAGGAAACGGGATTTGGCAAATGGGAGGATAAGGTTTTGAAAAATCTCCTGGGAAGCCGAATCGTATATGAAGCCATTAAGGATATGAAAACCGTAGGCGTATTGTATGAGGATAAAGAAAAAAAGGTAACAGAGATTGCAGTTCCTGTGGGAGTTGTTGTGGCATTGATTCCGTCTACAAATCCTACATCGACGGTCATGTACAAAACCTTGATTTCCTTAAAGGCAGGAAATGCAATCATCATATCACCGCATCCGGGGGCATTTGAAAGCATTTTGGCTACTGTAAGAGTTATAAGGGAGGCTGCAGATAAGGCAGGAGCACCAAAAGATATCGTTCAGGTTGTTGAAACACCTACAGCAGCTGCAACGCAGGAGCTGATGAAGAGTAAGGACACGGGAATCATACTTGCCACAGGCGGAGAAGCTATGGTTCATGCGGCATACAGCTCAGGAAATCCGGCTCTTGGAGTCGGTCCCGGAAACGGACCGGCGTTTGTTGAAAGGTCAGCGGATATTCCTTTGGCTGTAAAGAGGATTGTACAGAGCAAGACATTTGACAATGGAACAATATGTGCATCGGAGCAGTCTGTTATTGTCGAAAGCTGCATTAAGGATGCGCTTATTGAAGAGATGAAGAAGCAGAAATGCTACTTTATGAATGAAGAGGAAAGCAAAAGGGTAAGTCGGTTCATCATGAGAGCAAACAACACGATGAATCCTAAGATTGTTGGAAGAAGTGCTTTAAGAATTGCCGAGATGGCCGGGATTGATATCCCATCCGATACCCTTGTGCTTGTCACAGAGCACACAGGGATAGGGAAAACCCATCCATATTCAAGAGAAAAGCTTTGCCCGATTCTGGCATTTTTTACCGTAGAGAATTGCGACGAGGCCTGCGAGCTGTCCATACGGCTTCTCGAAAATGAGGGTACCGGACATACTATGTCGATTCATACCAAAAACGAGGAGGTGGTAAGTGCATTCGGACGGAAAAAGCCTGTATCGCGAATACTGGTAAATACGATTGCCTCATTAGGAGGCGTCGGCGCAGTTACCGGACTTGCTCCGGCACTTACACTTGGCTGCGGTGCGGTCGGCGGAAGCGCAACCTCTGACAATGTAGGACCTATGAACCTTATAAATATAAGAAGAGTTGCTTATGGAATTCGGGATATGGAGGATATACGTGCAATGAATCCGACATGCGGATGCAGCACGGAGGATGTATCCAAAGAAGATATAGAGCTTATAACACGTGAGGTTTTGAAGGCTTTAGCTCAGTCAGCTTCATAAAATATCCCAACAGGGTTTAAACAAATAAAATGGCAGCAATTAAATTTTAATATATATTTCAAAAAGGAGAGATTTATCATGGCAAACATTACAGAAGCATTAGGTATGGTGGAAACAAAAGGATTAGTAGGATCAATTGAGGCAGCAGATGCAATGGTTAAAGCTGCAAATGTAAGACTTATAGGCAAGGTACATGTCGGAGGAGGTCTTGTAACCGTACTGGTAAGAGGTGATGTAGGTGCTGTAAAGGCAGCAACAGAGGCAGGCGGAGCTGCGGCAGACAAGGTAGGCGAGCTTGTATCGGTACACGTAATCCCGAGACCGCACAATGAAGTAGAATATATTCTTCCGACTCTTCAGGGAGCTGAGTAATAAAAAAAGGCGGGAATTAATATATGGATGAAAAAAAACTGGAGGAGATCATAGCCTCAGTTGTCCATCGCTGTCTGTCAGATTCAAAGGAGAGCATTCAGCCTAAGGAATATGATATTCCGGTCGGTGTATCCGGAAGGCATGTACATTTGAGCCGGCAGGATGTTGATATTTTATTTGGAAAAGGTCATGAGCTTGTACGAAAAAGAGATCTTTCACAGCCCGGACAGTTTGTCTGCGAGGAAAGAGTCACAATAATCGGACCAAAGCATGTACTTCAAAATGTAGCGGTTTTGGGTCCTGTAAGGGAGCATGCGCAGGTAGAGGTGTCTTACTCAGATGCAAGAATGCTGGGAGTTGAGGCACCTGTTGCCTTATCCGGACATTTAGAGGATGCATCGGACATTATGGTAGCGAGCAATGATGCGTGTATAAAGCTTTCAAAGAGCCTGATAATTGCCAAAAACCATGTTCATATGTCAGAAGCAGCAGCTAAGGCAGCAGGTGTAAAGGACGGAGATCTCGTTGATGTTATTATGCAGACGCAAAGACCGATTACTTTTAGAGATGTGCCGGTTCGTGCCGGAGAGGGACATGAGCTTGAAATGCATATCGATTTTGATGAGATGAATGCTTGTCTTTATAAAAATAATGATCGGGCAATACTTATACCAAAGGGCGGAAAACCTGGAAATAAAGAGGAAAGACCATCAGGTATTAAGCCTCCTTTAAAAACGCAGTCTGACGAGCTGCAGCAAAAGAGACTATCAAAGCATTTTATTACGGAGGACCTTATGCAGGAGCTTTTCAACGAGGATGTAAGAGAGGTGCTTGTGGATAAAGGGAGCATCGTTTCGTCTCTTGCAAGAGATTTTGCAAGATGCCACAGTATGAAAATACAGCTTTTGAATTGAGAAAAAAAGAAAACAGGAGGCAGCGGCTTTGAAATTGATATCAGCAGATGAGATAAAACAGACTGTGAAGGATAAGAAGCCTTCTGTCTACTATATTCCCAATGGAAGGATTCTTTCACCTGCAGCAAAGGATTATCTGAATCGATGTCTGATTCAGGTAGATACAGAAAAGAATCGGCCGACAAAATGCGAAAATAAGCATGGCTACCGAGATTATATTATAGGTGATTATTATGACAAAAAGCCAGAATATATGACACATATATATGGAAATCAGCTTGTAAGAAAGGACGCGGCTATAATAAGGTATCGCGGAAAGCTTGACAGGCTGCAGGCCGAAATAATTACTGCACAGACGGTTGTATATAAGGAAAGCAGATGTGAAGGACTTATAAATGAGCTTGGTGAGCTTTTGACAGTTTCAAGAGAGCTTATGCGCTGTGAACTGATGCAAAACGAGATAAAAATAGAAACGATTATAGGACTTACAAGGGATGAGCTGAGAGAGCATTCACATCACTCGGATAAATATTATCACGTGAATGTCATGGAACTTCCGGATATGACAAAGGGGCAGGGATACGCATGGCTGAACCTTATTCGAACCTCGGTAAGGGAAACAGAGCTTGCAGCCGTAGAGGCGTTTTTGCAGGATGGCATAAATCAGAGAACGGATATCATAGAGATATTAAATCGAATGTCAAGTGCCGTTCATATCATGATGTGCAAGTGGAGTGGAGGATTTTATAAGGATAAGGAGAAGGCCTTAGGAGATGAATAAAGCAATAGGATTACTTGAAATTAAAAGCATTGCAAGAGGAATATATGCCGCAGACATCGTACTTAAGGCTTCGGATGTGGAGCTTTACACAGCAGTGCAGATCTGTCCCGGAAAGTATGAGATTGTTATTTTGGGTGATGTAGCAGCCGTGGAAACAGCAATTGAAAAAGGAATAGAGGCCGCGGATGGATTTTTGATTGATTCATCCGTTATTCCGAATATACATGAAAAGCTGTTTGAGGCAATGAGAAAGAGAAGCTTTGAAATTGATATAAATGCTCTCGGAATTCTTGAGGTCCGTACGATTTCAGTTATGCTTGAGGCGGCAGATACAGTTTTAAAGGCTGCACAGCTTGATGCGGTTGTCATAAGGCTTGGAGGCGGTATAGGCGGGAAGGCCTATTTTGTTTTTACCGGAGATATATCAGCTGTAGATGCGGGCCTTGAGGCAGGCATACAGGCTGCTAAGAAAAGAGGGGCATTTATAGACGGAGAGGCTATAGCATCGCCATCTATGCAGCTTAAGGATGCGTTTATTAAATGAAGCTATCCGAAAAAAGAAAAGGGAGGCAGTAAGCAATGGCATTTCATGATAAGGAAAGAATTATTCAGGAATTTGTACCCGGAAGGCAGATAACACTTGCGCATGTAATACCGAATCCCGTGGAGGATCTGTATCAGAAGCTGGGAGTTTTAGATGTGAAGGGAGCAATCGGAATTTTTACGATTACTCCGAGTGAAGCAGCTATCATTGCGGCAGACGTTGCAAGCAAAGCCTCAGAGGTAAAAATAGGCTTTGTGGACCGTTTCAGCGGTTCATTGCTTATATCGGGAGATGTGGCCGCAGTACAGGAGGCAATGCAGAATGTAATGCGGGTATTATGTGACCAGATGAAATTTACACCAACACAGATAACGGCGAGCTAAGATGAAAAGTTTGATAATGATCGGCACAATAGGTGCGGGAAAAACGACCCTAAGCCAGATGCTTTTGGGTCAGCAGGTTAGATATGAAAAAACGCAGGCAGTTGAAATAAGAGGAAAATGTATTTTGGATACACCGGGAGAGTATCTGGAAAGAAGGCAGATGCTTGGAGCACTTATGACTACCTCAGCTGATGCCGAGGTGGTTGTTCTGCTTCAGGATCCGCTTGATGTAAGATGCAAATATCCGCCATGCTATGCGGGTTCATTTGCAAAGGACGTCATCGGTGTTGTAACAAAGCTGGATCTTGCAAATAAAGAGCAGCTGGAGAATGCCAAATGCAAGCTTCACATGGCGGGTGCCAAAAAAATATTTTTTGTAAGCGGATATACAGGTGAAGGAGTAGACGAGCTGCTGGAATATTTGAAGGATTGAATAAATTAATAGCCAGTCTGATGCAGATGACAAGGAGGTTTGTTCATGTTGATTTGTCAGGTTGTGGGAAATGTATGGGCCACAAAAAAAGAAGAATCTCTTACAGGCAAGAAAATGATGATTGTAAGAAGAGCCGATGAGCACGGTACGTTTCAAAACAAAGAGTGCTTTGTTGCTGCCGATATAGTAGGAGCCGGCATAGGAGAGCAGGTGCTTGTTGTAAACGGAAGCACAGCAAGAGCAGCAATGGGAGATTTATCGGTTCCTGTAGATGCTGTGATCGTGGGAATAATCGATTCTCTTGAAATAAAGGAGTAGCAGCTATGGAAAATTTCAAAATCAATACAGATATCCATATGGGAGAAAAGGCACTTTTGTATCTTGGGGATTATCCGATGAAAAGGACAGCTGTATTTTGTGATGATTTTATTCGCTCACAGGGCATGACTGACAGGATAGAGAGGATTCTTAAAGACAGAAATATTACTTATGATATATTTTCGGATATTCATCCTGATCCGGACATTCATACCGTATCATGCGGCATAAGCAAAATGCTTGAGCTTAGAGCAGATACTGTTATCGCTATGGGCGGCGGCTCGGTTATTGATACCGCAAAGGCTGTTCGCTACATGATTGAAAATCAAAATAAAGAGTCTGTGCATATTGGGCTTATTGCAATTCCCACAACAAGCGGAACAGGAAGCGAGATGACATCCTTTTCCGTGATTACCGATAAGGAGAGCATGACAAAATATCCTCTGATAGATGATAAAATGCTGCCGGATGTAGCACTTCTTGATCCGTCTCTTGTGATGAGCGTTCCCGCAGCTATTACGGCAGATACGGGAATGGATGTACTCACGCATGCAATCGAGGCCTTTGTATCAACAAAGCATTGTGATTTCAGCGATGCTTTTGCGGAAAAGGCTGCCAGAATAATCTTTCAAAATTTAGAGGAGGCTGTTAAGCATGGAGATGACAGCAAGGCAAGAGAGCATATACACAATGCTTCATGTATGGCCGGAATAGCATTTAACAGTGCTTCTCTTGGATTGTGTCATGCTATGGCACATTCACTTGGTGCAAGATTTCATATATCACACGGCAGATGCAATGCAATGCTTCTTTCACATGTGATCATGGCAAACGGGAAAAAAGAACCAAATCGTTATATAGAGCTTGCAAATATCCTTGGAATTTGCAAAGGCAATGAGGCATCAGGCTTGCTTGTGCTTGTAAACAGGATCCGAAGGCTTCAAAAAAGAGTGAATATTCCCGAAAAAATTACAGAGCTTGGTATAGACAGAAAAGAATTTGAGACAGATATTCCCGATATGGCTGCAGCTGCGTTAAGGGATAATTGTATGAAGACAAATCCTTGTAATATTACAGCAAAGGAGGCAGAAGCAATATACAGAAAGCTGTTATAGGTGCTTCAAATCAGCTATATCATACAAGAGCCACTTGAAAGTGTAATGTAAAAAAATTTTAAAATTAATTGACGAAGTGACAGGAAACATAGACGGCATTGAATATATGTTCTTTGGATATAACAATAATTATAAATATCCAATACTATTGTTATATTTATTGATACTAAAATTACTGTTGTTATTTATGATTCGTACTATAACTTAGTTATATGATGTTGTGGCCCAAAAATATTTTGATCCTGGTATCGTTATATTTTTGTTAATAAAGCATCCCTGAGCAGTTGATTTTTAAAGGTGTTTTTAATTAATGTATAAATTATAAAAAGGAATGAAAAAAATGAGTGGTGGTGTAGAGTATAGGATATATTCACGAAGGTGGCTTGTATTGGCTACCTATATGTGCGTGAATATAGTAATGCAAAGCCTGTGGGCGACTTTTTTTTCGGTTACGACACAGGCATGGAAATTTTATGGATTTTCTGACAGAGTAAGCGGAGAGGCTTCGGTCAGCCTTTTGTCGATAGTAATAATGACAGGAATGCTAATATTATCTATTCCTGCAAGTGCGATTTTTTCTGTAATCGGATGGTATAAGGCTATGTCAATCGCATCGGTGCTTATGGCAGTGTGTGCGGTTGCAAGAGGTATTTTTGGCACAGGTTATTCGGCAGTGCTTATATGTACGGTAGGCATGGCATGTGCGCAGCCATTCATATTAAATGCTATGGGACTTATGACCTCAAAGTGGTTTCCGCCTAAGGAGCGTGGGCTGGCAAACGGATTTTGTGTTTGTACGGTGACTGTAGGAGCAATGGTTTCACAGCTGGGGTTTCCATGGGTTCAAAAAACATTTGGACTTGATATACCTTCGGTTTTGAAAATATACGGAATAATGGCAGTAATAGCCGCAATATTTTTTATAACAGCAGCATCCGAAGCACCGAAGCTTCCACCTTGCGATGAAAAGCTGATGGTAAGAGATAATTACAGAGACGGAATAAAAAGATTGGTAAAGAATAAAAATTTCATACTTGGAATGCTGATCTATCTGGCATTAAACGGAGGCAGTCTTGCATTTACGACATTTATCGAGCCATTTATGAATTATCTTAATGGCGGAAGGTTTGATTCTATATTTATAGCAACCTTCGGAATGGTCATCTCTATACTTGGAATCAGCGGAACCATCCTGATAACACTTTATACGGATCACAATAATGGAAGAAGACGTCTGCCGAGCATCAGATTGTGTATGGCATTGTCTGCTGTAGGACTTGTGCTTTTTATGTGCCTGCATATACCGGGCTTGCTGTTTGCAGCAGCTGCTTTATATGGCTTTTCGTGCAACGGAGTTATGCCGGTCGGTCTGGTATACGGATGTGAATCCGGATATCCCGTGTCGGAGGGAACTACGGGAAGCCTCATGCAGTGGATAGGAAATATGGGCGGTATAATCATGCTTTCTGTGATCAATACGGCATTTAACGGCAATCACCTTATCAGTATGCTGTTTATTTTGGGGGTTACAGTCTTTGGATTTGTTATATCGTTAATAGCAAGAGAAAAATCAGAGCAGGAGAGAATGATATAATACATAGGCTTCAAAAGAATGACAAAAAGCCGTTTTGAATGTTTCTTGCAGACAAAAGATAGTAACCCTGAAATTCATTTATTCGTCGAGGAGTCTTATGTTCGCCATCGGTTATTATTGATGATAATGATATTAGTCGGCTCCACGCCCACCCCTCCGGTAGCTCAAACGGTATCTCTTCCTCAATGCATTTTACAGTTCCATCCTGAAAATTCTCATAATGCAAATTACAGGAACAAGGTTGGAATTAAGGAAATATCTGAGGTGCTTAAAAACTACCTGAAACGGAAGGACAGGCAAATTGACAGGCTTTATTCTTATGCAAAACTCCTTCGATGCGAGAAAGTAGTAAGAACTTATTTGGAGGTGCTTATATAATGAATGCTGATTCTGTAAAAGCGAGGCTTAAAACCTTCGCAATAAAAAATGGGTGCACTTTTCAAGAGGCTCTTACTTACTATGGTTTGGAGAGAACGATATATCGGATTTCTGTATTCCAAATTAAAGGATAGAATATGAGATATTGAAATAATAGCTTATGTTGCACTGATTCACGAGCTTAAGGGCAAGCATACTTATACCAGATTTTGGGCTTTTTGACTTTGATATCATAATGGCAATTTACCTCTGAGGTAAATTAGCACCTTGACGAAGCGGGATATCCGTGTTATCATATATTTACCTCAAAGGTAAATCCGAAAGAGAGGTGATGGCTTGGATATCACGTACAAAAACAACAAAATCAAAAAGGTTTGTACAGATGCCAAAGCTGCAGAGAGAACCTACGGAAAATACATCAGCGTATAGATGAAATTGGCGCGGCAGACACTGTTGAAATGATGATTCAGTTCCATATTGGATGATGTCATCCTCTTACGCAGAATCGTAAAGGACAATATGCGGTGGATTTGGTTCATCCATACAGATTGGTATTCGAGAAGAATGGCGACGAAATCCAAATAGCGAACATTTTGGAAATAGTCGATTATCATTAGTGATCAAGATGACAAGTCAAGGAGGTAGCACTATGGTGAGAAGTCGCAGTTATATTG
>CAVBHN010000007.1:61324-71937 GCA_963595425.1 Faecalibacterium sp. CAG:74 | reverse complement strand
AATATAAAGTCGTGTTATCCAAAGATATATGAAAGATAGCCTTGAAGCAGCTGAAAAAGTTTTTCATTGGTTGCGGTAACCAGGCTTTTTTTATTAATCCAAAGCTCCCTTGAACGAGAGGAATCCTTAAAGGCAGGCTTTATGATGCCTGTGGGTTCAAAGAAGAAGGTATCTGTGCTTTTTTCATAGCAGGTTTTCTTTGTAGCCTTGAGTCTGTGATCGCTGTCTACATAAATTCCAACGCTTTTATGGATTGCCGTATCCTCAAGCGGAAGATAAAAATAATCCTTGTAATTGTCAAAGAAATATTTTTTGGTATCATTAATGCCGTTTAATAAAAGAAGACCGTTGTTATCTGACAGCTTAAGCTCATATGATAAATCAGAGGTATTTATTTCAAATGGAATTGCATCCGAAAGCATAAAGGAAATATTATACTGACTGTTATTTGCAGGCAACAGCTTTATTGATGATTGTATAAGCGTATTTTTTATGTTGTCAAATGAACATAGAGAGCTAAGCCTTAACAATCCGGTAACATCCTCTTCGTTGTGAAGAAGCAGGGCATTT
Organism: Faecalibacterium sp. CAG:74; assembly: GCA_963595425.1. GTDB lineage: Bacteria > Bacillota > Clostridia > Lachnospirales > Lachnospiraceae > Alectryocaccobium. The sequence goes on along the minus strand of CAVBHN010000007.1, from coordinate 71,367 downwards.
AATGCGTTTGAATCCTTATATTTCAGATAGTCATTGTATGCATATATACAATCGCGACCGGAAATCTGATCTTTTCTGTTAATGTTAAATATTTTTTCGAAGGATTTCTGCCTGCAATTTTCAAGCCTTAAAATGTTTTTAAGCTTTTTTGCATTTTTATAAAGATCGATACTGTACATATGAGAAAAAGGATCTGATAGCGAATTTTGTCTGCATCGTTCGGTTACATAAGGAATATCAAAGGCATTTCCGTTAAATTGAAGCAATGAATCAAAACCTTTAAGATATTCTGAAAATTCAACAAGCAGATTTTTCTCCTCAGAAGGCTTTTCGAGCATCCATTGCCTGAATTTGATACAGCCATCATTTATATATCCGGTTCCTATAACGGTAATATGACTGAATTTGCGATTGAGACCGGTTGTCTCTATATCAAAGCAAAGAGTTTTTTCGGTCAGATTTTTATAATAAAGCGGATTGTCTATTGGTATGTCTTTTTCTATCAGCATAAAAACCTCGATTGCAGTAAGAATCTATATTTGTTATAATACCATGATATGATACCAGGGTCAAAAGATCAAAACATCCGGTATCACTTGGAATTAAAAGATCCAAAACAGATGCAAGCCTGCTTGCAGAGGATTTTATAACAAGAACAAAAGTCTTTTTTAATGGAGCTTAAATGATAGGATATATTAAAGGCACTGTTGAGGAAATATTTGAGGATTCTATATTTCTTGACAGAGATGGTGTCGGATTCAGAATATTTATATCGTCTCTTTTTCTGAATGAAATAGATTACGGAGATGAACTTAAGATATATACATATATGAATGTCCGTGAAGACAGCATAACGCTTTTTGGATTTAAGAGCAGGGATGAGCTCGACGTATACAAAAGGCTTATAAATGTAAGCGGTGTAGGTCCTAAGGCGGCAATGAATATACTATCTGTTATGAGTGCGGATGACCTTAGATTTGCTGTTATTTCATCTGATAGTGCGAAAATCTCGAGGGCTCCCGGAATCGGAAAAAAAACAGCGCAAAAGATACTTATCGAATTGAAGGATAAATTCGATTTGGGAGAGGCAATAGAAGCAAAGCTTTCGTCGGGAGAAGAAAGCAACGGCACAGCTGTAACAGATACGGTTGAAGCACTTGTTGCACTTGGGTATGCGGCTGGGGATGCTTTAAGAGCAGCAAGGATGGCAGAGGCAGAGAATGGATCGGATGATTCGTCAGAGCTTTTAAAACAGGCACTCAAATACTTGTTTTAAGGTTGAAGAGGTAAAATGAAGCGTATTATAGAAACTTCCGTAACGGAAGAGGATAAGCATATAGAAGGAAGTCTAAGACCGATTAGATTTGAGGATTATATTGGTCAGCAAAAAGCGAAGGAAACCTTAAAAATATATATAGAAGCAGCAAAAAAACGCGGAGACAGCCTTGATCATGTGTTGTTTTACGGCCCGCCGGGGCTTGGAAAGACTACGTTGGCAGGGATTATTGCAAATGAAATGAATGCAAATATGAAGGTTACATCCGGTCCGGCAATAGAAAAACCGGGAGAGCTTGCAGCTATATTAAATGGTCTTCAGGAGGGAGATATTCTCTTTATAGACGAGATACACAGACTTAACAGACAGGTTGAGGAGGTGCTTTATCCGGCAATGGAGGATTTCGCTATTGATATAATGATAGGAAAGGGTTCATCAGCGAGATCTATCAGGCTTGATCTTCCGCATTTTACTCTTATCGGAGCAACAACAAGAGCAGGACTTCTTACGGCTCCTCTTAGAGACAGATTCGGCGTATTGCACCATATGGAATATTATTCGATTCCGGAGCTTAAAAATATAGTCATAAATTCAGCAAAAAGAATTGGTGTCGAGATCGACGAAGAGGGTGCAAATGAGCTTGCAAGAAGGTCAAGGGGAACACCAAGACTTGCAAACAGACTGTTAAAGAGGGTAAGAGACTTTGCCGAAGTAAGATACAATGGAATTATAAGTTATGAAAGTGCATCTCTTGCACTTGATTTGCTTGAGGTTGATTCTGTTGGACTGGATGTGCTTGACAGGAAAATTTTAAGAGCCATTATAGATCAATTTGAAGGCGGACCTGTAGGAATAGAAACATTGTCATCCTATATAGGGGAGGATGTAGGTACTATTGAAGACGTATATGAACCTTATCTTATTAAAATAGGATATATAATACGGACTCCGAGAGGAAGAGTCGTTACAAAAAAGGTTTATGAGCATTTGGGGATAGAAATTAAAGAATAATAGCAGTTTAAATGCGAAAGGGGCAGCTATGGCAGCAAAAAACAGTGCTAAGGTTATGATAGATGGGAAAATAATTACGCTTGGCGGATATGAAAGTGAAGAATATCTGCAGCGTGTTGCAAATTTTGTAAACCATAAAATAACAGAAATGGAATCAATGACATCATATAGAAGAATGACTCCGGATATGAGAAGCTGTATGATGGCAATAAATCTTGCAGATGATTATTTTAAGGCCAAGGAGCAGGCAGATGCAGCGCAGCAGGAGATGGAGACAAAGGATAAAGAAGCTTACAGTGTAAAGCAGGATCTCATTGCTGCACAAATGGAGATAGAGAGACTAAAAAAAGAGCTTAATCAATATAAAAAATAATGGATAGATCAGAAAGAGTAGAGCTGCTTGCACCTGCAGGCTCATATGAAGCATTCAGGGCCGGGTTAAATGCCGGAGCAGATGCTTTTTATTTGGGAGGAGAACGCTTTGGCGCAAGGGCTTATGCAGACAATTTTGACAGAGAAACCCTGTTAAGAACAATAGACGAGGCACATCTGTTTGAAAAAAAGATATATTTAACGATCAATACATTGTTTAAGGACAATGAGGCAGATGAGCTGTATGATTATTTGCTTCCGTATTACAGACAGGGCCTTGATGCTGTTATAATACAGGATGTAGGTATATTAAAATTAGTAAGCGAATGCTTTCCGGATATGCATATACACGCAAGCACTCAAATGACTGTAACTGGATATGAGGGAGCGGCTTTTTTGGAAAGCCTCGGAGTAAAAAGAGTTGTGCCGGCAAGAGAGCTTTCCTTATATGAGATAAGCAAAATAAGAGAAAATACATCTCTCGAAATAGAATGCTTTGTTCACGGAGCACTATGCTATTGCTATTCGGGACAATGTCTTATGAGCAGCTTTATCGGTGGACGAAGCGGAAACAGAGGAAGATGTGCCCAGCCGTGCAGACTGCCGTATAAGGTATATGACGGAAAAAAAATATTGACAACGGATTCGAGTGCATATGCCTTAAATACTAAGGATATTTGCCTGGTAAATGATATTCAAAGACTCATAGAAGCCGGAATTACTTCATTTAAAATAGAAGGCAGGATGAAAAGGCCTGAGTATACAGCCGGGGTTGCAGCTGTATATAAAAAATATATAGACCGCTATTATGAGGCGATGGAAGTAAAAGGTGCTTCAAGGGAGGATTATAGATTTTTAGAGTCGCTGTTTAACCGGGATGGATTCAGCAAAAGCTATTTTTTGGCACATAACGGCCGTGATATGATGGCTCTTAAAAATTCCAAGGCTTCGGAATCAAGAAATAAAAGAGCAAATGAGGCCTATGAGCTTGTCAGGAAAAGTGAAGACAATATAAAAAAACATATAAACGGCAGCTTTGTTATAGAGGATGATTTATCTGTATCACTTAGACTCAGTGACGGTATACATGAAATATGCTGCAATGAAAAGGCCGATGAGGCATTAAAAAGACCGCTTGATAGTGAAACTGTATTAAAGCAGTTAAATAAGACAGGCGGAACTGAATTTATATTTGACAGCATAGATATTAACATAAAAAGAGCGGCATTTATGACTGTAGGACAGCTAAATGATCTAAGACGTGAGGCGTTTTTGCTTTTTGAACGAAAAATATCACAGGGGCATCAAAGAAAAAACGATGCAAGGATATCAACAAAAGAGACCGGCTCTTATAATAAAAAAACAAAGCCCTTGTTAAGTGTTTCGATAACAAATAAGGAGCAGCTGAAGGCTCTTAAAAAGACAGATAATATAGACAGACTATATATACCATACAGACTTTTTGATGAGCTGAAGGCTGATGAGCTCATTATTGCAAAGGATAAGCTTGTTATAGCGTTGGCTTATATATCAAGAATGGAAAGCAAGAGGGATAGTTATAAAGGCAATCTTATTAATTATGCACAGAAAGGGTATGATTTTCTCGTCAGAAATCTCGAGGATGCTTCACTGCTTATAAAAAACGGCTATTCAGACAGAATTATTCTTGATTATGGGATGTATACCATGAATAAATACAGCAGGGAGTTCTGGAATGAGGTCGGAATTATAAGCGATACAATACCTGTAGAGCTGGATAAATCGGAAATATACAATAGAGACAACAGCAGGAGCGAGCTTATCATTTACGGAAGAATCCCGCTAATGATAAGTGCACAGTGCATAAAAAAGAATTTTAGTAAATGTACGCATGCATACGGAAGTATGATACTCAAGGACAGAAAACAGGCCGAATTTCCTGTTTTGTTCGAGTGCGACAGATGCTATAACATTATCTATAATTCTGTTCCGTTATCTCTGTTTTCAATTTATGAGCAGGCTTATAAAGCAGGAATTGCTTCGGTAAGGCTTTCGTTTACAATCGAGAATGCAGCCGAAACACAAAAAATCATAAATGAAGCCAATGATATTTTGCAAAAAGAGATTTATGACCAAAAGGAGGACTTCTCTTATACAAGAGGACATTTTAAACGCGGTATTGAATAGCTTACTGCGTGGGAGAATATATGGTTAATATAATAGTAGAAATTTCCAAATACTTACTATTGTTTATAATGATCATGTTTACATGGGGTGTTTACAGGGCATTATCTGCAAGAGATAAGGAAACGAGAACAAAAAGACTGCGTAATCAGCTTGTCTGGATGATAGTATTCAATTTTGTTGCATACTTTACCTTATATATTCAGACGATGAATATTGCAATGATCATTATGTATGCAGCGGTTGTTGTTTATATAATTTTGACACAGGTCTTCTATAATATTTTTTATAAAAGAGCTTCTTTTATTTTATTGAATGTAATGTGTATGATGCTTTCTATAGGGCTTGTTATTCAAAGCCGTCTCGGAATAGATACAGCATCTAAACAGCTTATGATCGCGGCAATTGCCACGGTTGTAGCTTTATTTATTCCTGTATTCATAAGAAAAGTAAAGGCACTTCAAAACATGGGAATGTTTTTTGCGATAGTCGGAATACTTTTGATAGGTGCTGTATTTGCCCTTGCAAAGGTTTCAGGGGGCGGAAAGCTTTCAATTTCGATTGCAGGAATAACCTTTCAGTTTTCGGAATTTGTAAAGATAACCTTTGTTTTCTTTATAGCCGGAATGCTGAAGGAGGTAACCGATTTTGCTCAGGTATTTAAGGTTACGATAATAGCCGGAATACATGTGGTCATACTTGTTATATCAACAGACCTCGGTGCCGCACTTATATATTTTGTGGCATATATTGTTATGGTATGTGTTGCAACAGGAAAGCTCAGATATACATTTCTGGGAGTAGGAGGAATGGCGGCAGCTTCCTTTGCGGCATACAAGCTGTTCAGACATGTTCAGGTCAGAGTTCAGGTTTGGAGAGATCCGTTTGCTGATTATCAGGGAACAGGCTATCAGATTGTTCAGGCACTGTTTGGAGTTTGTGCCGGCGGATGGTTTGGAACAGGACTTTTGAACGGTTCACCGGAGAGCATACCTCTTGTTAAGGAGGATTTTACATTTGCTGCAATATGTGAAGAAATGGGAATATTGTTTGCAATCTGCCTTATACTATTATGTATGGGACTTTACGTTGTAATTGTAAATATAGCAATGAAGCTCAATAATAAATTTTACAAGCTTATTGCATTGGGACTTGGCACGGAATATGCATTTCAGGTATTCCTTACTGTTGGAGGCACAACAAAGTTTATTCCTATGACAGGTATTACATTGCCTCTTATAAGCTATGGCGGAAGCTCAGTAATGTGCACAATCTTTATGCTGGCAATAATTCAGGGATTGTATGTGCTAAGAAAAGACGAAGGAATAGAGAATGAAGAAAGACAGGAAGCGCAATCGGAACCCGCAATCAACGGATTACGATATGACAGACAGCAGAGAAACGTTTCAGAACAATATAGGAAAGCGTCCGAACAGCCAGAAGAGGCAGAATCAGAATTCGACAGAGGAGATTTCGAAAGGAAGCTCGAGGAAGCAACGAAGGACAGCCTCAGGTGGTAGGTCTTATGTAGCGGCGTCATATGTTTTTGTGGGATTATTTCTTGCAATGATTCTTTATATGATATATTTTCAGACAAGCAAGAGTGATGAGCTGCTGAACAGTCCTTATAACAAGCGCTCCGAGCAAAAGGCAGAGCAGATATTAAGAGGATCGATTCTTGCATCCGACGGAACAATACTTGCAAGCACATCAGTTGATGATGAAGGAAACCAGACAAGAAATTATCCGTATGACAATCTTTTTGCGCAGGTTGTAGGATATTCTGATTACGGCAATGCGGGACTTGAGGCAACAAAAAATAATGAGCTGCTTACATCTCATGAGGATATTATCAATCAGGTTGAAAAGGAGCTGAATGCGCAAAAGAAGAATGGCGATGATGTCGTTACAACATTGGACGTGAACCTGCAGCAGATTGCATATAATGCACTCAACAAAAGGAGAGGAACGGCAATTGTACTTGATGCAAATACAGCCGCCGTAAAGGCATGTGTCAGCATTCCTGATTTCAATCCGAATACTGTTTCAGATGACTGGGAAACATTAAATCTTGACGAATCAGGCAGTCCATTCCTTAACAGAGCCTTGCAGGGACTTTATGAACCGGGTTCAACCTTTAAGGTTGTTACGGCTCTTGCATATCTTGAGCAGTATGGCACAGATGCCGGCTTTTCGTTTAATTGCACGGGAGAATATACTCAGGGCGGATATACCATACATTGCTCAGATGGAAATGTTCATGGAGAGGAATCATTTCAGGATGCATTTGCAAATTCGTGCAACTGTGCATTTGCTTATATAGCAACCGAGCTTTTGGATTCCGATGCACTGGCAAATACTGCAGGTGAATTGAAATTCAATACGGATTTTTCATTCGATTTGCCTTCAACATCAAGCAGATATACACTTGAAAGCACGACAGCAGACGGACTCAGTATGCAGACTGCGATCGGTCAGGGAGATACGCTTGTAACACCTATGCATATGGCAATGATTGCCCAGGCAGTATATAATAACGGAGAGATGCTTCAGCCGTCATTTGTTCAGCAGATACAAAGCCATGACGGAAATATAGTAAGTACGGAGGATACCGAATCACTGGGAAATGTTATTGATGCTTCACATGCTGCACAGCTTAAAACATATATGCAGGCAGTAGTACAGTACGGAACAGCATCATCATATCTTGCGGATTTACCTTACAATATTGCAGGCAAAACAGGAACAGCAGAGTATGACAATTCAGAGGGATATGTGCATAGCTGGTTTATAGGCTTTACTCAGACAGGAAACAACGACGTGGTTGTAGCCGTTGTGCTTGAGCAAGCTGTTCCGGGAGAGGATTCTGCAGCGGAAACAGCAGGGCAGATTATATCGGAGTATTATCAGGGTTAGAATACGGAGATTAAAATGATAAGATTTTATAAGGAAATCTATTCTGATGAGACAACAGAACCAAACATATCAAAAATCTCAGAGTCAATATTAAAAAAAGAGCATATTTCTTCACTTTATTTAATAATGCTTGCATCAAACCCTTGTGAACAACTTGATATATATTCTTACAGAATGTTCAAAATGGCTTTGCCGCATAGGAAGGATACGCTTATAGTCGGAATAGCATCAAGCAGAAAATCCGCAATGGAGCTGATATGCAAAATGGCTCTCGATTGCTATGAAAAATATAATGATTATGATTTCAGAAAAATGTTTTGTGATGCCTATATACAGGGAGAATAAATGCAGCTGTTTTTAAGTATACTATCAACAATCGGATTTATAGTATTAATTATATTGGCAGTAATTCTTGCTCTAATTGCGTTAATACTTTTCTTTCCTATTGTTTATAAAGCAAAAATAAAAAAAACAGAGGATTTTTTGGCAGATGGGTCGGTTAAATGGCTGTTTGGGGCTTTTACACTGCGATTTGCATTTAAAAATAAAAGCTTCGATTGGGGTATAAAATTATTTGGATTTTCTCTTGATAAGCTGCTAAAAAAAGACAAAAAGGATGATCCAAAGAAGAATGAGTATACACCTGCAAAGAAGCAGCCGACGATCAAGCCGGGTGAAATAGTACAGGATGCAAAGGATGAGGCAGCTGATAAAATACCGGAGGATAAGTCTTTAAATGCAGCTGTTGAGGCCGTGGGAGAAGAAAAAACAAAGAATGCCGAAGAAGATGATAAGAAGCCTGATAAGGGACTGATTGAAAAAATCAGATTCACTTTCAGCAATATATGTGCTAAACTTAAAAAAATTAAAGACGGCTTTGAGCTTTTCGATAAAGTAAAGCCAACTGTAATAAAGCTTTTAAAACATATATTGCCAAAGAAAATTAAGGGATATATTTCATTTGGATTTCCTGATCCGGCAGATACGGGAATGGCTTTAGGCGTTCTGGGTGCATTATGCATACCGATACCTAAGCAGCTTAAAATAGAACCGGATTTCAATGAAAAAAGGTTTGAATGTGATGTGAAGCTTTCTGGAAGGCTTATTGTCGCAGTCCTTATTGTTTATATAATCAGGCTTTTAAAGGTACCTGAAATAAAAGAAATTTTGGGACTTGGAAGTAAAAATAAAGGCAAGCATAGAAACACAAAGAGAAAAAATTTTCATAATAAATCGAAATATAAGGAGGCAAAATAATGGCTGACGGTAATTTTAAATCAAATATTGACGCACTTATAGGCGGCATGGAAGGATATTTAAATACAAAAACAGTGGTTGGAGAGGCTGTTACAGTCGGAAATACAACTATCATTCCGCTTGCTGATGTATCATTTGGTGTCGGAGCAGGAGTCTTTGAGGGCAGTGAAAAGAACAGAGGCGGCGGCGGAATGGGTGCAAAGATCAATCCTTCCGCAATGCTTGTTATAACAGACGGCAATGCAAGAATAGTAAGTGTCAAGGATGAGGGCGGATTATTTGAAAAAATACTTGATATGGCACCGGGAATCATTTCCAAGTTTACGAAGAAGGATTCCAAGGGCGATATAGATTTTGAGGATTAATCAAAAATACAAAAAGGAAGTGGTGCATTAAATCGATAATGCCGCACTTCCTTTTTTTAAATAGTGGACCTAATAATGAATAACATTTTCGGCTGACCGGATTGATTCAATAACAGACTTTGCCTGATCGGAAATAAAATAATTGTACGTGGTTAGCGGAACAAGATCTTTTAAAGTCTTAAAATCATTATTTTTCAAACATAGACGAACAGTTGAGGCACTTATCGCTACATTGTTTATTTTTTTTCTGGAAACAATATGACAGGTGATTCCAAATTCAGGGAGCTTTTTTGATAAAAGAGAATTATATATACCGGTCACAATACTATTAGGCTCATCACCTACATATCTCACGGAAATATTCATTGCTGCTGCGATTCTTGCAAATACAGCAATATCGAGCAGTGCATGACTTTCTATAACACTTTCTTCATTTTAAAAAAAATAGCTTGGAAATGTAGCATTACTTATTATATATGGTCCGCTATCATGGATATATACATTATTCAAATGCGCACAGCCCTCCGTCACGAGCCTTTTTCTGATCGCAAATGGTATAAGAGATACATCCTCACTAAGAACAAAAACATGAAGAAAATCACATTTTGCAGCGGCACTTTCAATGAGATATTGATGTCCCAGAGTAAATGGATTGGCATTTATAACAACGGCTGCCAAAAGCC
>CAVBHN010000007.1:0-60855 GCA_963595425.1 Faecalibacterium sp. CAG:74 | reverse complement strand
AAAATGAAGCATCCAGCATACTGCCAGAAGATCGGCACTTCCGCCCGGTGATAGATTTTTGCGTATAAAATCATAGTCCATCTCAGTTATATCATCTATTTTCGGCAGTGTATCATTACTTAGTAATTTCTCCGCTCTTTTCATACAGTCAAGCTGTGTTTGACGGCTGCTTCTTGCGATTAAGTTCGTATCGGTCATATGTGCCATAATTGCCATAAGAGCTATGGCACCTGCATCATCCTCGGATAATCCTATATCAAGAAGCCTTTCAAGTGTGGGAAGTCCATAATTCAGAACAGACGGGAGTCCGGATTCAACCTCTCCTCTTACACCTGTAATACCATATTTAATATAAAATTTTTGACCGGAGGTTAATGCTGTGTTCAAGGTAATATCTGAATAATCAGATTCAACTACACCTTTGGTGATCTTGGCACATTTATCAAGTATTATTGAAGCATCGCATCGCAGATCCGGTTTTACGGCACCGATGGCAGCACATACGATACCCATAGTAAATATAGCTCCTTTGTGAGTGTTTATGCCGTTAGTAGCATGCAGCATCCGATTTTCGGCGGATTTGCCTGCTTTGCGAAGTGAGCTGAACAGAGCCTTAAAATCGCTTTTATCGGTATATTCCATGCCAAGCTTGGCGCATTGCTTAAAGTATGGCCAAAGAGCTGCTGAGCTGTTTAAAAAGGTATAAAAATTCATATCATGATGACTTCCGGAGTTTGCTCTGTCAACAAGTCCGGGCTTTGGTGTAACAGCTACCTCATATAAGAGAGAACGTGAAGCAAGCTCTGCAATCATCGTAGAATCAGATTCTTTAAGCGAGGCTTCTATAATTTTTTTTGTTTTTTCTGCAAGCTCATCAACAGTATGAAGACGTCTTGATGAGCATTCCTTTGCCGGACGGCTGCAAATCAGACAGTGCCTTTGGGGTATATTTAGAGCGGTACGCTCGACTTTGGTGAGAATTCCGTTGTCCGAAGGGACAAAAACATCCATATCATACAGACGTCCAAGAGGAGATTCGTTCTCCAGCTCACATGCAAGCCTTTTTAACAGCAATGCATTGATATCAGAAACAATGAATGCTTCATTTCCGGTCGGTTTGTCCCACATATCCTCGAATAAAATATCCGCTTTTACTTTTTTTAATTGAAGCTTAAGGCTCGAAAGACCGATTTTAAATCCACGTCTGATTAAATCGGAGTTTTTTATCGGACCTGCAATATTCATTGTAAAGCAAAGAAGCGGCTTGTTGTATGTTGACATCAGCTTTTGCTGGAAAAAGGCTCTTTGCTCACGAGCATCAAGCATTTCATTCAAGGTGATTTTAGAATTTATGGCTTCTTCATTTAATGAATTATTCATGCTTTCTGCACCTCTCTTAAAAATTCTCTGTTTGTTTGTAATTAAAAAATTTTTAACCGGTATCGGTTGGAATCAAAAGAACTTTTGACTCATGTATCGTTTATATAAAACAATACATGAAAATATGTTTTTTGAGAATGTATTTGTCAATTCCTATTAGGAATCAGCTTATAAACAAATAGAATTTTTAAAAGAAGCACAAAGAGTTTATGCTAAACGTAAAGAAAAGTAAGCTAAGTGTAAAGGAGGAGAAGACAGTGATTGATAATGACATATTGAAAAAGCTGTCTGCCTACTCAACTCCTGAACTTTGTGACGGTGCAGGTGTTGGAAATTATCGAACAATGGCAGCAAGGATAAAAAGAGCCGTAACAGAAAAGAAAATTGCAGGAACAGCATTTACGGTATATGTGCCTTATGGCGGCGGCGGAATCGTACCCGATGCTATTATGGCAGCAAAAGAGGGTGATGTAATTGTTATATCAATTGAAAAGCCGATGAACAGAGCTGTCTGGGGAGATCACAGAAGCCTATGTGCAGCTATGAAGGGAATAAACGGCGTGGTTGTCGACGGAGCTTTTCGTGATATTGAGGGCTGCGTAGAAGTTGACTTTCCGATATTTGCGGTAGACGTTACTCCCGGCGGCGGAGGAAAGATGAGGGATGGAAACTTAAATGTTCCGATCATTTGCGGAGATATAGAGGTTTGTCCCGGAGATTATATAATAGGTGATGAAAACGGAATAATTGTAATAAAGCCGCATGAAGCTGAGAAAATTTTGAAAAATGCCGAGCTTAAAAAGAGGGCAGAGGCAGCAACCATTAAAAAAATTAAAGAAACCGGAGAGATAATACCAAGAATTTCAATGGATTTAGCATAAAAAGCAGTAGAGGAGAAAAGCTTTGGGAAAATCAATTACGAGGAAAATTATTGAATCACATTATGTGTCAGGCAGCTTGAAGGCCGGTGATGAGGTTTTTATTAAAGTAGACCAGACACTCACACATGATATAAATGCAGTTATGACATATCTTGCATTTGAGGCAATAGGTCTGGACCGCATTCGAACAGAATGCAGTGTAAGCTATCTGGATCACAACCTTCTTTATGTTGATCATAAAACTCCGGATGATCACATATATCTTACAACTGCGGCAAAAAAATTTGGCGTACACGTTTCAAGACCGGGAAACGGAATTTGTCACAGCGTGCATATTGCAAGATTCGGAGTGCCGGGAAAGATTAGTATGGGCGGTGACAGCCATACACCGCATGGCGGATCAATCGGAATGCTTTGTATAGGCGTTGGAGGAATGGATGTTGCAACAGCTATGACAGGAATTCCGATGAGACTGAAAATGCCAAGAGTTATAAAGGTTAATTTAACCGGAGCACTTAAGCCGGGAGTCAATGCAAAAGAGGTAATTCTCGAAATGCTTCGAAAGGTCACAATAAAGGGTGGTCTTGGAAATGTTTACGAATATGTCGGAGAGGGCGCAAAGAGCCTGGAGGTTCCGCAGAGAGCTACCATAACAAATATGGGTGCGGAAATGGGAGCTACGACATCGATATTCCCTGCTGATGAGCAGGTCAGAAAATTTATGAAGGCACAGGGAAGAGAGAATGAGTTTGTAGAGCTTCTTCCGGACGATGATGCCGAATATGACGAGGAAATAAATATCAACCTAAGTGAGCTGGAGCCGTTAGTGGCATGCCCGCATCAGCCGGACAATGTAAAGCCTATGCATGAGGTTGAAAAGCTTCCGGTGCAGCAGGTATTTATCGGAAGCTGTACCAATACAAGCTACGCAGATGTAGCTAAGGCCGCATTGGTATTTAAAGGACATAAGGTAAATGACAATGTAAGCTGTACCTGTGCTGTAAATTCCAGACAGACCTACAAGGCACTTCTTCGTGATGGCTATGTGGATATGATGGTAGATGCAGGCGTACGTTTTCTTGAAATAGCCTGCGGACCGTGCTGTGCAATAGGACAGACACCTGCAACAGAGGGTATCGCAGTTAGAACGTCAAATCGAAATTTTAAGGGCAGAGCAGGAAACCCGAATGCAAAAATATATCTTGTAAGTCCTGAAAGTGCTGCTGCTACAGCTATAATGGGAACATTTGCAACCGCAGAGGATATCATGGGAAAGGATGTTGCAAAGCTTGCAGATATCAAAGAACCCGAAGAATATGATAAGAATGACAACATGATAATAAAGCCTCTTCCAAAGGAGGAAGCTAAGCAGGTTGAAATTGTCAGAGGACCGAATATAAAGTTTATTCCTATTCCGGATGTGCCAAAGCAGTATTTGAAGGCACCGGTAAGCCTTAAAGGCGGAGACAATATATCAACAGATGACATAACTCCGGCAAGCGCTGAATTTTCAAGCATGAGATCAAATATTCCGCTTATGTCACAGTATTGCTATCACAGATATGCACCGGATTTCGCAGCCCGTGCAAAGGAGCTTGGAACAAGTATTATCGTAGGCGGAGAAAATTATGGACAGGGTTCTTCGAGAGAACATGCAGCAATCAACCCAATGTACCTCGGTGTTAAATGTGTAATAGCTAAAAGCATTGCCCGTATTCACAAAGGTAATCTGGTTAATCATGGAATAATACCAATGCTATTTTCAAATCCTGATGACTATGACAGGATCAGTGAGGGAGATGATCTTGAAATTTCACAGCTGTTAGATCAGATTCCGACCAGAAAGGTTCAGGTCAAGGATGTGACAAAGGATTTTGTATTTGAGGTTAACCTAGATCTTACTGACAACGAGGTACAGGTTGTATTGAGTGGCGGACAGCTTCGCTATTTAAAAAATCAGTTAAAGGAACAATAATGCGCTTACAGGATGTCAGAAAGCAGAAAATTCTAAATTTATCTGTATAGCACACTTAATGCACTTGGAAAGGAGAAATTATGATAACACAGGAAAATGTAAAAGCTGCACAGGAAAAATTCGGCACATTGATTTCAAATGAGTCAAAAAGAATTGATAGAATGAAGGAATCAAATAAAGCTGCTGATTTTAAAAATAAAGAAAAGACAATCATTGGTATTTTGCCCGGAGATGGAGTAGGACCTATTCTTATGGAACAGGCATTAAGGGTGTTGCGTGAATTGGTAGGAAAGGAAATAGAAGATAATAAAATAGAAATTCGTGTAATCGAGGGAATGACTATAGATAATCGTGTAGCAAAAATGGAGAGCCTTCCATCAGATATCATTCCTGAAATTAAAGCCTGTGACGTTTTGGTAAAAGGACCTATGGTTACTCCAAGAGCGGGAGACGGACTTCCGAATTTAATAAGTGCAAACAGCTTGTTAAGACGTGAGCTTGAGCTTTTTGCAGCGGTACGACCTATTAAGATACCGGATAAAAATATCGATTGGACATTCTTCCGCGAAAATATAGAAGGAGAATATATCTGGGGAGATAAGGGAATCCAGGTAGATGAGGACCTTGCTGTTGACTTTAAGGTTCAGACAAAGCAGGGAAGTGAGCGTATTGCCAGAGCAGCCTTTGAATTTGCCAGAAAGAACGGAAAGAAAAACGTAACTGTGGTTACAAAGGCTAATATTGTAAAGCTTGTAGACGGCAATTTTATAAAGGCTGTTCGCAAGGTTGGCGAGGAATATCCGGATATAGAAATTCAGGAAAGACTCGTAGATGCAATGTGTGCAAAAATGCTTGATCCTGATTTCAATCAGGGAATAGATGTTGTTGTACTGCCTAATCTTTACGGAGATATAGTAACAGATGTAGCAGCAGAGCATGCAGGCGGACTCGGAAATGCCTGTTCATCAAATATCGGAAACAGATATGCATTGTTCGAAGCTATTCACGGAACAGCACCATATCTTATTTCACATGGCAGAGGACCATATGCAAATCCATGCAGCCTGATCAGAGCTATAGGACAGATGCTTATACATATTGGATATGCTGACCGCAATAATCTGCTGGAGAAAGCACTTGAAATTTGTACAGTAACAGAGAAAAAACTTGTTGTTACTACATTTGCAGAGGATGCAAGTGCAAAGGAGTTTACTGATTATCTGTTGGATACAATAAAAAAGCTTAGAAAGTAAATTATTGAAGCCAAGAATTTATTTGTGTTATACTCAAATAAAATTCTTGGCTTTTATTTAATGAGGTCCATTAAAGGATGTAGTATTGGATTTCATCATACAGAGGTCAAGGATCTTCGAAAATAAGCCAGGGAGGTCCGTGATGAGAGATTCAGATTGGGAAATATTATATGAATTACATAAAAACCCAAATATGACTAAGGTGGCGAACCTTTTATATATGACACAGCCTTCACTTACAAAGAGACTCCGTCATATCGAAGAGGAGCTTCAAACAACAATTGTAAACAGGACACCAAAGGGATTGGAATTTACACCCGAAGGCAGCTATCTTGCAAAACAGGCAGAAAAATATCTTGATTTTTTGAAACAGATCAAAGATGAACTGAAGGAAATGAAGGAGACGACAGGTAAAGAAATTATCATAGGCTCTTCATATACGTTCAGTAAATATATGCTTTCCGATCTGCTGCTGGCATACAGAAAAGAGCATCCGCATATCAATTTCAGTATTATAAACGAGCAAAGCAATGTGCTTTTCAGAAAAATGCTGGATGAATCTATAGATGTAGGCTTTATCAGAGGCGACTATGACGGACCTGTAAACCGCACACTTGTTGATAAAAACAGGGCTTATTTGGTAACAAAGGAAAAGACTGAGCTTTCAAGTCTTAAGGATATGCAATATCTTGGTTATAAAACAAATGACAGAACAGCGGAAATATTAAGTGATTGGTGGAAGGATAGATTTAATACGGGTTTTCCGTCCGGAATGGTTGTGGGTTATGTAGATGTGGCATGGCAGCTTATTTCACGAGGTATAGGATATACTATTTGCTTTCTTCCGGACAATTTTGAAAACACATATAATTTATGCCTTATGCCTCTTACATATAGTGACGGAAGAGATGTAACAAGAAATACATGGTTTATTTATTCCAAAAATAAAAGGCTTTCGGAGTATCTTGAGGAATTCGTAGACTATGTTGAAAAATATATAAAACAGAAGTGATTTAGTTTTTGAAATGAAAAATATAGATTGGAAGATTTTAATAGCTCTTTATGAAAAAAAAAGCATGAGCAAGGCCGCTGATGAGCTTTATATGACGCAGTCTGCACTTACAAAAAGAGTGAAGGCTATAGAAGACGAATGGGGGATAGAGGTAGTAAAGAGAAACAGCCAGGGTGTCATTTTCACGGATGATGGAAAATATCTATTGAAAAAGGCAGAGATTATGATTGATTTCTTTAATGAAATAGAGCATCATTTTCATGGAAAGGCAAAAAAAGATTTACTGAAGATCGGAGTTCCGAATTCATTTGCAAGAATTCATATGCCGCAGCTTCTAATGGGATATCTGAAAAAATACAATAATTTGCAGATTCAGACGGTGCCGAATACCAGCGATAATATTATTCAGCAGCTTACGGGCGGAAGCCTTGATATAGGTATAATATGTGGTGATTATCCTTATATCGGAGAAAAAATATGTCTGATGAACGAAGAAATGTATATGGTTACACCAAAAGGGATGCGGTTTGAGGAAATACCACAGCATACATTGATTGAATCTAATTACAATCCGCTTGTAAAGCTTATGGTAAACCAATGGTGGCAGAATCACTTTGGAGAAATTCCTCAGGGCAATTACAGTGTGCCACATACGGATATTGCCATTGAAATGGTTGAAAGCGGGATAGGTGTAACATTCGTATTTGGATCAGAATGGAAGATAAACGAAGAAAAACTTCAGATGCTTCCGGTATATGATACAAAGGGCAATGTTGTAAGCAGAAATGTATGGCTTATGATGGCTGACAGATGCTTTAGAAGTGAGTCAATCATGGAATTTATTACATATGTAGAGGAATACTATCAGGTGAATATTGTCTGAATATCGTAGAACTTTTTTGTAGAAGGAGAAAATGGTTATGGCAAATGTAGATATTAACACAAGGTTTGTAACATTATTAGGTTCACCGCTTAGACAGTCTTTTGCAGCTCTTATGCAAAATGCTGCTTATGAGGAAGCCGGATTAAATATGGTTTATTTCTATACAGAGGTTAACGGTGAGCATCTCGAGGATGTTGTAAAGGGACTCAGATATATGAATATTGCCGGATTTGCCGTAACAAAGCCTAATAAAGTAGAGGTTCTCAAGTATCTTGATGAGCTTGATCCATTGTGCGCAAAGATGGGCGCAACTAATACTGTAGTAAAGACAGCAGATGGAAGATTAGTCGGATACAATACCGACGGAATCGGATTTATCAGATCACTTCAAAGAGATGTAAATGTTAACATTGAGGATCATACATATTTCTGTATAGGAAGCGGCGGAGCAGGACGTGCTATGTGTTCAGCTCTTGCTGATCATGGTGCAAAAAAGATTTATATAACAGACGTATTCGAAGAAAGCAGCCGTTCATTGGTTGATGATATCAATAATAAATTCGCTCCTGTAGCAGAGTTTTGTCCTAATGGGGATTATTCAAAGGTTAAGGATGCTTCAATTGTTATGAATGCCAGCGGAATCGGAATGGGCGTTCATATTGGAGAGGATCCGCTTCCGAAGGAATACTTCTTTAAAGATAAGCTTTACTTCGATGCATGCTATAATCCAACAAAAACCCAGTTCCTGATAGACGCAGAGGAGGCCGGAGCACGTATATTAAACGGACTTGGAATGTCACTTTATCAGGGAGCAGCTCAGATTGAAATATGGACAGGCAAGGAAGCACCTGTAGCTGCCATGCGTGAAAAATTACTTGAGGCTATTGCTATAAGAGACGCAAAGTAAATCTGTATTTATTTAAGAAAGGAATTTACGATGAATCCAGTAGTAGTTAGAAATATAAAACTCGGAGAAGGAATCCCTAAAATTTGTGTTCCGATCGTCGGAAAAACAAGAGATGAAATTCTTGAGGCTGCACAAAATCTTCTTTCTGTTGGTGCCGATCTTGTAGAATGGCGTGTAGATTGGTACGAGGATATATTTGATTTTGAAAAGGTAAAAGAGACTGCAAAGCAGTTAAGAGAAGTATTGGGAGATATGCCTGTTCTTTTTACATTCCGTACATCAAAGGAAGGCGGAGAAAAGGCTATTGAAACAGCGGCATACGTTGAGCTTAATCAAAAAATAAGTGCTACGGGTTATGTTGATCTTGTTGATATGGAGGCATTTACAGGAGATGATGCTGTAAAGGCAGTTGTTGAAGAAGCGCATAAATACGGAGTAAAGGTTGTTGCATCTAATCACGATTTTGATAAAACACCGGAAAAATCAGATATTATCTACAGACTTCGTAAGATGCAGGATCTTGGGGCAGATATTCCCAAGATTGCAGTTATGCCAAAAAGCAAAAAGGATGTGCTTACACTTCTTGAAGCAACAAATGAGATGACAAGCAATTATGCCGATCGTCCGATCATAACAATGTCTATGGCAGGAACAGGTGTTATCAGTCGTATTTGCGGAGAAGTATTTGGATCAGCTCTTACATTCGGTGCTGTCGGAAAGGCATCTGCACCAGGACAAATGGAGGCAGGCGAACTGAAGAAGATGCTCACAAGTCTTCATAGTGCTTTATAAATTTATAAATAAAATACAATTCTATTACTAAGCGGGATATTCCATTATGGAATATCCCGCTTAGTCGTTTTACGAAGTTCATCTTTACATAGAAATTACATATGATCTTATCAAATAAAAGCGGATGAGAAACACAATTGTGTTTCGTGAACTTTTTAACGAGGAGGTCATAAAACATGAGCTATGCATATGTTGGGTGCAGAACCACAAAGGAAAGAAATGCCCGTGGAAAGGGATTGTGCGTTTATGAAGTAAACGACAGAACAGGTGAATGGAAGCTTATTCAGTGTCTTGAGACTGAGCCGAATCCATCATATCAGACATTGGATGCCGCAAAGGAATTTTTATATTCGGTCCATGGTGATTTTACCAAAATCAGCAGTTATAAAATTTCAGAGGATCATACGCTCGAGCATTTAAACACAATTGATATAGGCGGAAGAAATCCTGTTGATATAACAGTAGATAAAGAAAATAAACATATAATTGTGGCAACTCTGCAGGGCGGAACACTTTATACGATAAACAGAAATGCAGACGGCTCATTGGGTGACGTGATTGCTAAATATACCTATGAGGGCAAGGAGCCCGGAAAGGTATCTACAATACATCAATGTATTTGGGATCAGAAGAAAAATTATATATTTGCATGCGCACAAGGGCGAATCAATGGATATGGCCAGATGAGAGCACTTAAATATAATCATGAGACCGGAGAGCTTTCACAGACAGCGCAGTTTTTCTCAAGAACATGGGATGAGCCAAGACATGCAGCAGTACATCAAAATAACCGATGGGTTTATATGTGTGAGGAAAAAGGAAATAAGGTTCTTTATTTCAGGTTTGATGAACAGGACGGAAGCTTTGAAGCTCTGCAGGAGCTGACAACGGTACCTGAAACAGTGACAGGCTACTCTGATGCAAGCGAGGTGATGATCGATCCCAGCGGAAGATTTGTACTTGTTTCAAACAGATATACAGACAGTATAGCAGTTTATAGAATCGATCCGGTTACGGGATATTTAAAAAATACAGGCTTCTTTTCATGCCTTGGAAAAACGCCGAGATTTTTCTGCTTTGCAAAAAACGGAAAATGCTATGTGGCAAATGAAGACAGTGATACGATTGTCGAATTTGACTTTGATCAGTCAACAGGACAGTTAATTCCGACACTTAACATTATCAAGACCGGAAGTCCGGTCTGCATCGTTTTTGCATAAGGAGAAGTAAGGTATGAATTTAGGTGTTATTTCATTAGTTTTATTATTAGTTGCTATAGTTATAGGATTCCTCAGAAATATCAATGTTGGAATTTTGAGCATTGGTTTTGCAATGATCCTGGTATTGATATTTCCGGATACGCTTACAGTCAAGGATGTTGTCTCGGGATTCAGCACATCATTATTTATACAGATGGCAGGAGTCACCT
Source organism: Faecalibacterium sp. CAG:74 (assembly GCA_963595425.1). Taxonomy (GTDB): domain Bacteria; phylum Bacillota; class Clostridia; order Lachnospirales; family Lachnospiraceae; genus Alectryocaccobium. Next base: position 50,343 of record CAVBHN010000007.1, on the reverse strand, counting down.
ATCTGTTTGCAATCATTAACGGAAACGGGACGCTTGAGCTTTTGGCAAGAAAAATTGTAAGTAAGGTTCCGGCAAGAACAATTCCGTTTGTAATGTTTGGAATCGGAATGGTTCTTAGTGCAGTAGGACCCGGATCTATCCCTTGTCTTGCAATTATTCCGCTTATAGCAATTCCGATTTCCATTTCAGCAGGAATAAATCCGATTATGACATCCATTATAGGAGATATGGGTGCGATGGCCGGAAGAATGAGCCCATTGACACCTGAGGCGGCAGTTGTGCGAGATCTTATGGAAGAGCAGGGACTTGTTGCTGACACAATTCCGATCATGCTTTGTACTATTGTAACCACAATAATTTGTGCGGCTGTTGTTTATATCTATTACAAGGGCTGGAGAGTTAATAAAGTAGAGAATTTGGAAAAAGCAGAGACAGAAAAGCTTTCAAAATTTACCTGGCAGCAATGGGCATCCTTAGCAGGCCTTGCGGTTCTTGCAATAGGAGTTCTTGCACTTTCATGGAATGCAGGACTTACAGGCTTTTTAGTAGGATCGATTCTTTGTATCCTTGGCTGCGGAAATGAAAAAAAGGCAGTAGCAGGAGTTCCGTGGAACGTAATAATCATGGTTCTTGGAGTAGGAATGCTCATGAATATTATCTCTCTTTCGGGTGGTGTAGATATTCTTGTAAATGCACTTGAGGGAATTATGGGTGAAGGCAGTGCAGCACCTATTATGGCAATTTTGGCAGGTGTTATGTCCTTTTTCAGCTCAGGTCTCGGAGTCGTATTTCCTACGCTTATACCGGTTTGCGGCGGACTTGCAGCAGGCATAGGAGTATCAGGTATTACGCTTGTAGCAATGGTAGTTATCGGAGGAACAATAGCAGGCTATACACCTATTTCAACAACAGGTGCACTTATTATGGCCGGTGTAGCACAGCAGAAGGATTCTGAAAAGAGATTTCCGCAAAACAGATTGTTTATTGAGCTTTTCGCTGTTTCGGCATTCAATCTTATTGTACTGGCGATTATGGCATTTACCGGTATATATAATTTATTCGTATAATATCATTCCTTTTGGCAATTATACAAAGCTGTGTATGTAAAATTAAAATGATATCAGGAGGATAAAAAATGAATATAGAAAAACCGGCTGTAGCAGGAACACTGGAATCTAGCGATGCAATGGTAACTGTAGAGCCAAATGAATATAAAGACGGTATAAGACTTGATCTTGACAGCAGTGTTATACAGCAGTATGGCAGACAGATTAAAAAGGTTGTTTTGGAAACATTAGATAGATTAGAGGTTACGGATGCAAGAATCCATATTGTAGATAAGGGGGCTCTTGATTGTACCTTAAAGGCACGAGTAGAGTGTGCTGTTTATCGTTCAAACGGAAAAACGTCTGATTTGCCATGGGGAGGTGTGATCCGATGATCAATCCTAACAAGAAAAGATTAAGAAGAACAATGATGTTTTTGAACTGCCAGAAGCCGGGACTTATTAAGGATCCTTATATATACAAGCCGGATTCAATAATGCTCGATCTTGAAGATGCGGTAGCCGAGAAGGAAAAGGATGCTGCAAGATATTCATTATATCATGCACTTCGAGAGATCAACTATCACGGAGTAGAGAAGGTAGTTCGTATAAACGGACTTGATACCGATTACTGGAAGGAAGATATAAGAGTCTGTGTTGCAGGAGGGGCTGACTCCATACGTATTCCTAAGACAGAGAGCGGAAGGGACGTAAAGCTTGTAGAGGAGGAAATCCGTAAGGCAGAGATAGAATTCGGAGTCCCGGAGGGAAAAACTCTTATAATGGCTGCACTTGAATCTGCAATGGGAATAATGAATGCGCTTGAAATCTGTACAGCATCGGAAAGGTTATTTGGAATAGCCTTAAGCGGAGGAGATTACTCAAAGGATCTTCAGACTACTATATCAGGTACAGGCGTTGAATTTGCTGGAGCAAGGCAAATGATGATAATCGCAGCCAGAGCCGCAAAGGTTCAGTGCTTTGATACTGTATTTACAAATCTTGACGATATGGAAGCATTTGAAAAAGAAGTAAAAATGATCAAGATGATGGGATTTGACGGAAAATCAATCATAAATCCGAGACAGATAGAGGCTGTTCATAGGATATATACACCTACTGAAAAGGAGATTATTTTTTCTGAGAAGGTTGTTAAGGAAATCGATGAGAAAAAAGCACTTGGAATCGGTGTATTTACTGTAGACGGAAAAATGATTGATATTGCATTTTATGATGGTGCAAAGCGAGTTATTGAGCTGGCAAAGGCATCAGGAGTATATAAGGGGGACTTATAAGATGATCAATGCAGTTGGAAGAGATATCCCTGAAGAGATTATTAAACAGACAGGAAAGGAAGTCTTCCAGGGAAATAATTATAAAGAAGGCATGGAATTTCATAAGCAGGGACCGATTGTAAAGGTTGTGATGGATCACAATACAAGCAAGATGGTTGATTCGATTCATGATGCCCTGGTAAAATGCGGTGCACATGACGGAATGACACTTGGTTTTCACCATCATTTCCGTGAGGGAGACCTTGTTGTAAATATGGTCATGACAGAAGTGCAGAAAATGGGCATCAAAGACGTAACAATATGTGCTTCATCACTTGGAAAGGCACATGATGCGCTTGTTCCTATGATAGAGGACGGCACTATTACCGGAATACAATCCTCCGGCGTACGTGGAAAAATAGGAGAAGCAATATCGAACGGCAAGCTGAAGGGACTTGCAATAATGCGTTCACATGGCGGACGTGTCAGGGCCATTCAGACAGGAGAAACAACAATAGACATATCCTTTATCGGAGCTCCTACATGTGATGATTACGGAAACTGCCGCGCGGTAGGCGGCAAAAGCAACTGCGGAGTGCTTTCGTATTCATTTGTAGACGGAAACCATGCAAATAAGGTTGTTGCGGTTACAGATTGTCTTGTTCCGTTTCCGAACTATCCGGCACACGTTGCGGGAACCAAGGTTGATTATGTATGTGTTGTCGATCAGATAGGTCTTCCCGAAAAGATTGCCACAGGAGCTGCGAAGCCAACTACCGATGTCAGAAAAATTATGATGGCTGAGTATTGTACTCAGGTCGTAGTAAATACACCATATTTCAAAGACGGCTTTTCGTACCAGACAGGTGTAGGCGGAGCTTCAATAGCATCCGCGATCTCGCTTGGCAGGATAATGAAGGAGCGTAATATAAAAATGGGATTTGCGGTAGGCGGAATGACGAAGCCTATGGTCGATATGCTGGAGGCCGGACAGATAGGATGTCTTATGGATACTCAGGCATTTGATCTTGATGCCGTGAATAACATCATCAGACCGAATCATTTCAGAATCAGTGCAGGTGCATATGCCAATCCGTTTAATAAGGGCGCTTTTGTAAATAAATTGGATTATGTTGTTTTGGCCTCACTTGAGGTGGATGTTAATTTTAACTGCAATGTAGTTGTAGGCTCGGACGGAATGATAACAGGTGCTCAGGGAGGTCATCCTGATGCAGCTCAGGGAGCTAAATGCACGATAGTTATTTGCCCGCTTCTTCAGGGACGAATTCCGGCGATATGCACAAAGGTAACTACTGTTACGACGCCTGGTGAGTCGGTTGATGTAGTTGTCACTGATTATGGTGTGGCTGTAAATCCTGCAAGACCTGATATTTTGGAGGCGTTAAAAGACGTTGATACAATTCCTCTTAAAACAATAGAAGAGCTTAGAGATATTGCCTACGGAATTGTTGGAGAGCCGGATCCGGTTCAGTTTGAGGATCGCGTTGTAGGAATCATAGAGGCACGTGACGGTACGATTATGGATGTTGTACATCAGATCAAGAATAAATAAGCATAAGAGATGAAGGAGTATCTAAATGGTAAAGCTTTATGACGGCGGTGTTTTTCTTGTTAACGGAACAGAAATAATACCTGAGGCCGAAAATAAAATATATAAAAAGGATGAGGCTAAAAAGGGCACTATTGCATATTCTATTATGCAGGCACATAACACATCAGGTGATATGGAGCATTTAAAAATCAAATTTGATGCAATGACATCTCATGATATTACCTTTGTCGGCATCGTGCAGACTGCAAAGGCTTCGGGAATGGAAAAATTTCCAATTCCCTATGTTCTTACAAATTGTCACAACTCATTATGTGCGGTTGGCGGAACTATTAACGAGGATGATCATGTATTTGGCTTGTCTGCAGCAAAAAAATACGGAGGAATTTATGTTCCGCCTCATATAGCTGTTATTCATCAGTATATGAGAGAAAACATGGCAGGCTGCAAAAAGATGATATTGGGTTCCGATTCACATACAAGATATGGCGCACTCGGAACCATGGCGATAGGTGAAGGCGGCGGAGAGCTTGTCAAGCAGCTTTTGTGTGATACATATGATATAAGCTATCCAGGTGTAATAGGAATATATCTTACCGGAAAGCCGAATCCGGGAGTTGGTCCTCAGGATATTGCACTTGCGATAATCGGTAAGGTATTTAAAAACGGATATGTGAAAAATAAGGTTATGGAGTTTGTAGGACCTGGCGTATCATCTATGACAACCGATTACCGTAACGGAATAGATGTTATGACAACAGAAACAACCTGTCTTTCATCTGTATGGAGAACAGACGAGGATACAAAGGCATTCCTAACTCTTCATGGAAGAGGAGCAGATTATGAGGAGCTTAATCCTGAAGCTGTAGCCTACTATGATGGAATGGTTTATGTTGATCTGAGTACAGTAAAGCCGATGATTGCACTTCCTTTCCACCCAAGCAATACATATGAAATAGATGAATTAAATGCAAATCTCGGAGATATATTACGAGAGGTTGAGAAAAATGCAGCAGCTATTACCGAAAATCCGGAGGTTCATTTTAGTCTGACAGATAAGATAACAGCTAAAGGACTTCAGGTTCAGCAGGGAATTATAGCAGGCTGTGCCGGCGGTAACTATACAAATGTTATGGAAGCGGCACATATCTTAAGAAATGCTACAACAGGAAATGATGAGTTTACATTATCGGTATATCCTTCATCACAGCCTGTATTTATGGATCTTGTTGAAAAGGGTGCAATTTCAGCCCTTATGGCAGCAGGTGCAAATATAAAAACAGCATTTTGCGGTCCGTGCTTTGGAGCAGGAGATACACCCGCGAACAATGCATTCAGTATAAGGCATACTACAAGGAATTTCCCAAACAGAGAAGGCTCGAAGCCGGGTGTCGGACAGCTGTCCGCAGTTGCGCTTATGGATGCACGTTCGATTGCGGCAACAGCAGCAAACGGAGGTATTCTTACCTCAGCTGAGAAGTATGCAGATGATTATGTTGTTCCTGATTATAATTTTAACGATGCGGCATATAAGGCAAGAGTATATCAGGGATACAATGCAGCCCATAAAGATCAGGAATTGGTTTATGGTCCTAATATAAAGGACTGGCCAAGCATGGAGGAGCTTGCTGACAATATTCTTCTTAGAGTCTGCTCCAAAATTATGGACAAGGTAACGACAACGGATGAGCTTATACCTTCAGGAGAGACATCCTCATACAGATCAAATCCATTGGGACTTGCAGAGTTTGCTCTCTCGAGAAGAGATCCTAATTATGTAGGAAGAGCAAAAGAGGTATTTGTACTCGAAAAGAACAGACTGGATGGCAAGGGTGTGGCCGAATTAAACAATGTATACGAGAAAATAAAGAGTCTTACACCGGATGTCGATGTTAATAATATCGAAATAGGAAGCATGATCTATTGTGTAAAGCCGGGAGACGGTTCAGCAAGAGAGCAGGCAGCAAGCTGTCAAAGAGTTCTTGGAGGACTTGCAAATATCTGTACAGAATATGCAACCAAGAGGTACAGGTCAAATGTCATGAACTGGGGAATGATTCCGTTTCAGATGAAGGAAACACCTGAGTTTGAGGTTGGGGATTATATTTATGTACCTAATATAAGAGAAGCTCTTGACGGAGACATGAAGAATATCAAGGCTTACATTTTAGGCGAAAAAGTAAAGGAAATATCTCTTTATATATCAGAGATGACAAATGACGAAAAGAAGATAGTAAAAGCGGGTTGTCTTATCAATTATAATCGAAGCCGCAAAGCAAATTAAATAGTGTCTAATGTTTTAGAATGCCATAATTCAATAGAGCCTGAGGCAAAGCTTGTCTCAGGCTCGCTACCCTCAAAATAAAGGAGAGAAGATTTATGCAGAACGCAATCAGCTACAAAACAATATTTGGATCTGTTGTAATGCAATTAAACCAAAAGGAAAACGAAAGACGAAATAAAGAAAAAAGAAAGAAAATGATCAAAAAAGAAAAAGAACTGTTTGAAATGATCGATGATTATATCGAACAGGCCTAAAATACATCAAACTACCCTCCCTTAACAGACTGTCGTATCAGTTATGATACGGCAGCCTGTTAATTTTTATGAGATTTTGACGTTTTTTGATATAACGGCGATAAGCATTCCGTTTTCAACTGATATTATGGCAAGATCATTTATCCATTCATTGCTTGTTCCGATAGGATATGTATTTGTAAGGGAGATATTGTTTACCTCATATTTGGTTCCTTTTATGCTTACGCCCGTACTTACATCAGAAAGAGAAAAAACAGAAAGATAGCAGTTTTCTTTTTTGGGAAGCAAAATACTTTCGTTATGTATTGAAAAAAGTGTAGAATCTGTTCCTGTAATGCAAGTGCGTGCTCCGTGCTCCATAATAAATGCAGCCGTTTGAATATTAGCGATACTGTGATCCAATCTTCCGCCGAAGGCACAGCATATATCGATTTGACGATATCCCTTAGAAAGAGCATATCGTACCGAGCTTATGGTGTCGGTATCATCCTTTATGGGATTAAGCTTTTTGATTTTTGTATCGGGATTAATTTTTAAAGTACATGAATCAAGATCGCCGATGACTATATCGGGGATTATTTTTGCTTTTTGGCAGTGCTCATATCCCTTATCGCATGCAATGATCAGTTCATAGCTATCAATATCAGATATCGGCGAGAATTCACCGCCGGAAACTAGAAGACATTTTTTCATATAAAGAATCCTTTTAAACGTAATCTTAAGTTATAAATTTCCTGTTCCTAATATCACATTATAGCCTTTGAAATTTGCATTGTCTTTATTTTCTTGAAAATTTCCACCGAATTTGTTAACATTTTCAATATGTGCTATTACACAACATAATTATGAAAGAAGGTAGATCATGGGTTTAATTTTACCGGATGGATATGATCCGCATTTAAGCGTTCGCGAGACGCAGTCCGCTATAAAATATATAAGGGATACATTTCAAAAGGAATTCGGAAACGAAATGAATCTTGAGCGTATCTCGGCACCATTATTTGTTACAAGAGATTCAGGCTTAAATGACAATCTTAACGGTGTTGAAAGACCCGTAAGCTTTGATATTGCAGATATACCCGGAAAGGATGTAGAGGTCGTCCAGTCGCTTGCTAAGTGGAAAAGACTGGCACTTAAGCGTTATGGCTTTAAGCCGGGCGAGGGCCTTTATACAAATATGAATGCAATAAGACGAGATGAGGAATTAGACAATCTGCATTCATCATACGTTGATCAATGGGATTGGGAGCTCGTAATTAATAAGGAAGAGCGAACAGAGGAAAAGCTTAAAGAGGTCGTATGCCATATATTTAAGATAATCAAGCATATGGAGCATGAGGTTTGGTACAAGTATCCGCAGGCTGTTGCAACGCTGCCGGAGGAGATACACTTTGTTACTACAGAGGAATTGCTTGAACTTTATCCAACATACAGTGCAAAGGAAAGAGAAAATCTCATATGCAAGAAATACGGCTGTGTATTTATAATGCATATAGGAGACAAGCTTGCAAACGGAGAGCCGCATGATGGACGAGCACCTGATTATGATGATTGGCAGCTCAATGGAGATATACTCTTCTGGTTTCCGCCTCTTAACAGAGCACTTGAGATATCAAGTATGGGAATAAGAGTGAGTGAGGAATCTCTAAGAGAACAGCTGAAGAAGGCAGGCTGTGAAGAAAGAGCAGAGCTTCCGTTTCATAAAATGCTGCTTGAGGGTGAGCTTCCTTATACAATCGGAGGCGGTATCGGACAGTCAAGACTTTGTATGCTGCTTTTGAACAGAGCACATGTAGGAGAGGTGCAGGCTTCGCTTTGGCCGGAGGATATGATTAAAAAGTGTGCCGAGCACAATATAATTTTGCTTTAAAAGCCTTAGAATTCAAAAGGCACAAAATACAATTAAGCCGGATGTTAGAGCAGCAGCCGATATAATAGAAAGAAAATAAAAAAGACGTATAAAAAGCATTTGCTTTTTATACGTCCGTTTAATAAGCAATTAAGCACGTTCTACTGCACCGCTTCTGAGGCAGGAAGTACAAACATACATTTTCTTTGCACCGCCCTCAGTCTTAACCTTTACAGACTTGATGTTTGGCTTCCACATTTTGTTTGATCTTCTATGTGAATGGCTGACAGCATTTCCGAAATAAACGCCTTTACCACAAACTGCACATTTTGCCATTTTGTTGCACCTCCTTGTAGATTTTCGTGTTGTTAAATATAATCAAATCACAACTTGTGTTATTTTAACAGATGCATTGTATAAATGCAAGAGATTTTTTCTTTAATTTTAAATTTTCTATGGGAGCTTAGGACAGCTTGTTTTTCGGATTATTGCTAAAATAGCTTCAAAATGGTATATTTGTAATACTGGGGTCAGAATGTAAAAAAACAGATACAGGCTAAAGCATGCATGTGTTTGCACTGTTCGGACCCGCAGCATCATATTTATAAATTGGTGATAAGATTAAAGCTTTAAGATAAGCTTACATGACTGCTTAGGCAGTTATCATGAGGAGATTCAATAAATGGAAAAGGCTTATTTGGTATTGGGAAACAAACAGGTTTTTGAGGGCTATAGGATTGGCTCAAAAAGAGATTCTGTAGGTGAGCTTGTATTTACAACAGGCATGGTGGGTTATCCCGAAACACTTACTGACCCAAGCTATGCAGGACAAATTGTTATACAGACCTTCCCGCTTATAGGAAACTATGGAATCATAGAAGAGGATTTTGAAGGAAAATGCGCTGTAAACGGATATATAGTAAGAGAAATATGCGATGAACCCTCAAATTTCAGATGTCAGTATACTCTTGAAAGATTTTTAGAGGACAACGATGTTCCGGGAATCTGCGGAATAGATACACGAGCTCTTACAAGAATATTGCGTGAAGAGGGTGTGATGAATGCATATATATGCTCATCAGTCAATGAGGCGGATATGATAAAAATACATGCTGCCATTGATGAATATTCTGTAAAGGGTGTAGTTGAGAGGGTCAGCCGTAAAAAAATTGAAAGCTTTCCGGCAAAGAAAGAGACACTTTATAAGGTGGTGCTTATAGATTACGGAGCAAAGAATAATATAATAAGATCACTTCAGAATTTAAATTGTGAGGTGATTGTTGTTCCGCAGGATACAGCGGCAGATGACATATTAAAGCTGAATCCGGATGGAATAATGCTTTCAAACGGACCTGGAGATCCTGAGGAAAATACATATTGTATAGAGCAGATCAGAAAGCTTATCGGAAGAGTTCCTATATTTGGTATTTGCCTTGGCCATCAGCTTATGGCACTGGCCATGGGAGGAAAAACCATAAAGCTTAAATATGGACATAGAGGCGCCAATCAGCCGGTGAGAGAAGTAAAAGGCAAAAGGACATTTATTACAAGCCAGAATCATGGCTACGCAGTTGTAGCCGAAAGCCTTAAAGGTATCGGCGATGAAATATTTTACAATGCAAATGATATGAGCTGTGAGGGCATGGAGTATCCGAAAAAGAAATGCTATACGGTTCAGTTCCATCCGGAGGCCTGCGGAGGTCCTAAGGATACAGGATTTTTGTTTAAACGATTCATTGATATGATGGAGGGAGAGAAGAAGGATGCCAAAAGATAAAAATATCCGAAAAGTACTCGTTATCGGATCCGGACCTATCATAATCGGACAGGCTGCAGAATTTGATTATGCCGGTGCTCAGGCCTGCCGGGTATTGAAGGATGAAGGGATAAATGTAGTACTTGTAAACTCTAATCCCGCAACCATAATGACGGATAAGGCAATGGCTGATGAGATATATCTTGAGCCGCTCAATGCCGAAACTGTAGAACGCATAATTGAAAAAGAAAGACCGGATGGAATCCTTGCAGGACTCGGAGGACAAACAGGTCTTACTATTGCAATGCAGCTTTATAAAGCCGGTATACTTGAAAAATACAATGTTAAGCTTTTGGGCTCTGATATAGAAGCTATAGATAAGGCCGAAGACAGGGAAATGTTCAGAGATACAATGAAGCAGATCGGTCAGCCGGTTGTACCGTCTGAAATAGCAACAACAGTCGATGAGGCTTTGAAAGCAGCAGATGATATAGGATATCCGGTTATTGTAAGACCTGCATTTACGCTCGGAGGCTCCGGCGGAGGAATTGCAGATACTAAGGAGGAGCTTAGGGTTATCGCAAGAACCGGTCTTGATATGTCTCCTATTACCCAGGTGCTTATAGAAAAAAGTATTGCAGGCTGGAAGGAAATCGAATTTGAGACGATAAGAGATTCCTTGGGTAATGTTATAGCTGTATGCTCGATGGAAAATATAGATCCTGTCGGTGTACATACCGGAGACAGTATTGTCGTAGCACCGGCATTAACCCTTGCAGACAAGGAATATCAAATGCTTCGTTCAGCCTCACTTGATATGATCACTGCATTGAATATAGTAGGCGGATGCAATTGTCAGTTTGCACTTGATCCGGAGAGCTTTGAATATGCAGTCATAGAGGTTAATCCGAGAGTTTCGCGTTCATCGGCACTGGCAAGTAAGGCAACAGGATATCCTATAGCAAAGATTTCAACAAAAATAGCACTTGGATATACATTAGATGAGATAAAAAACGATATTACAGGAAAGACCTGTGCGTGCTTTGAACCTACTCTTGACTATGTAGTAGTCAAATTCCCTAAATGGCCGTTTGATAAATTTGCAGGCAGCAGCAGAAAGCTTGGAACGCAGATGAAGGCTACCGGTGAGGTTATGGCTATTGCAAACGGCTTTGAGGCAGCATTGCTAAAGGCTGTAAGAGGAGCAGAAATCGGACTTGAAACTCTGAATGCTGCACCGCTTAATGACAAGACAATCATAGAAAGACTCTATGAACAAAATGATCATAGGATATTTACTGTTTTTGAAGCTTTAAAAAATGATATTTCGGTAGAGCAGATACATGATATTACAAAAATCGATGAATGGTTTTTGTATAAGCTCAAAAAGCTTGCCGACTTTGAAAGAAAAATTGAAAATAAGGGCTTTGTTTCTGATGAGGATTATGAAAACGCTAAGCATTTAGGCTATACAGACAGCGCAATCATGCATTTGACAGGTGCAAAGAATGTTAAGGGATATACATTTTCTTACAAAATGGTTGATACCTGCGGAGCCGAATTCGATGCAGAGACACCATACTTCTATTCATCTACAGATGCGATATGTGAATCACGTACCTTTGAAAGAAGCGGAAAGCCTGTCGTAATGGTTCTGGGCTCGGGTCCTATAAGGATCGGACAGGGTATCGAGTTTGATTATTCATCTGTTCATTGTGTATGGACATTAAGAAGAATGGGATATGATGTTGTTATTGTCAACAACAACCCGGAAACCGTTTCAACAGACTATGATACTGCAGACAGACTTTATTTTGAACCGCTGTGTCCCGAGGATGTAATGAACATCATTAAGGTTGAAAGACCGATCGGTGTTGTTGTTGCTTTTGGAGGACAAACAGCCATAAAGCTTACCCAGTTCCTTGATAAAAACGGAATAAAGATATTGGGTACATCGGCAGAAAGCATTGATATAGCAGAGGACAGAGCAAGATTTGATGTGCTTCTTGAACAGTTCGGAATCAGCAGACCTAAAGGTGCGGGAGTTAATTCGGTAAGTGAAGCACTTGAGGAGGCAAACAGGCTTGGTTATCCAGTACTTCTTCGTCCAAGCTATGTAATAGGCGGTCAGAACATGACCATTTCACGAAACGAGGAGCATACCGTTAAATATATGAATAACATACTTGCGCAGGGAATTGAAAATCCTGTGCTTGTAGATAAATATATGCCGGGAACCGAGCTTGAGGTTGATGTTATCTCTGATGGCGAGGATGTTCTTATTCCGGGAATAATGGAGCATATAGAAAGAGCGGGAGTTCATTCCGGAGATTCTATTGCAGTATATCCGCCTTATAATCTGAGTGACAAATTTTTGAGAAAAATATGTGACTGCTCGGAAAAACTTGCATTAGCACTGAAAACAAAGGGCCTTGTTAATATTCAATATCTTATTTATGAAAATGAGCTTTACGTTATAGAGGTCAATCCGAGAGCATCGCGTACCGTGCCATACATAAGCAAGGTTACAAATGTTCCGATGGTTGATCTGGCATCAAGAGTAATGCTGGGGGCAAAGCTTAGCGAGCTTGGATACGGAACGGGATTGTACAGAACACCACCGTATTATGCCGTAAAGGTTCCGGTATTTTCATTCGAAAAGCTTATTGATGCAAATTCACTTTTAGGTCCCGAAATGAAATCTACAGGAGAAGTTCTCGGAATCGGCAAGACCACTGAAGAGGCTCTCTTTAAGGGACTTACGGCATCGGGACTTACTGTCCCTGAAGGCAAGAGGGCAGGAATACTTATTTCGGTAGAGGAGCATGATTACCAGGAAATACTTTCACTTGCAAAGAGATTTTATGACCTTAATATGGAAATATATGCTACAGAAGGAACCGCAGCATCTATTGAGACAATGGGCATCAAGGTAAATGTAATAAATACATCTCCGGACAGCGACGAGATAAAAGAACTCATGCAGAACGGCAGAATCGATTACATCGTTTATACGGGTGCGCTTAAGGATGAGACTGTTCTTAATTACAGAAAGCTCCATCTGCATGCTATGCAGCTGAAGATTCCGTGCTTTACGAGCCTTGATACGGCAAATGCACTTGCAGGCATGATTGAAAGCCGATACAGCGTATGGAATACCGAGCTTGTTGATTTGAATAATATGCGCACATGGCGTACACATATCAGATTTACAAAAATGCATTCCTGCGGAAACGATTATATTTATATAGAGAATTTTGACAACAGGATAAGCTGTCCTGAGTCTCTTTGTGTAAATCTGTGTCAGCCTCATTATGGAATAGGAGCAGACGGAATTGTCCTCATTGAGAGATCGACGGTTGCAGATGCTAAAATGCGAATTTACAACAGAGACGGCTCAGAGGGCAAAATGGCTGGAAACAGCATCCGCTGTGTGGTAAAATATCTGTACGATAACGGATATATAAGAAGCGAATATATTTCCATTGAATCAAAAAGCGGAATTCATTTGCTCCATGCCTATATTCGTGACGGAAAGGTAAATACAGTTGCGGTTGACATGGGAAGCTGTACATTTGATACAAAAGCGCTTCCGGCTAATGTCGATTCAAACGAAATGGTTGATTACAGGATCAACATAGGCAAAAAGGATTACAACGTAACATGTGTTTCGGTTGGCAATCCTCATTGCGTTGTTTTTTCCGAACAGATAGACAGTGTTGATCTAAAGACAGTCGGACCGATGTTTGAATATGCAGATATTTTCCCTGAAAGGATAAATACAGAGTTTGTCAGAGTAGTCAATCCTACAACACTGAGGATGAGATGCTGGGAGAGAGGAAACGGAGAAACTCTTGCATGCGGAACAGGTGCATGTGCGGCAGTTGCAGCCGCTGTAAAAAACGGATATTGCAGGAAAAATACCGATATTACAGTTAAGGTTGACGGTGGAGATCTTGTTGTAAATTACAGCGATGAGAAGATCATACTTTATGGAAATGCGGTAACAGTATTTACAGGTAAATTTGAGTATTAACAAAAAGGTTTATTTTTGAAGGTATATAGAGTATACTACCTTTATTGTGTTTCAGAGAGGAGATGTAATATGAAGGGACGTATGGACACAAACCTCGGAGAGGTTATCATTGATCCTGACGTTATAGCTACATATGCGGGAAGTGTCGCGGTAGAGTGCTTCGGCATTGTCGGAATGGCTGCAGTCAATATGAAGGACGGACTTGTAAAGCTTCTTCGCCGTGACAGTCTCAAGCATGGCATTAATGTAAAAATTGAGAACAATAAGATCTCTCTTGATTTTCATGTGCTGATAGCATATGGCATAAGTATTAATACCATTGCCGAAAATCTTATCAGTAATGTAAGATACAGTGTTGAAGAATTTACAGGAATGCAGATTGAAAATATAAAAATCATAGTTGAAGGCGTACGTGTTATAGACGCTTGACGGCAACTCTGTATTTTTACAAACAAAAAATGTAAACAGGAGGATACTTGTAGTGTCTGAAAATTATATTGACGCCGAGATGCTCAAAAAGATGTTTCTTTCCGGCGCTTATAACCTTGAAGCAAACAAAGAATGGATAAATGAATTAAATGTTTTCCCTGTTCCGGATGGAGATACAGGTACGAATATGACCCTTACGATTCTTTCGGCTGTAAGCGAGGTCAATTCAATTAAAAGCTTGGATATGGCTGAGATGGCAAAGGCTGTCTCACACGGTTCGTTAAGAGGTGCAAGAGGAAACTCGGGAGTTATCCTTTCACAGCTCTTAAGAGGATTTTCTAAGGAAATAAGAGAACACAGCAAAATAGATAAAAAGCTTCTTGCTGCCGCTATGGAAAGAGCTGTAGAGACTGCATATAAAGCAGTTATGAGACCTAAGGAAGGAACAATTCTTACCGTAGCAAAAGGCGTTGCAAAGAGAGCAGTTCATCTTTCTAAGGAAAATATTTCACTCGATGAGCTTATGGAGCTTGTTATCGAGGAGGGCGAAAAGGTTCTTGCGGCAACACCTGATATGCTTCCGGTTCTTAAAGAGGCAGGAGTTGTTGATTCCGGCGGACAAGGACTTATAATCGTTCTTAAGGGAGCATATGCTGCATATGCCGGAAAGGCTGTAGAAGCACCTAAGACAGCACAGGATGCCAAGGTCAACAAGAAGGTCACAATGCCGGAGATAAAGAGACCGGAAGGTGAGATCAAATTTGGCTACTGTACAGAATTTATAATAAATCTTGCAAAGCCGGTATCAGACAAGGAAGTGGACAATTTTAAAAATTTCCTTGAGTCTATGGGTGATTCTATTGTATGTGTACCGGATGATGAGCTTATAAAAATCCATGTTCATACAAATGAACCGGGAACCGTTCTTCAAAGAGCACTTACCTATGGTGAGCTTTCACGTATAAAAATAGACAATATGCGTGAGGAGCATAGAGAAATGCTCGGTCTTGAAAATGCAGCAGCTGTTGCAGATGACAAGAAAGAGGATGATAAGGCAGATAATAATGCTGCTGATGCCGAAGCAAAGATCGAAAGCAAAAAATACGGTTTTGTGACAGTTGCGGCAGGAGACGGATTTGATCAGCTGTTTAACGATATGGAGGTTGACGTTGTTATAAAGGGCGGTCAGACTATGAACCCTTCAACAGAGGACTTCATTAATGCGATCAATCAGATAAATGCAAAGTGCATTTTTGTTTATCCAAATAACAAAAATATAATCATGGCTGCCAATCAGGCAAGAGATCTTACAGAGGATAAGAAGGTTATTGTTATTCCGACAAAGACTGTTACACAGGGAATTACAGCTATGATCAATTTTGCAGCTGAATGTTCACCTGAAGAAAATGCTATGATCATGAACGAAAGCATAACAGGAGTCAGAACATCACAGATAACATATTCCATAAGAGATACTCATGTGGATGATTTTGATATTAAATCCGGAGATATCATGGCGGTAGGTGACCACAACATACTTGCTGTCGGAAGTGAAATAAATACCGTTGCTCTTGAAAGTGTTAAGGCTATAATGTCAGACGAGGCAGAGCTTATCAGTATTTATTACGGAGAAGGCTATACTAAGGAGCAGGCAGAGGAGCTTGGAGCTGCTATCGAGGAAGAATATCCGGATTGTTCGGTAGAGATACAGTTTGGCGGACAGCCGGTTTATTACTGTATAATTTCTGTTGAATAATGCGACAGACCCTTGACCTTGGGACTCGCCAAAACAAGCTAATGTGTAAAGAAAGAGAAAAATAAGATATGAATTCGTCGAATCCTCTCGCGGCAAAGAGCTTAAGAGAACTAAAGGGCATCGGCGATAAGACTGAAAAGCTGTTCGGGAAGGTTGGAATCAACAATCTCGATCAGCTTATTCATTATTATCCAAGAGCATATGATGCCTGCAAAGAATGCGTGCATATATCTGAAATCATACCGGGCGAGAAGCAATCCGTAAAGCTGCAAATAAAAAAGCCGCCTGTAGTAAGAAACAGCTCCAAGGTTGCCGTTACAATATTAAATGCAGATGATATAAGCGGCAGATTGGAGATTATATGGTTTAA
Organism: Faecalibacterium sp. CAG:74; assembly: GCA_963595425.1. Lineage (GTDB taxonomy): Bacteria > Bacillota > Clostridia > Lachnospirales > Lachnospiraceae > Alectryocaccobium. The sequence goes on along the minus strand of CAVBHN010000007.1, from coordinate 33,720 downwards.
TATGCCTTATCTTCGAAGCATACTGAAAATAGGAAGCACAATGATATTTCGCGGAATGGTTATACAGAAAGATGGACATCTTTGTATGGAGCATCCGGAAATATTTTCACTCAATGCATATGATGAGATAAAAGGAACCATAAGACCGATATATTCTCTTACTGCAGGACTGAAAAATAAAGTCATAGCAAGGGCAGCCGCGCAGGTTTTGGACAAATATGAATTTTACGATTATCTCCCCGACAGTATTATTAAGCAAAATAAGCTTATAGACAGAAACTCTGCTGTAAATAAAATACATTTTCCTCATAATGAGGAGGAGCTTCATAGTGCAAGAAGACGGATAGTATTTGATGAATTTATGTTTTATCTTCTGAGAATAGGCATGCTGTCAAGAGAACAAAAGGAGACAAAAAATCATTACAGGATTTCAGATTTTGGCACTGTGGAGAGGATTTTAAGGAAAATACCCTTTGAGCTTACATCAGCACAGAGTAGAGCATGGAGCGATATAAAAAAGGACTTGATGTCAGAGCATGTGATGAACCGCCTTCTTCAAGGAGACGTAGGCAGCGGAAAAACAATAATTGCCTTTCTTGCTATTATTGCCATGATGAATTCAGGGTATCAAAGTGCGCTTATGGCACCTACTGAGGTCTTGGCAGCTCAGCACTACAGATCAATTGTAAAGCTGTTTTCGGATAATGGTATTTCCGGCCAGAGAGTGATCCTGCTGACAGGATCCATGACTGCGGCAAAAAAAAGAGAAGCATATAAAGAAATAAAAAATAATAATATCGATATTGTCATAGGAACGCATGCGATAATTCAGGAAAAGGTTGAATTCGAAAATTTGGGACTCGTAATAACCGATGAACAGCACAGATTCGGTGTAAAGCAGAGAGGCATGATATCGCTTAAGGGTAATATGCCGCATACTCTTGTTATGAGTGCAACACCGATACCGAGAACACTTGCACTTATCATGTTTGGAGATCTTAGTATATCTGTGATAGACGAGCTTCCGCAAAAAAGACTTAAAATAAAAAACTGTGTGGTTAATACCTCATACAGAAAAACGGCATATGAGTTCATGAAAAAAGAAATAGCAAATGGTCATCAGGTATACATAATTTGTCCTATGATAGAGCCGAATGAGGATCTTGCCTGCGAAAATGTTATCGAATATACCGCAAGGCTGAAAAAAATATTTTGTCATGATATAAAAATAGAAATGCTTCACGGAAGAATGTCAGCAGCCGAAAAAAATATGATAATGAATGAGTTTTCGGAAGGAAAAACAGACATATTGGTTTCTACAACTGTAGTAGAGGTAGGAGTGGATGTGCCGAATGCTACTGTTATGCTGATAGAAAACTCTGAACGGTTTGGGTTGGCACAGCTTCATCAGCTGAGAGGCAGAATAGGAAGAGGAGATTCCCAGTCATACTGTATTTTTATGAAAAGCGACTCAGGGGATGATACGAATAAAAGACTTGAAATTATAAATAATTCTAATGATGGCTTTTATATTGCAAAGGAGGATCTGAAAATAAGAGGACAGGGCGATCTCTTTGGCTTAAGGCAAAGCGGAGAGGCAGGCTTTTCTTTGGCTGATCCGTTTTCGGATGCCGATATATTGGAGACGGCATCAATCACAGTCAAGCATATTCTGTCAGAGGATCCCTTGCTTGAATCGGATAAATATATGAAGCTTAATGAGGCTGTTGAGCAAATAAATACTGGTATTGAAAGCATTTTATAAAAAAATTTAGTCATAATAAACAAATTAACGAAGGCTTGGATAAATATCTGATTAAAAAAACCATGCTGTTTTTATTCAAAATTCAGAATAAATTTTCATAAAAAAAATTTCTAATTGGTTATTTATTAAAAAATGCTAAAGATATGTATTTTATGTTTGATTAAAATTGTATATTATGCTACACTTTAAATGGTTTATAAAGAATTGTTTTTAAAACATAATTACAAAAACGTATGATGCTGAAGGATTTAGACTGAAAGACAAGCTTTCAATCGGCCTTAATGAAGCAGTAAATGCTACGGGAAAGAGGAAATTATGAATATAGGATTTATAGCTCATAACAGCAAAAAAAGTCTTATGGAGGATTTCTGCATAGCATATAAAGGGATTTTAGCAAAGCATGAGATATATGCTACAGGAACAACAGGACGCAGAATCGAGGAAGTTACATATTTAAGAGTACATAAGTTTCTTGCCGGAGATGTAGGCGGAGACAAGCAGTTTATTGAGATGATCGAAAGAGAGGATTTGGATTTGGTCGTATTCTTCTACAATCCATCTATGATAAGTGCCAAGGAGCCGGATGTATACAAAATCATCAATAGCTGTGATTTATACAACGTACCGCTTGCAACAAATATTGCAACAGCAGAAGCTTTAATACTCAGCCTTTCAAGAGGAGATCTTGACTGGAGGGAGCAATTTAAAAAGGATTATTGATAAAGGCATATTATGAGAGTAATTGCAGGAACGAGAAAGAGTCTGACTTTAAAAACCGTTCCGGGAATGGGAACAAGACCCACAACCGACAGGATTAAAGAGACTCTTTTTAATATGTTAAATCCATATTTAAACGGAGCACGTTTTTTGGATATTTTTGCCGGGAGCGGCGGGATTGGAATAGAGGCCTTAAGCAGAGGAGCGGCTTATTGCTGCTTTATAGAGCAGGACAGACGTGCTTTTGCATGCATAAAGGACAATTTAATAAAAACAAAATTAACCAATGAGGCTGATATTCTGAAAATAGATGCGAGAAAATTATTAAATTATCTTGCGGAAAATGAACCTTATGATATAGTATTCATGGACCCGCCATACAATAACAATCTTGAGCAGGTTGTTATGGAAAGCATAGTGGATTCGTGCATTGTAAAGCAGGATACGCTTTATATAATAGAAGCATCACTTGAGACTGATCTTTCATGGGTCGGTGAGCTTGGTCTTGAAATCATAAAGGATAAAAGATATAAGACCAACAAACATATTTTTTTAAAAAAATCAGAATGCATATAAATGCAGTCTTTGGGGGAAAAAATGGCAATAGCTGTTTATACGGGTAGCTTTGACCCGATAACAAATGGTCACTTGGATGTTATAAAAAGAGGTGCAAAATCCTTTGATAAGCTTGTAATAGGAGTTCTCAATAATTCGGAAAAAACTCCATTGTTTTCAGCTGAAGAACGTGTTAATATTATCCGTGAAGTCACTTCGGATATTGAAAATATAGAGGTTTATGCATTTAACGGCTTAGCTGTGGAATTTGCAATGGAGCATAAGGCTCAGGTTTTTCTCAGAGGACTGAGAGCAATAACCGACTTCGAATATGAGCTTCAGATGGCTCAGACAAATCGAATTTTAAATGAAAAAATAGACACACTTTTTCTGACAACATCATTGGAATATTCATATTTAAGCTCTACTATAGTTAAGGAAGTAGCGGCTTATGGGGGAGATATAAGCAAATTTGTTCCTGAAATGGTTGTGGAGAGGATAAAAAATAAATTAGCAGTTAATTAAGGGGAAAGGCTGGATTAGTAATGAGCAGTAGCAGAATAGAACAGATAATTGAGGAAATAGAAGAGTTTATCGAGGGCTGTAAATATCAGCCTTTATCAACAACAAAAATAGTTGTTAATAAAGAAGAATTAGAAGAGCTTCTTCGTGAGCTTCGTTTAAAAACACCTGAGGAAATTAAGCGCTATCAGAAGATAATAAGCAATAAAGATGCAATTCTTACAGATGCTCAGGGAAAAGCGGATTCTGTATTGGCTGAAGCAAATGAAAAAGCAAAGGAAATGGTTTCTCAGACAGAAATCATGAAGCAGGCATATATTCAGGCCAGCGATACTATCAACAATGCAAATCAGCAGGCACAGGAGATACTTGATTCGGCTCAGCAGGATGCCAACAATATCCGTTTGAGTGCAGTTTCATATACAGATGAGATTCTCGCAAATCTATCTTCTACTATCGGAAATACCTTAGCAGACGTTTCCGCAAGGAATTCCGAGCTTTTGAATACTCTTCAGCAGTGCCGTGACGTAGTAAACCGCAATCGCAGCGAGCTTTCACCTACTATCAATTCTGAAGAGCAGGAGGATTCCGATAATACTCAGGAATTCGAGCCGAATATTGATATGGATTATATCGATGAGGATGACGAATAAAATTTAAAGGTTTCAAGCACCCTTGCAAAAGGGTGCTTTTAGTTAGAAAAAATCTTCCATATATGAAGTAATAAATGCTTCGCGAAAGAGGAATGTATGAATTATCCGCAGGAATATCTGGACAGCATGAGAGAGCTTCTTGGAGAGGATGAGCTTTCACAGCTTTTATGTGCACTTGATGATGAATATTTTCAAGGCTTGAGAGTAAATAACAAAAAGATTTCAAATGAGGCTTTTGAAAGCCTGGCAGCTTTTGGTGATTTGGCAGAACAATGCAGGCTTAAGAAAATTCCATGGATTCAAAACGGATACTATATAAGTGACAATAAGCCGGCTTCTTCACACCCATATTACAGAGCCGGACTTTTTTATATTCAGGAGCCGTCTGCAATGACCCCCGCAAGAAGTATACCGATAGAGCCGGATGATATGGTTCTTGATATGTGCGCAGCTCCGGGAGGAAAGGCAACACAGCTTGCCTCAATGCTGTCAGATGAAGGCTTTCTTTTAGCAAACGACATAAGTGCCGGAAGAGGAAGGGCACTTCTTAAAAATCTCGAAATGGCAGGGATAGATAATTTTTGTGTTACAGCCGAGAATCCGGACCATTTAGCAAGTATTTATCCCGGCTTTTTTGACAAGATACTTATAGATGCTCCGTGCTCCGGAGAGGGAATGTTCAGAAAGGATCCTAAGAGCGTTGCTGCATGGATCGAAAAGGGTCCAAAGTATTATTCTGTTATTCAGGAGAAGCTTTTGGAGGATGCGGCAATAATGCTGAAGCCGGGAGGATACATGCTTTATTCAACCTGCACATTTTCGCTCATAGAAAATGAAATGCAGATTTTAAAATTATTGGAAAACCATCCTGAGCTAAGTATCGAAGGGATAAGTCCATATGAAGGCTTTTCAAAAGGATATCTGGGCTTGGAGGATGCGGTAAGGATTTTTCCTCATAAAATGAACGGAGAAGGGCATTTTTGCTGCCTTATAAAGAAAAAAAACAGCGTCAATAAAGAAATATTTGAAGCAAACAAAAGGGATAAGCAGACAATAAAGAAGCTTCCGGAGACATTAAGGGATTTTTTGTCTCATGTTAAGTATGATTTCTCTAAGGGATGCTTTATTAGCGATAAGGAAAGAATATATTATCTGAATAAAAATGTTTCAAGAATACCTTCACTTAGATATTTGAGAACAGGATTATATATAGGAGATATTAAATCAGAAAGATTTGAGCCGTCGCAGGCATTTGCAATGGCGCTTGGCAGGGAAGGCTTTGAATATTGTATAGATTATGATTCTTCAGATATACTGCTTGATAAATATTTAAAGGGAGAATCACTTAAGCTGTCAAATGAGACAAAAAAGAGCTTCCCATGGAGACTTATTACTGTTGAAGGCTATCCATTAGGATGGGCTAAGCTTTCAGGTGATATGCTTAAGAATAAATATGAAAGCTCATGGAGAAAAAACTGATATACTTGAGATAAGATAGTATATTTGCTATTATGCTTGTTATGGCTATATACAGACACTAAAGCTTAAGAGAAAAGAAAGTTGAATATATGAAAAAAATAATCATAGACGCAGCTACAAGTGAACAGCGTCTTGATAAATACCTGAAAAGATATTTTCCGAATGCCGGCATGGGCTTTCTTTATAAAATGCTTCGCGAAAAAAAGATTAAGCTGAACAATTCAAAATCAGACGGAAGATCTATTTTGAAGATCGGAGATGAGATTGATGTTTATTTTTCGGATGATACCATAAAAAAATTCATGGGCGATGGCATTTCATCATGCTTACAAAAGCCGATAGATAATAAAGGCGCAAACGAGTTTAGAAACGGAATAATATATGAGGATAAGGATATTATCTTATTGAATAAGCCTGCCGGAATGCTCTCGCAAAAGAGCAGACCTGAGGATATATCAGCCTGTGAGCTGCTGCTTAATTATTTATTTGAATCAAAGCAGCTTTCGAACGAGGATTTGAAAAAATATAAGCCATCGGCTGTTAACAGATTGGACAGAAATACATCAGGCATGCTTTTGTGCGCAAAGACATTGCATGCGGCAAGAGAATTGTCCGAGATCATAAAAAATAAAACCGTTAAGAAGGAATATATGGCTCTTGTAAAGAACAGGATGGATAAGCCATGTAATATAAATGCTTTCCTTAGAAAAAATCATTCCGAAAATACGGTTAAGATAAGCAGTGTCAAAATGGAAGGCTATGACAGGATAGAAACGTCATTTGAGCCTATAGGCTATCTTGGAGCTGACACTTTGCTGTGTGTTGATCTTAAAACCGGAAAGACACATCAGATAAGGGCACAGCTTTCATACATGGGACATCCGATAATAGGGGATGAAAAATACGGAGACAAAAGGCTGAATAAGCTTTATTTCAATAAATACCGGCTGAAAAGGCAGTTTCTCCATGCATACAGGATTACTTTTCCGAAAAAACTGGATTACCTTAAGGCTGTACAGGGAAAAAGCTTCATAGCAGCACTTCCGAAGGAACTTGAGATACTCGAAGGGAATATTATATATGTCTGATTATAAAAGATCGTGTAAAGATAAAGAAGAAAAGGAAAAAAACATTGGCAAGGTCATACTTGATTATGTCATCACGATAGCGGTAGTAATCGGTATAGGCTTTTTCGTGATGAATTTTATATTGGTAAATGCTGAAATACCCTCAGGCTCTATGGAAAATACAATAATGGCAGGAGACAGGGTATTTGGAAACAGGCTGCAGTATAAGTTTTCGGATCCGCAGAGATATGACATTGTGATTTTTAAATATCCGGATGATGAAAGCCAGCTGTTTATAAAGAGAATTATCGGATTGCCAAACGAAACTGTCATAATAACAGGAGGAGATGTTTACGTTGCCGACAGCAGCATTGTAACTACGGACATTTCGGATGAGGAGCTTATTAATAATCCAACAATGCTTCAAGGTGTAAAAAAGCTTGATGACAGCTTTACAGCCGAACAGATGGATACGAGCTACAGCGGAGTATTCAGGGTTCCTGATGATTCCTATTTTATGATGGGTGACAACAGAAATCATTCAAAGGATTCAAGATATTGGCTAAATAAATATGTAGCAAGGGATAAAATTGTCGGTAAGGCCGTTCTGAGATATTGGCCTATAACAAAGATCGGATTTTTAAGCTACAGCGGTGATTAACAATGAGCACATGGAATTCAAGAGGCTTAAGAGGTTCTACACTTGAGGAAATGATAAACCGGACCAATGAGCAGTACAGAGATATGAAGCTGGCGCTTATTCAAAAGGTACCTACACCGATAACACCTATGAACTTCGATAAGACTACAGGTCATATAACGCTTGCATATTTTGAAAAGAAAAGCACGGTGGATTATATAGGGGTTGTTCAGGGAATTCCGGTATGCTTTGATGCAAAGGAGTGTAAAACAGATACGTTCCCGCTCGCAAATATTCATGAGCATCAGATAAAATTTATGTCTGATTTTGAAAGACAGCAGGGTGTCGCATTTTTTCTGATTTATTTTATTAAAGAGGATGTCTTTTATTATCTTACCTTTAGGAGACTTATGGAATTTGTAAAAAGAGCTGATAACGGCGGATTAAAGCGCTTCAAATTCAATGAGCTGGATGAGCAATATATGATCAAAGCACACGGAAATGTGCTTGTTCCTTATCTTGAGGGACTGCAAAAGGATATAAGCACAAGAGATCAGATTTGAAATTTAAGGTTGCATGCATTATTTTATTGTGGTAGCATGGTAGCAGACTAAAGTGAAGGAAGTAATTTTTATGAATCAATTGATACATACACCTGCAGGTGTAAGAGATGTTTTCGGAGATGAATATGAAAGAAAGAATATTTTGATGAAAGAGGTCGGAAGGCTTTTTTCTGCCTACGGTTACAGATATATTCAGACTCCGACTATAGAATATTATCCGGTATTTGATGAGGATAAGGGAACAATGCATGGCTCGAGGCTTTTCAGAATGATAGATGCAGATGGTCATACACTCGTTTTAAGGCCGGATTTTACGCCGTCTATAGCAAGAGCGGTAACTATGTATTATAAAGATGAAAAGCTTCCAATAAGATTCTGCTATCAGGGAAATGTCTTTATAAACAATACAAATTATCGCGGAAGACTCAATGAGAGCACCGAAATGGGAGTAGAGCTTATAAATTATGATTCACCTGAGGCAGATGCAGAGCTGATAGCTCTAAGTGTTGAAATAATGAAGGCAGCCGGATTAAAGGACTTCCAGATAAGTATAGGAAATGTAGCTTATTATAATGCTTTGACAAAAGAGGCAGGACTTGAAGATGAAACTATAGCCGAGATCAGACATCTTTTAAGCAGCAGAAATCAATTTGGTGCAATAGAGCTTATAGATAAGCAGGATATAAATGACGACATAAAGAAAACACTTATAGAGCTTACACAGCTTTTTGGTGATGTCTCAATACTTGACAGAGCCGAAAAATCTACAGATAACAAGGATGCAATTTCTGCTATCAGAAGACTAAAGGCAGTTTATGAGATCTTGAAGGAATACGGATGTATTGACAATATTACCTTTGATATGGGCATGCTGAGCGATTATTCATATTATACGGGAATGATTATGCAGGCGGTAACATATGGCACAGGAGATGCTGTTATAAAAGGAGGCCGCTACAATCGCTTTATCGAGAAATTCGGAAAAAATGCCACAGCCGTGGGCTTTACAACACTTGTCGACTCTATTCTGACAGCTCTTCAAAGACAAGGGCTTGCTAAAGAAATCGCCAGGGATCATATTATGCTTATTTACAGCGAAAATGAAGCAAAAAAAGCCGTTTCGTATGCAAAAAGCTGCAGAGCGGATGGAAATAAGGTAACCTGTATGGCTGTCACATCCGAAATGACACAGGATGATTTTATAAGCTATGCAAAAAGCAATCATTATGCAAAGGCTGTTGTTTTAAAAGATGATAAAAATGAAGAGATTGTATTTTAATTGATATAAAGGGGTTATGATGAGATACTTAACAATTGCACTCACAAAGGGACGTCTTGCAAGGAAAACGTTGGAGCTTATGGAGGATATAGGCGTAAAGTGTGAGGAAATCGATAATAAAGATACAAGGAAGCTTGTTTTCACAGATGAAAAAAATAAAATAAAGGTTTTTATGGCAAAGGGACCGGACGTACCTACATTCGTTGAATATGGTGCAGCCGATATCGGGGTTGTCGGAAAGGATACGATACTTGAAGAGGAAAGGAACATATATGAGGTGTTGGATCTGGGATTCGGAGCCTGCCGTATGTGTGTTTGCGGACCTGCTTCTGCAAGAGAGTATCTAAATCATAATCAGCTGATAAGAGTCGCTACAAAATATCCAAGAATTGCAAAGGATTATTTTTATAACAAAAAAAATCAGACTGTTGAGATAATAAAAATGAATGGCTCTATAGAGCTTGCGCCTATAGTCGGATTGTCAGAGGTAATAGTCGATATTGTTGAAACAGGAAGCACACTCAGAGAAAACGGACTTGAGGTGCTTGAGGAGATTCTTCCGCTGTCAGCAAGAGTTGTTGTCAATCCGGTAAGCATGAAGATGGAATACGAGCGCATAGGCAAGCTTATATTAGATATAAAAGAGGCTATAGCAAGAAGAAAGGCTAAGGTTTGAAAGAAGGAAGCTTAAGATATGAATGTTTTAAAATTAAATAAAGAAAATAAGGAAAAGCTTTTATCCGAGCTTATAAAGAGAAGCCCAGAGCATATGCAGAGCTTCGAATCGGATGTAAGAGAAATCTTGAATAATGTCAAAGAAAACAAGGACGAGGCTGTTTTTTATTATACTAAGAAGTTTGACAGATTTGATCTAAACAAAGACAATATATCAGTCACAGAAGAAGAAACAAAGGAAGCCTATGAGAAAATAGATTCGGCTCTTCTTGAGGTCATAAAAAAGGCAAAGGAAAATATCAGAGCATTTCATGAAAAGCAAAAGCTTAACAGCTGGTTTACCACTACGGATAAGGGAACCTTTTTGGGACAAAAAATTACACCTATGAATAGAGTAGGAGTATATGTTCCGGGCGGAAAGGCAGTTTATCCGTCTTCGGTTCTTATGAATATTGTGCCTGCAAGGGTTGCAGGAGTAAACGAAATAATAATGACTACTCCATGTAATAGTGAGGGCAAGGTAAATCCGGCTGTACTCGTAGCCGCAAAGGAGGCGGGAGCTGACAGGATATTCAAGGTAGGAGGAGCACAGGCTATTGCAGCTCTTGCATACGGAACAGAGCTGATTCCGAAGGCTGACAAGATAGTAGGACCCGGAAATATATTTGTTGCTCTTGCAAAGAAGGCTGTATTCGGAAACGTAAGCATCGATTCTATTGCGGGACCAAGTGAGATACTTGTTATTGCCGATGAAAGTGCAAATCCGAGATATATTGCTGCAGATTTGTTATCACAGGCTGAGCATGATCAAATGGCATCGCCTATTTTGATCACAACAAGTGAACAGCTTGCACAGAAGGTTCAGGATGAAATCAAGGGGTTTGTTGAAAAGCTTCCAAGAACAGAAATAATTACCGCTTCGCTTACAAATTACGGATATATTTTAATTGCAAATGATATTAATGAGGCAATCGATACCGCAAATGAAATTGCATCCGAGCATCTGGAGATTCTGACTAAGAATCCTCTTGAAACAATGACAAAGATAAAGAATGCGGGAGCAATTTTCCTTGGGGAATATTCAAGCGAACCGCTTGGAGATTATTTTGCCGGACCTAATCATATTCTTCCGACAAATGGAACGGCAAAATTCTTTTCACCGCTTTCGGTAGATGATTTTGTGAAAAAATCAAGCGTAGTATATTATTCAAGGGAAGCACTTCAGGATGTACACAAGGATATTGAGCAGTTTGCAAAATCAGAGGGCTTATATGCACATGCGAATTCGATAGCGGTTCGCTTTGAGGAGGATTGAAATGGATTCACGTGTTGTTTCGATTAACAGAAAAACAAAGGAAACAGATATTGCATTAAGACTGGAGCTTGACGGAAACGGAAAAAACAGCATAGAGACAGGCATAGGCTTTTTTGATCATATGCTGAATGGTTTTGCAAGACATGGCTTTATGAATTTGGATGTAAAGGCAGCAGGAGATCTTGAGGTAGATGACCATCATACGATAGAAGATACAGGCATAGTCTTAGGTGATGCCATTTTAAAGGCCGTGGGAGATAAGAAGGGTATCAGAAGATTCGGAAGCTGTATTCTGCCTATGGATGAAACACTTGTACTTGTTGCAATTGATCTGTCAGGGCGTCCTTATTTTTCATATGATGTGGATTTTGAGGCGGAAATGGTCGGAGATATGCATACAGAGATGGTCAGAGAATTCTTTTATGCAATATCATATTCTGCTGCGATGAATCTCCATATTAAGCTTTTAAACGGAAGCAATGCACACCATATTGCGGAAGCGGTATTTAAAGCTTTCGGACGTGCGCTTGATGAGGCAACCTCTATCGATCCGAGAATAAGCGACGTATTGTCAACAAAGGGAAGTCTTTAAGGAGTTAATTATTTCATGAAAAAAATTCCATTTATTAAAATAAACGGCGAATATACCGTAAAGGATGGCCTCACAGCCGATCAGCTCTTGCAAAAAGAAGAAATTTCCAAGGCTGAGGGCCTGTATATATATGATGAATCGGATTCGTTTGAGGATTCGGAAAAGGCTATTTCTTTTTTAAGAGTAATATGCAATGGCTGCAAGGCGAGGGTTTTTGCCAAGGTAAGACAGCATAAGCAGGAGGATGTAAAGAAAATATTATATGCAGGATGCTCGGCTGCTGTAATTGAATTTACAAATGAGACACAAAAGGATTATATAAAGGATGTTTCAGACAGATTCGGAAGGGAAAAGATAATTTTACTTGTCGATGCAAGTTCAAATAATGCCCTTGCTGATGCCGTTAATGACAATTTCGGTGCTGTTATATACAGCGGCAGCAGTGATAAGACAGTATCGGCTGATACTTACATTCTTGATGAGAATGAGGGCATGCTCTTGGTTGATGATGCATTTTCGGGAAATGCGCTTAAAAACCATATACCTTGGTCAGAATTTAAAAAGCTGAAGGATGGTCTCGTTCCGTGCGTAGTACAGGATGCAAAGAATGATGATGTTCTTATGGTTGCATATATGAATGAGGAAGCCTATGAGGCTACTATAAGAACCGGACGTATGACATATTTCAGCAGAAGCAGAAATGAGCTGTGGATAAAGGGAGAGACATCGGGACATTACCAGTATCTCAAATCATTGAGCATAGATTGTGACAATGATACATTGCTTGCAAGAGTTGAACAGATAGGAGCTGCCTGCCATACAGGAAACAGAAGCTGCTTCTTTACGGATATATACAGAGATGACAGCTATAATCACAGTCCTAATAAGGTATTTGATGAGGTTTACAAAATAATAGAGGACAGAAAAGTAAATCCTAAAGAAGGCTCATATACCAATTATCTGTTCGAAAAGGGCATTGATAAGATTTTGAAGAAATTGGGAGAAGAGGCTACCGAGATAGTAATAGCAGCAAAAAATCCCGATAAAGAAGAAACAAAATATGAGATAGCGGATTTTCTCTATCATGCAATGGTATTGATGGTAGAAAAAGGCTTATCTTGGGAAGATGTTACAACCGAGCTGGCAAGAAGATGACAGAAAAAAAGCAAATGAGTCTGTATTTGGCACCTCTTGAAGGGATAACAACATTTGTATACAGGAATGCCATGCACAGGCTCTTTCCTGATTATATAGATAAATATTATATTCCGTTCATAATGCCGCATATCAAAAGAGATATGAATATGAAGGAAAGACGAGAACTGTGCCATGAAAATAATAAGGCTATAAAGGCAGTGCCGCAGCTACTTACAAATTCGGCACAGGATTTTTTAAGATATGAAAAAATTTTTTCTGATATGGGATATGACGAGGTTAATTTGAACCTGGGCTGCCCGTCAGGAACGGTTACGGCTAAAGCAAGAGGAGCAGGCTTTCTTGCAGAAACGCAAAGACTGGATGAATTTTTTGAAGAGGTTTTCGCTAAAAGTATCGGAAAAATATCCGTAAAAACGAGAATAGGTGTAGACAATACAGAAGAGTTTTATGAGCTGCTTGAAATATATAATAAATATCCTATCTATGAGCTGACTATACATCCGAGACTTTTGAAGGAGCAATATAAGGGGACACCGCATAGAGAGATGTTTTTGTATGCACTTGAAAACAGCAAAAATACACTTGTATATAATGGAGATATATGGTGTAGGGATGACTTGAGTCGTTTAAGGGATGAGCTTAATATTTCAGAAAATGACGAGATAAGACTGATGCTTGGACGAGGTGCTATAGCAGATCCTGCTATATTCAGAGAGCTTAAGGGCGGAGAGACGATTACAAGAGAAGAGCTTTCAAAATTGCTATATGAGGTTGAAAGAGGATATATTTCTTTTTTATCGAATGAAACGCAGGTGCTTTTCAGATTAAAGGAAATGTGGACATGGCTGAATAGAACCGTTAACGGTGATAAGAAATATTACAAAAAGCTTCTAAAGGCTAAGACTATGTCGGAATTTAAGATAATACAGGACTGTCTGATAGACGAGATTTGAGATGATAAATACGGAGCCGACGAGGTCAATACCCGGTGTACGGTAAGATCTCATCAGCTCCAAATAAAGCAGCTTAAAAGGTATTATGACAGGAAAAGCCGGTCTATATAATTGCGGTTAACTTCACGCATCATAGGCATTTTGTTGTCAATGACCCATGCTCCTATCGGATTCAGCTCAGAGAAGAGAGAATCTCCGTCTTTATAATTTCTGATACAAGCAGAGCCATGCTTGAATGATGCTGGATAGTCATCAAAGTTTATGCCTGCCTTGTCAAATACCATAAACTGTATATCTGAGGATGATTTGTTTGCCAGCTCCTCCTCTTTAAAATAGGACCTGCCCATTTCTTTGATAGCGGTATTTATTGATTCCTTTTGCTTTGCATAGATATATTTGTAAAGCTCATCGGCCATGAGATTGAAGCATTTTGCAGAAAAAATTGCTCCCTTGTCAATAGCATTTACATAACCCTGCATTGCATTTATCTTTTTGGTTTCATCAAAGTTATTTCCGGCAAGTACATATGATTTGGCGGATTTCTCGAATGTTTTATTAAATTCCATTGCTGTCATACTTGACGCAAGAGAAACGATTTTTTGCGTATCGTAATTAAACCATGAGCTGTTTTCGATATTTTCCGGCGGTGTAATAACAAGTATGAGATCAAAATCCTCGGTATAGCCAAAGATACAGCCGGGAACGGCATCACATAAATGCTTAAGTGTATTTTGCATTGCTAAAATAAAAATCGAATCATACGGTTTTTGAAAATCCTTTATAAATTCAAGATAATTTTCACCGGATACAGCGATTATCATAGGCATATTTCTTTTTAAAAATGAAAATGAAGCATTTTCAAAATATGATTTTGTTATTTCTTCTTTTTTGTATATCATAATTCCTCCGATATTTAAGCTTTTTTGATATTTATGATAAAATGATATGATACAAGGGTATCAGTTGGGGTTAAAAGGAATTTTGATCCCAATATCACAGAATTATTTCTGAAATTTATTATCAGATATAGTATAATCATCAATTTTTAAACTTCAATATAATAAATCAAAAATGTGAAAAAAATTAGTGCACAGATGAGGTTTTACTATTAATTCAATGGCAGATGATTATAAGACGGCACAATAGCCCGCTTTTGGTTAATGAATGCATTGGGAAAGAAGAAAAATGAAAACAAGAGAAGAAGCATTGGAATATGGATTATCGTTTCCGTATACGTATAAGGAGTCGCCGTTTCATGATCAAAATTGGCAGCTGGTCAGAATTTATGGAAGCAAAAAAGCTTTTTTATGGATATATGAAAGAAACGGATATATAAATCTTAATGTAAAGGTGGATCCGATGTGGCGTGATTTTTGGCGAGATACCTATGATGCTGTTATTCCGGCATATCATCAAAACAAGGAGCATTGGAATACAATAATATTGGATGGTTCGGTTCCTGATGAGGATATAAGGAGAATGATAGCAGAAAGCTATGATATCATTTCAGACAGTCCGACTAAGAGAATTTATGAGGCTGTAAAGAAAATACCTAAGGGCAAGGTTGCAACCTATGGACAGATCGCTGCAATGGCAGGAAATCCGAGGATGGCAAGAGCCGTCGGAAATGCACTGCACAATAATCCGGATCCCTTGAATATACCATGCTATAGAGTTGTGAATTCCAAGGGAGAGCTTGCAGGAGCCTTTGCCTTTGGAGGAGAAAATGTACAGGCGCAGCTTCTTGCAGAGGATGGAATCGATGTGTCAGAAGGAAGGGTCGATCTTGAAAAAAATGGGATAAAATTATTGGATGAATACTAAGTGTATGTTACACTACAGTTTGACTTCAGCATCATATGATGCGAAGGTCGCAAATTTTAAATATATAAAAGTTAAGATAAGAGGAATATGAAAAAGTTAGCTCTGAATGATGAAATATTATTAAAGATAGATAAGCCTTCAAGATATATAGGAAATGAAGTAAATGCTGTAATAAAGGAAAAGGATTCTGTTGATATAAGATTTGCAATGTGCTTTCCGGATGTTTATGAGGTCGGAATGTCTCATCTCGGAATCCAGATTTTATATGATATGTTCAATAAAATGAATGATGTATGGTGCGAAAGGGTTTATTCGCCATGGGTAGATCTTGATGCTATTATGCGAGAAAAAAACATTCCGCTGTTTGCATTGGAATCGCAGGATCCCATTAAAGAAATGGATTTCCTTGGGATAACGCTTCAATATGAAATGTGCTATACAAATATTTTGCAAATACTCGATCTGTCAGGAATCCCGCTTGATTCAACGGAAAGGTCGAGTGAGGATCCTATTGTGATAGGAGGCGGTCCTTGTGCATATAATCCGGAGCCTATATACAGATTCTTTGATATCTTTTATATAGGTGAAGGAGAGGTGGTCTATAGAGCACTGTTTGATCTGTATAAAAAATGCAAAAAAGAAAATAAGACCAGAGAAGAATTCCTATACGAAGCGACAGGAATTCCGGGAATATATGTACCGAGATTTTATAAGGCAAGCTATAATGAGGACGGTACATTAAAAAGCTTTGATATCACAAGAGAGGGTGTTCCGAAAACCATCAAAAGACAGCTTGTTATGGATTTCGAAAACGCGCCATATCCTACCAAGCCTGTTGTGCCGTATATTCAGACTGTACAGGACAGAATCGTACTTGAAATCCAAAGAGGCTGTATAAGAGGCTGCAGATTTTGTCAGGCAGGTATGATTTACAGACCGCTTAGAGAAAAGCCTGTAGAGCATGTAATGGAGCTTGCAAGGAAGCTTATAAAGGAGACAGGATACGATGAAATCTCACTTAGCTCACTTAGCTCAAGTGACTATGATTCCCTGCCGCAATTGCTTGATTTTCTAATGGATATATGCCCGGCTAAGGGTATCAATATATCTCTTCCGTCACTTCGAATCGACAGCTTCTCGCTTGATGTAATGTCAAAGGTTCAGGATATCAAAAAGAGCAGCCTTACATTTGCGCCCGAAGCAGGAAGTCAGCGTATGCGAAATGTAATAAATAAGGGACTTACCGAGGAGAATATATTAAACGGCGCCATAGAGGCCTATAAGGGAGGATGGAACAAGGTTAAGCTTTACTTTATGCTGGGGCTTCCGTATGAAACTGTAGATGATATAAAGGAAATAGCCCATCTTTGCGAAAAGGTTGCAATGGCATATTATGACACTATTCCGAAGGAAAAACGAAACGGAAAGGTTTCTATTACTGCAAGCTCATCCTTCTTTGTTCCGAAGCCCTTTACACCGTTTCAATGGGCATCGATGAATAAAGAGGATGAATTCTTGGAGAAGGCACATATCGTAAAGGACGAGGTAAGAGCTCAGCTCAATCAAAAGAGCATAAGATATCGTTACCATGATACGGATGTATCGGTCCTTGAGGGCGTTCTGGCAAGAGGTGATAGAAAGGTAGCGGATCTTATCGAGACGGTATATAAAAAAGGAGCGATATATGATGCCTGGACAGAGCAGTTTGATTTGCAAAAATGGAAAGACTCCTTTGAAGAGATAGGCATGGATCCGTATTTTTACACATATCGAGAAAGACCCACAGATGAGCTCTTTCCGTGGGATTTTATAGATATCGGAGTTACCAAGCAATTTATGCTTCGTGAATGGGAAAGAGCTAAGCAGGCAGTCGTAACACCTAATTGCAAGCAGCAGTGTTCCTTCTGTGGAGCAAAAAGATTTGGAGGCGGTATATGCTATGAGAGTAAGAATTAAATTTGCAAAAACCGGTCTCATGAAATATATAGGACATTTGGATGTAATGCGTTATTTCCAGAAGGTTATAAGAAGAGCGGATATAGATATTGCTTATTCCGAAGGATTCAGTCCACATATGCTTATGTCATTTGCTCAGCCGTTAGGCGTAGGAATCACAAGTGACGGCGAATATTTTGATATGGATCTTAAATCATCCATGTCTTCTGCCAGGATATTAGCCTCTATGAACGAGCAAATGTCTGATGAAATCAATGTATCTAAGGCAGTTTCTATTCCTATTGACAAAAAATATAAAGGAATGACAGTTGTTGCTGCTGCGGATTATATTGTTTCGTTTAAGGAAAACGATGAGCTTTTTAACAGAAATAAGGAAAAATTAGCAGAATTTTTATCTCAGAGCTCGATTAACGTATTGAAGAAGACAAAACGAAGCGAGAGCATAACAGATATAAAGCCGTATATATTTGAAAGCAGCATTTTAAAGGATCATGTATTGCTTAAGCTTTCCACAGGAAGTGTAAATAATTTAAAGCCGCAGCTTTTGTTTCAGGCTTTTTTTGAGTATGCGCAGATTGATCCGCCGCAGCTTGCTATTCACAGAAAAGAAATATATGCGGATACAGACGGCAAATACATACCTTTATACGAGATGGGTGAGGAGATATTTTAGTTGGAACAGAAGCTGGTAATGGCAAATATGCCCTTTGATGATATGGAAGGGCTTGTCACAGTATATTATGAGGACGAAATTCCTGCTGAAATTTATATTGAGAAAAATGGCATAAGGGAGCTTTTAGGCAATATCTATGTAGGACATGTGACGAAAATCCTTCAAAATACTGGGGCGTTCATAAGATTTGGCAGTAAAAACGAAGGATTTCTGCCAAAAAGCAAGTTTAAATATGCGATATACAAAAAGCCGATTGAAAACAGAGAATTAAATGCAGAGGATGAAATACTGGTTATGGTTGAGGCGGAAGCCGTAAAAACCAAAAATCCGGTGCTTACAACGGAGCTTAAGGTTGCCGGAAAATATTTTGTAATAAGCAGCTCATTTAAAGGCTGTGTGTTTTCTCATAAGCTTGACAGTACGGAAAAAGAGCGTATTACACAGATATTATCTGCAACAAATCCTAAATATGGATTGATAGTAAGAACCATAGCAGGTGAAGCCAAGGCAGATGAGCTTATAGATGAGGCGAACAGACTTATTGAGATGTTGGATAAAATAATAAGATACGGCAGATCAAGAAATCAGGGAGCCTGTTTATACGAGGCGGACGATAAAAAAACAGAAAGGCTTAAGAGTCTCAGAGCAGAAAGCACAAGGACTGTCGTAACAGATAACGAATATGTATATGAAAGCCTTATAGGATCAAATGCGGATGATGCCATTAAGGAAAAAATAAGGCTGTATGATGATGAGCAGTTAAGACTTTTCAGGCTGTATAATTTTTCTTCGATATTGGAGGGGGCACTTGACAAAAAGGTAATGCTCAAATCCGGAGCTTATCTTATAATTGAACAGACAGAGGCATTTGTTTGTATAGACGTAAACAGCGGTAAAAAAATAAATAAAAGCAGGGATGAGAACTACGTTTATCAGGTAAACTTAGAGGCGGCAAGAGAGGCAGCAAGGCAAATACGTTTAAGACAGCTCTCGGGCACGATCCTGATAGATTTCATAAATATGAAGCAGGAGACATCAAGGCGGCAGCTGATAGAAGAGTTTAAATCCTATGTTAAGCGTGATAATATAAGTACCGAGGTTATAGATATAACGAGACTCGGAATCATGGAGGTGACAAGAAAAAAAAGAGGACGCTCGCTAAGAGAGCAAATTAAATGTGTGAGAGAATTTGAAGATTAGTATAAAGGACCGCTTATGATCCTGAAGGGAGAGAAAATGAGCAGAAAAGAACAGGCATTAGAGCTAAAGCACCAGGGTTATAATTGTGCACAGGCTGTTGCACTTGCATTTAAGGATCTTGTAGATTTAGATGAGGAGAGTCTTTTGAATTTATCTACCGGATTCGGAGCCGGAGGCGGAGATATGAGCGGAACCTGCGGAGCACTTTCCGCGGTATATTTGCTTAACGGACTTATACTCGGAAAAATATATAAGGATGATCCTTCGAAAAGAGGAAAAATAATGTCTGCAAATAAGACAATAGCAGGCTTGTTCAAAGAAAAAAACAAGGCAGTTATCTGCAATAAATTAAAGGGTATTGATACTGGAGAGGTTTTAAGAAGCTGTGACGGATGTGTAGAGGATGCGGCAGAGCTTTTGGAAAATTATTTAAAAGAAAATAATTTGCTTGCATTTTAGACAACAGGGTAGTAAACTTAAAAGGCTGTTAATGCAGATGGTCCGCTGCCACGTTTATCGGTGGTAAGAACATCCACCATAATTTTAAGGAGAGATAGAAATGAACGAAATCATTAAAAACATCGAAGCTGCTCAGCTTAAGGCAGAGCCACCTGTATTCCGTGTAGGAGATACAGTTAAGGTTTACGGAAAGATCAAAGAAGGAAACAGAGAAAGAATCCAGGTCTTCGAAGGAATCGTTATTAAAAAGCAGGGTGGAAGCTCAAGAGCAACATTTACAGTACGTAAGAGCTCAAACGGAATCGGTGTTGAAAAGACATGGCCGCTTCACTCACCTAATGTTGAGAAGGTAGAGGTTGTTCGTCAGGGTAAAGTAAGACGTGCAAAGCTTTATTATTTAAGAGACAGAGTAGGTAAAGCAGCAAGAGTTAAAGCAAAATAATAATTGAATTCGGGGCTCCTTATTTATTAAGGAGCCTTTTGTTTAAGGAATTTTATGAGTACAAATTCTAAGTATGTCAGAGGATATTTTCTGCGGAAGCAGATAAAGAAAATGGCAATATGGATAATTCAGATAGCGGCAGTCGTGCTGCTTGGATTTGCATGTGCCTATATGTTTGGTCAGAGAATTGTAGTTACGGAAAGCTCAATGGAGCCTACGATACAGCCGGGAGACAAGATTTTTATAAATATTGCTGCATATAAGATTTCCTCACCCAAAAGAGGTGATATCATAGTATTCAAAAACGGATCAAATGATGATTCCAGACTGAATATAAGACGAATAGTAGGAATGCCGGGAGAGACGATCCAGATAGTTGACGGTCAGATACTCATTGACGGCAGTGCTTATGAAGAGGATGAGGAATTCGATGTAATTACCAATCCGGGAACAGCAGAGGAACCGATTGTAATAGGAAGCAATGAATACTTTGTATTAGGCGACAACAGAAATAACAGTGAGGACAGCAGACATTTAGAAATCGGTCTGATCAAAGAAGAAAATATAGTCGGAAAGCTTTGGCTGAGGTTCAGTCCGATCGGAAGCTTTGGATTAATGGGGTGATAAATATGGATATACAATGGTATCCGGGGCATATGACCAAAGCAAAAAGGCAGATGCAGGAAGATATCAAGCTTGTTGATTTAATCATTGAAATTGCAGATGCAAGAATACCACGGTCATCAAGAAACCCTGATCTTTTGGAGATAGGGAAAAACAAATCAAGACTCATTTTATTAAATAAGGCTGATCTTGCGGATGAAAGAGAAAACAGAAGATGGCAGGAATATTTCAAACAAAACAACATTTCATGTCTTTTTGTTGATTCCAGAAATAAGGCATCGTTAAAGAGTATTCCGCAGCTTGTTCAGGAAATATGCCGTGAAAAGATAGAAAGAGATGCTAAAAGAGGGATTAAAAACAGACCTGTAAAGGCTATGGTCGTTGGAATTCCCAATGTAGGAAAGTCAACCTTTATTAATTCTTATGCCGGAAAGGCATGTACTAAGACAGGCAATAAGCCGGGAGTAACAAAGGGAAAGCAATGGGTCAGACTGTCTGCAAATATCCAGCTTTTAGATACGCCTGGTGTACTTTGGGGTAAATTCGAGGATCCTGTTATAGGAAAAAATCTTGCATTTATAGGATCCGTTAAGGATGATATCATTAATATCGAGGAGCTTGCGGTAGAGCTTATCAGATACCTTATCGATAAATATCCAAAAGCTATAGAAAAAAGATATTCAATTGAAGAAGAAAATGATGCGGCAGCTGTCCTTTATAAAATAGGCGAAAAACGCGGATGTCTTGTAAGAGGAAATGAGGTATCATATGAAAAGGCGGCAGCACTTTTGCTCGATGAATTCAGAGGCGGAAAGCTGGGCCGCATAACACTTGAAAGTCCGGAATAAAAATGAAAATAAAAAGCACAAAAGAGATTGAACTCGAATTTAATGAAGCAAAAAGCGATTATCAAAGAAAAAATGAGCTTTTCCGATTATATGAATCAGATCAAAGAAAAAGCGTTCAATATCTTATATCAAAAATAAAAAGGCAGGATGCAAGGCTCGAGGATGAAAAAAACCGAGTTGAGAATATGTGCTTATTTGAAAATAAATATGCACAGTTCAGTCTGATATGCGGTATAGATGAGGCGGGAAGAGGACCTCTTGCAGGACCTGTAGTGGCCGGTGCGGTCATATTGCCAAAGGACTGCAGGATAATGTACATAAATGATTCTAAAAAGCTTTCGGCTAAAAAAAGAGAGGAGCTTTTTGAGGAAATAAAGGAAAAGGCTCTGGCAATAGGAATCGGGATCAAAGACAACAACAGAATAGATGAGATAAATATTCTGCAGGCAACATATGAGGCTATGCGTGAGGCTGTAAACGAACTAAAAGAAGAGCCGGATCTGTTATTAAATGATGCAGTAAAGATACCCGGCATCGTAACTAAACAGGTGCCGATAATAAAGGGAGATGCAAAAAGTCAGTCTATTGCTGCGGCAAGCATAATCGCAAAGGTAACAAGGGACAGGATAATGGAGGCATTTGGTATAATATATCCGGAATATGGCTTTTCAAAGCATAAGGGCTATGGCTCTGCAGCGCATATAGAGGCCATAAAAAAATACGGCCCCTGTCCGATCCACAGAAAAACATTTATAAAATCTTTTGTTAATATATGAATAAAAAATCTACCAATAAACGTTTAGTAGGAGCAAAATACGAAAATTTAGCCGTTGCTAAGCTTATAGACGAGGGATATACTATTTTAGAACGCAATTTTAGCTGTAAATTGGGCGAAATAGATATAATTGCACTTAATAAAGAAGCTCTTGTATTTGTAGAGGTAAAATACAGAACCAATATTTCAAGCGGTTTTCCGGAGGAGGCTGTAGATTACAGAAAGCAGCGTAAAATATCACTTTGTGCGGATTACTATTGTATGATAAAGGGAATCTGCGATAACGAGGATATAAGATTTGATGTTATGGCAGTAGATGATGGTTCTATCAGACATTACAAGAATGCTTTTATGTATTGCGGAAATAATTATTAATTTTCAGTGAGGGTAAAATGGCTGTAAATAATTTTTTATTAAAGAAATTTCAGAAAATGGATGAATTATATGTTATTTTCTGCAACACCACACGTCTTCCTTATGTTGAGTGTGATGCAGAGACATATGATGATCAGGTATTTGCTTTTACCAAAGAGGAAAAAGCAAAAGAGATGATGAAGAGCTATGAAGAAAAAAAGCTGATACTCGGTTATGCAAAGCTTGCAAAGGCACACATATTGCCGTTTATCGGAAGTCTCTATGCATATGGGATAAACAGGCTGGTTCTATGCGAGGATGAGAGGTTATATATAGAGCTCGAGCAGCTTGTAGAAAAGCCGGATATAGATAAATTAAAAAATGACAAAATACCGAAAATCAATCCCGAGCTTCAGCTTTCAAGCATATATTTTCTTCAAAATATACGAAGAAAGGATATCGAAAGAACACGTGAGGATCAGATAGAGCTTCACAATCAGGAAGAGGAGATGGCAATAAACCTATTCAGAACAAGATTCATAATAGGTATAGATCTGACTGCAAATGGCGGAAAGCTTGACAAGGAGCATCCGAATTTCAAGCTTCCGTTTGCAAAGCTTCCTAACGGAAAAACCTATACTCCGTGCTTTACAGACTTTTCGGAATATCAGAAATTTGCCATGAAAAATAAAGATCTGAAGCTAAGTCTTATAACCGTTAAATATGATGATCTTGAGAAGTTTACAAAGCAAACAGACGGAGTTGTGCTCAATCCGGTCGGCTTCAATCTTATATTATCGGTCAAGCTGCTCAATGCGCTGAAGAAGAATTACGGAGGCCAGGACAGATGACAAAAAAACCTTTGCTTATATTCGACCATGACGGAACGCTTCACAATTCAATGTTTGTTTTCGGACCGGCTATGCAAAATGGTGTGAAATGGCTCGAGGAGCAGGGATATGGCAAAATAGAAAATTTTTCGAATGAAAGAGTGGAAAAGCTGCTTGGACTTACAGCTTATGACATATGGAAAAATTTAAATAACGAATTGTCAGATGAAGCAATTAAGAAGGTATCAGCCTTCGTTAATCTTGAAATGAGAAAGGGCCTTAATGAAGGAAAAGCCAAATGGTATGCCGGTGCAAGCAGGATGCTTGATGAGCTGAAGAGCCTGGGCTATAAAATGGTCATATTGAGCAATTGCGATAAGGCATTGGCTGCGTTTTATTGGAATTATTTTCATATGCAGGATTGGTTCGAAAAATTCTATGATTCCGAGAGTTATGGCAATAAACAGAAATCCGAAATCATTAAAGAAATAATAAAAGAACGCGGAAGCGAAGCAATAATGATAGGTGACAGATTTATTGATCATGAAAGTGCTAAGGCTGTAAATATTCCTTTCATAGGGTGTACGTATGGATTTTGCACAAGCGGAGAGCTTGACGGAGCCGATGAAATAGCGCAGTCCGTTGAGGATATACCGTTATTGGCGGAAAAGATTGCAGAAAATCAATACAAAATAAAATAGGTAAGGTTGAAATGGAATCTACAGAATCTATAGTTTTCGAGCAGATGCTTGTCATCATAATCATGATAGCGGTTGGATACGGATGCTACAAAAAGAAATGGATAACAGATGAAGGCGCAAAAACAATGTCCTTTCTCGTAGTAAATGTAACAAATCCTGCGATAGCGATAAGCAGTGCCTTTTCAGATGATCTTAGCATAACACATAAGGATATTTTAATAGGTATTGCAGTATGCTTTATTTTATTTATTATCCTTATAATCATAGGGCATCTGCTCGCTTTTTTGCTTGAGGGAGATAAAATCAAAAGAAAATACTATACAATGCTTGGAGTCTATTCAAATCTGGGCTTTATAGGAATACCTGTAGTATCATCGGTACTTGGTGATCAGGCTCTTGTTTATGTAACAATGTTTATAATTGCTTACAATATTTTCTTTTATACACATGGATATATAGTTATGCTTTCAGGTGAAAAAAATATTGACTATAAGATCAGCTGGAAGACGTTTGTAAATTCGGGTACAGTGTCCGGAATTATTGCTCTTATTGTTTTTTGGTTCAGGCTTAGATTCCCGGATGTTATAGAAGATACGCTTGTATATTCCGGAAAAGCGACAACCTTTTTGGCAATGATCGTTTTGGGCGTGGCACTGGCTAAGATTCCTATGAAGAGCATGTTTAGCAATAAGAAGCTTTGGATGCTCTGGCTGATAAGATATTTGCTCTTTCCACTCGCAGCCGGCTTTTGTATGAAGCGTATTTTTGGCTCGACTCTTTTATCGGGAAGTATGATATTGCTGCTTGCCATGCCGGCAGGAAATATGCCGATCATACTTGCACAGCAGTATGATCTCGATACCTCGGTTTTATCTCCGGGAGTATTTATATCGACTATATTGTCGCTTGTTACCGTTACGCTGTCAGCGATGACGATATGAGCTTTTTGTCATGTGGCAATTCAGTATAAAAGAAATTGAAAATAGAAAAGAACAGACATTAAGAGAACCAGGCATAAGAAGCTGAAAGCTTCTTATGCCTGGTTTTAAATACTTGTTTTAACGGGGAAGCCTAATTCCTATTGAATAAGCTGAAGATCCCATTTTTTTAACAGATCGTTTATTTTATTTGTATTGTTAATGATCGGATCAAGTGATACATCGTGATTGATAGCATATATAATATTGGCTATATATTTGTTGAGGTTTGCAGATGCATACCACTTCTTGTTTAGAAGCTCCGGCTTTTGATATGTAAGATCGGTAGTGATGATAAGATCAAAAAGTCCTTCCTTATAGGCTTCATCAAATTTATCAAAGCCCTCGGTGAAAAGTCCGAATGTTGTACATATAAATACACGGCTCGCACCTCTGTCTTTGATTTGCTTGCATACATGAAGCATACTCTCGCCGCTGGCTATCATGTCGTCAACAATAATAGTATCCTTTCCGACAAGAGATGAACCAAGAAATTCATGAGCAACTATCGGATTTTTTCCGTTTACGACAATGGAATAATCACGTCTTTTATAAAACATACCCATATCAATTCCGAGAACGTTTGCAAAATATTTTGCTCTTGACATAGCGCCCTCGTCGGGACTTATTGTCATAAGATGATCCGAATCGATTTTGATATCCGGTACTGCGGCAAAAAGAGCCTGTATAAACTGGTAAGTTGGATAGAAATTATCGAAGCCGCAAAGAGGCACGGAATTTACTATCTTTGGATCATGTGCATCAAAGGTGATTATATTTGATACACCCATATCCTCAAGCTCCTTAAGAGCAAGAGCACTGTCGAGAGATTCGCGGCCTGCACGCTTGTGCTGACGGCCTTCATATAAGAATGGCATTATTACGTTGATTCTGTGAGCTCTGCCGTTGCTGGCAGCGATTATTCTTTTTAGATTTTGAAAATGATCATCGGGTGATAATCTATTTTCAAAGTCATGCATTTTGTATGTAACGCTGTGGTTGCATACATCTGCCAGAATATACAGATCTACACCTCTGACCGACTGCTTAATCTCACCCTTTGCTTCACCGCTTCCGAAGCGTGGGCATTCACAATCTATAATAAATGAGTCGCTATTATAATGATAGGCAGTGTCCGGGGATTTTTTAAGGCTTAAAAGCTTTGTCTGCAGACCTTTTAGATACTCTTCGATATGTAGTGCTTTATTCTCGCAACCGGGAAGAGCACAAATTTTTAATGGGGCAACGGGAATGGAATTTACCATTGTATCAAGTATAGACATGAAATCCTCCACCAGTTTAAATTGAACTAAATTTATTAAAACAATGCATGAAAATTACATGCACATTACTTATATCACGTATTCAAGAAAGATGTCAATAAAACAAGGAGATTAAGTTCGACATAAGAAAACCACGGGTTGCTTTTTTTGACTTATATTGATATGATTTAATATCAGACAGACGGAGGAACATATGAAGGATACCGCAAAAAGAATTATTTCGGTTGAAGAAAACAGCATAGCACAGGAAATGGAAATCGAACCGGGTGACGAGCTTGTTTCGATTAATAATGAGCCTGTAAATGATATATTTGATTATATGTTCCTTACGGAAAATACTTATCTTGAGGTTGTTATCAGAAAGCCGGACGGAGAAGAGTGGCTTCTTGAGATAGAAAAGGATGAGGATGAGGAATTAGGATTTGATTTTGACACCGGTATAATGGATGACTATAAAAGCTGCCATAACAAATGCATCTTTTGCTTTATAGATCAAATGCCGCCGGGTATGCGTGATACACTCTATTTTAAGGATGATGATTCAAGATTATCTTTTCTCCAGGGTAACTATGTAACGCTTACGAATATGTCGGAAAAAGATCTTGATCGTATTATCAAATATCATATGTCGCCATTAAATATATCCTTTCAGGCAATGAATCCGGAGCTTCGCTGCAAAATGCTTCATAACAGATTTGCGGGAGATATATTAAAAAAAGCAAAAAGACTTGCAGATGGCGGCATAGAAATGAACGGACAGATAGTGCTTTGTAAGGGAGTAAATGACGGCGAAGAGCTTGAATATTCCCTGAATGTTTTAGAAACACTGTATCCGTCGCTTAGAAGTGTATCGGTTGTACCTGTAGGTCTTACAAAATTCAGAGAGGGACTTTTTCCGCTTACATCATTTGAAAAGGAAGATTCAAGGCAGACTCTTGAGCTTATAGAAAAGCATCAAAGGCGGATGAGAGAAAAATATGGAGTGAATTTTATTTACGCATCCGATGAATGGTATATGCAGGCAGAAAGAGAGCTTCCTTCTGATGAATACTATGACGGCTATATGCAGCTTGAAAACGGTGTAGGCATGATGCGTCTGCTCGATACGGAAATAAAACAATATCTCGAAAAGATACATGGAGATAACAGAAAAAAAACGCTTTCAATTGCGACAGGAGTGCTTCCTGCAACATTTATCAAGAGCATGACTGTCAGAATAAAGGATAAATTTCCAAATGTAAATGTAACGGTTTATCCGATAATAAACAATTTCTTCGGAGAGCATATAACAGTTTCGGGCCTTGTTACCGGAACAGATCTTATGGACCAGCTAAAGAATCGAGAGCTGGGAGAAAATCTTTTGCTGCCGGTAAATATGATGAGAGCCGGAGAAAAGGTTTTTTTGGATGATTACACAATAGAAGATGTGGAAAAGCATCTCAATATAAAAATAAAAATAGTTGATTCATCAGGAGAGGCATTTTGCAAGGCAATTATAGATGATGAAACTATTCCTATTAAAAGGAGACAGATTTATGAGCAAACCGATAGTAGCAATTGTAGGGAGACCTAATGTAGGCAAATCCACATTGTTCAATGCGCTTGCAGGAGAACGAATATCTATAGTTAAGGATACACCGGGTGTAACAAGAGACAGAATATATGCCGATGTTTCATGGCTCGACCGCAATTTTACGCTTATAGATACAGGAGGCATCGAGCCGGAGAGTACAGACATCATTCTTAGCAGAATGAGAGATCAGGCTCAGATCGCTATAGATACGGCAGATGTAATTGTATTTATGACAGATGTAAGACAAGGCCTTGTTGATTCCGATTCAAAGGTTGCAGATATGCTTAGAAGAAGCTCTAAGCCCGTTGTTCTTGCGGTAAATAAGGTCGATAATTTCAAGACCCAAATGCTCGATATATATGAATTTTACAATTTGGGAATAGGAGAGCCATTCGGAATATCTGCGGAGGGCAAGCAGGGCCTCGGTGAGCTTTTGGATGAGATAATGAAATACTTCCCGGAAAATAACAGCAATTCTGAGGAAGAGGATATCCCCAAAATCGCTATCGTCGGCAAACCGAATGTCGGAAAATCATCAATAATCAACAGACTGCTCGGAGAAAACAGAGTAATAGTCTCTGACATAGCAGGAACGACAAGAGATGCGATAGATACTAAAATAGTACATAATGGCAGGGAATACATATTTATAGATACAGCCGGACTCAGAAGAAAGAGTAAAATCAAAGAGGAGCTGGAAAGATACAGTATAATAAGAACGGTATCTGCAGTAGAAAGAGCAGACCTTGTCATAGTAGTCATAGATGCGGTTGAAGGAATTACAGAGCAGGATGCCAAGATTTGCGGAATAGCACATGACCAGGGCAAGGGTATTATAATTGCGGTAAACAAGTGGGATGCAATAGAGAAAAATGACAAGACAGTCAATAAATATGCCGAAAATATTCGCAACACACTGTCATTTGCTCCATATGCCGAAATAACATATATTTCAGCACTGACAGGTCAAAGGCTTCCGAAACTTTTCGATATGATAGACGTTGTTCTCGAAAATCAGACTCTCAGAGTTGCGACAGGTGTATTAAATGAGATAATCACAGAGGCTACAGCGATGCAGCAGCCGCCTGCAGACAAGGGAAAAAGACTTAAGATTTTCTATACGACACAGGTTTCGGTTAAGCCGCCAACATTTGTAATATTTGTAAATGAAAAGAAGCTGATGCATTTTTCTTATTTGAGGTATCTTGAAAACAGAATAAGAGAGGCCTTTGGCTTCAAGGGAACATCTCTTAAATTTATTGTAAGAGAGAGAACGGATAAATAATCCGAATGCTGTTTGAGTTAGATTAGGGGGATAATATGGAACGGTTGTTATGTTTGGCCGTAGGCTATTGCTTCGGACTGATACAGACATCGTATATAATAGGAAGAATAAAGGGAATAGATATTCGCAAAAAGGGAAGCGGAAATGCAGGTACTACAAATGCTATAAGAACGATGGGCTGGAAAAACGGACTTATCACAATGGCTATAGATGTCATGAAATGCATTGTGGCAGTGCTTATTATGAGATTCGTTTTCAGAGCATCCGATATTGTATTGCTTTTGGGGTTATATACAGCTGCAGGTGTAGTTCTCGGACATGATTTTCCATGCTACCTGGGATTTAAAGGCGGAAAGGGTATTGCAGCTACGGCAGGAATGATTATAGCATTTGGTGATTATCGCCTTATCATTTTAGGTATCATATGCTTCTTTGTTCCGGTTCTTATAACCCGTTTTGTATCTCTTGGATCGCTTTGCCTTTCATCAAGCTTTTTGATCGGTATGATTATAATAGGACAGATGGGATATTTTTATATGCCGCAAAGCATCCTTATTGAAATGTACATTTTAACTGCATTACTGACGGCTCTTGCTTATTGGCTTCATAGGAGCAATTTAAAGAGGCTTGTCAGCGGAAACGAAAATAAATTGTTTTAAAATATCAGGAGGTGAAAATGGCAAAAGTAAGTGTTATAGGTTCGGGAAGCTGGGGAACAGCACTTGCCTGGCTTTTATGCAACAACGGACACAATGTAACTCTATGGTCATATCTCGAAGCAGAAACAGATATGTTCATCAAATGCCGTGAAAATAAAGATAAGCTTCCGGGAGTTAAGCTTCAGGAATCGATTCAGTTCACAAGCAATCTAAAGGAGGCTGTTGAAGGAAAAGAGCTTATTGTCTTAGCTGTTCCGTCAACTGCAGTACGCCAAACTGCAGGTAAGATGCGTGAGCTTGTAAAGAAGGGTCAGATAATAGTTGATGTTGCCAAGGGAATCGAAGAATCAACACTGATGATCATGACAGACATAATCGAGGAGGAAATACCTCAGGCTAATGTAGCTGTATTAAGCGGACCGAGTCATGCAGAAGAGGTTGGAAAGGGACTGCCTACAACTATTGTAGCTGCCGCACATGATATAAAGACAGCCGAGCATATTCAAAATATGTTTATGAGTCCTGTATTCAGAGTTTACACATCACAGGATATGCTGGGAGTAGAAATAGGTGCCGCACTTAAAAACGTAGTTGCTCTTGCCGCCGGAATAGCCGATGGCCTGGGATTTGGTGACAACACAAAGGCGGCTCTTATCACAAGAGGTATAGCCGAGATTTCAAGGCTTGGAATAGCTATGGGAGCGAAGGCTTCAACCTTTAACGGATTGTCCGGCATAGGAGATCTTGTTGTTACATGTGCAAGCGTACACAGCCGAAACAGAAAAGCAGGAGTGCTTATGGGACAGGGATATTCCATGCAGGAGGCTATGGACGAGGTACATATGGTTGTCGAGGGAGTATACAGCGCAAAGGCAGCCGCAAGACTTTCGGAAAAATACAATGTAGAGATGCCTATTGTCACAGCTGTCAATCAAATACTTTTTGAAGGAAAATCTGCTTCAAGTGCAGTTATGGATCTGATGCTTAGAGTGAAAAAAGAAGAAATATAATCTGATTGGAGGTATTGGAACTATGTCAAATTTTTCAGAAAAATTAAGTAATATCGGAAACAGAGCAAAACAGGGAACAATCAATATAGGCACAAATGTTAAGCAGAAAACAAATACATTTACCGAAAAGGTTTCTCTTAACAGCAAAATGGATGCGGCAAAAAGAGAAATCAAACAGATCTATACAGATATTGGAGAAAAATTCTATCTTCAGAACGCACAGAGCGAAATACCTAACGGCTATGAAATATACTTCAACAAAATAGAGGAATGCAATAAAAAAATAGATGAAGCAAAAAAAGCCATTATGGAGCTTGAGGGCCTAAGAAAATGCCCTAATTGCGGAGCAGAGATAAAGAAGGAAAATGCATTTTGCACAAGCTGCGGCGCAAAGCTCGAAGAAGAGAAAAAGCCCGAGACCTCGAATGCAGATATGATTATATGCAAAACCTGTGCAAAGGAAATTCCTGCATCAAGCTTATTCTGTCCTAATTGCGGAACAAAGGTAGAAAAGCAGCAGGAACAAACAGCCAATGAGGAGACACCAAAGGAAAATGTATGCCCTCAGTGTGGGAATAAAGTAAGTCCTGAAGCTGTATTTTGCACTCAGTGCGGATTTCATTTAAAATAACAGAAAAAGCTGTTGACATATGAGCAGGTATGAAATATACTAGCAAAGTGTGCCAAAACACATGCTTATAGAATCAAACATTTAAGCCAAAGCCCCGGCGAGAATGTTTATATAGTAATGTTATTCCATACGGACAGTGGAGGAGCATTACAAAATATTTGAACACAAGAATCAGACTTAAGGAGGTTCTATAATGAACACATATATGCCTAATCCTGATACTATCGAGAGAAAATGGTATGTAGTTGATGCAGACGGATGTACACTTGGACGTCTTGCTTCAGAGGTTGCAAAGGTTTTAAGAGGTAAAAACAAACCGGAATTCACACCACATGCTGATACCGGTGATTATGTTATCATAGTTAATGCAGAAAAAATCAAAGTTACCGGAAAGAAATTAGAAGATAAGATCTATTACAGACATTCTGATTATGTAGGTGGCTTTAAGCAGATGACCTTAAAAGAAATGTTGGCTAAGAAACCTGAGAAGGTTCTTGAGCATGCTATCATTGGTATGCTTCCTAAGGGACCTCTTGGAAGAAAAATGGCAGAGAAGCTTCACGTGTATACCGGAGCTGAGCATCCACATGCTGCTCAGAAGCCGGAAGCACTTACATTTTAATTAAGGAGGAAGAAAGATAATGGCAAGTGCAAGATACTATGGAACAGGAAGAAGAAAAAAAGCTATCGCCAGAGTATATTTAGTACCTGGAACAGGCAATATTACTGTTAATAAGAGAACTATTGATGAATATTTTGGCCTTGATACACTCAAGGTTATTGTACGCCAGCCTCTCGTTGCTACAGAGACAGCTGATAAATTTGATGTTATCGTAACAGTTAAGGGCGGCGGATATACAGGACAGGCAGGCGCTGTTCGCCACGGAATTGCAAGAGCACTTCTTCAGGCAGATGCAGAATATCGTCCTACTCTCAAGGTTGCTGGATACCTTACTCGTGATCCACGTATGAAAGAGAGAAAGAAGTACGGCCTCAAAGCCGCTCGTCGCGCTCCGCAGTTCTCCAAGAGATAATTGGACGCGATTTTACAATCGAAAAGCTCGAAAAACCCCGGAAAATCAACACTTTCCGGGGTTTTCTTGTACCCAAATACGCTGATTATGTTTGTCCGAATTTCATGTGATTTGTCCTGATTTGACATCAAAATCCGGGGCTAGAGATGGGATAACTCGTGTTTTTCGAGCCTTTGGGGTTATAAAATGGGATAACTTTTGAGATGCTTACACGCTTCCGACGGTACACCTAGACTTATTAATAAATACTGCAATGCATCCATGCTTTTGGGTGATAGCAGCAAGGCCAATCTCATTACAGCTGATATCGTTATGCAGGCTATCAATGATTGTGAGCTGGGATGATCTTACCACGCCTCATTCACTTTATTTGGATGAGGCATATTTAATTTGAAAAATCGGGATTAAATAATGTGTATTAATATCTGGTATCTATGCAAAAGATACTCCATTTAATATGAAGAATGATGAAACATTTAATGTGCTGATCAACAATGTGGGCATTGTGGAGAAATGCGAGAACGGCATCGTCTACACCATTGAGGGCAATTCCGGCGACAGCTGCCGCCAGAAGCAGTATTCCGTGGGGTACTGTGAAATCCTTGGTTATGGTGTCCCTGCCTTTTAGCCGGGTTTATAAAATAGGAAG
>CAVBHN010000006.1:0-78882 GCA_963595425.1 Faecalibacterium sp. CAG:74 | reverse complement strand
TTAAATGGTTACGCCCAATTCGTCACGGAATAGAACCGTTCCGCCGGTATGGATGAACAGGATATTTTTATTTTTGATGTTATTTGCCTTAAGATATTCAAGCATTCCGTAAAATGCTTTTCCCGTATAAGTTGGATCAAGCTCAATACACTCTGTTTCGTACATTTTGCGGCTGAGCTTGTAAATATCGGCATTTGCAAGAGAGTATCCGCCGCAAAGATATAAATCCTCTACATCGACAATGCCCTCGGATCTGTAAATACATCCTGTGGATTCCTGATATTCCTTTAGATTGGAGAGTATTACCTCTTTGGCACGTGCTTCTTTTCTGTTTACGGATATGCCTATTATTTTTCTGCTGTCACCGTTTATCATAGAGCCTGCGATAAGGCCTGATTGGGATGTATTGGTGCTTGAAGCAAGGAAGATATAATCGAAGGTCTTATTTAATTCCTTTTCCTGCTTTAGAATCTCAAAATAGCAGTCGACATAGGAATCCATAGGCGGAGTTACATTGCCCTGACCGAATTTGTTGCCGTGTATGTAGTAGGGTTTATAGCCGGAGGCTATAAAATCATTCATTGCACGATCTACCGCATCGGCTATTGTTGTCTTGGTACAATGATATTCCTTTACATTGTTAAGCCTGATCATATCTGCATTTGAGCTTTTTTTGTCCGGGTCCGAATCCTCAATATTGTAGATCATAGAACAGGGTATATTTCTTTCGGCACAGGCCTTTGACAAAATGCGGCACAGATTCGAAGAATAGCCGCCGTATATTATCATTGCGTTACAGCCCTTCTTTTCCATATCTTTGAGATATGCATCTGAAAAGCGTATCTTGTTGCCGCCAAATGCAAAGGGTATCAAATCCTCGCGCTTAACATAAATTTGATTGTCAAAATCATTGTATCTGAGCTTCTGGATCGGAGTTTCTGTAATAGGAAGATCTCCTTCAAGCTGGTATGTTATATGAGATTCGAGCTCTTTTAAGATTTTTCGGCAGTCATCGAGCGTGTCAGAGGTTATAAGTGTTTGACCTATTCTGTCGCGGCCGTTTGTAAACGGCTGAACATGATCACCCTTTGAAATATTAAATGTAAGCTCCTTGACATTTGAGCACTCGGGATTGTTATTGATTATTTTTCTGAGTATTCCCTCTCTTGGAGCTGTCATAGTATGAGTAAGAACAGCAAGCTTTGTTTCATTGGTAAAAAATGGCTTTACATCCTCGCCCATGGCAATGCGTGCGATTATCTCATAATAATCGATGCCGTATTTTTGACTGACCATTTCAGAAAGACCTGTTGCACCTGATCTTCCGGTGAGCTCAACTATATATACATCATCACCGTTTAAAATGCAGTCACAGTTCACCGGGCAATTATCAAGGCCTACAGCTTTTATAGCCGAAGTTACCTCTTTTTTGATCGTATCGCCGTGCCTGTCAAGTGTATTGAACGGAACAGAATGCCCTATCGGGATATTTGTGGCACCCTCAAAGGCTTCTGTATTGTTTGGAAGCATAAAAACGATCTCTCCATTTTGAATCATTGCTTCTACTCCGAAAAGAGGTCCTTCGATGAATTTTTCAATAAGGCAGTACTCTTTTTTTGTAGCAGCCATGCTTTTAACAAAATTTTCACGTGCTTCATCAGGCGTATTGCTCTTAAATATACCGCGGCTTCCCATCTGATCGGTAGCTTTAAGAATAACCGGGAAGGTGAGCTGCTTCATTGCTTCTTCAAGCTCGTCCTCGTTATGTATGCAAAAAAATGCGGCAGTAGTTACACCTGATTTTGTGAGAGCCTGTTTCATAAGGTATTTATTTGAAACTGTTTCAGCTGCAGTTTTTGAAGGTCCGTTAAGAGACAATGCATCATTTGTATAGCCGATTGCCTTCATAGCCAGGTCAAGACCACAGGTAGCAACAGCATCCGCGCCAAATTGCTTTGCGGCTGCGGCAACGGCCTTAGGGTCAGATATATCAGCATAAGCGATTTCATCTGCTATGTTAAAGCAATCGTAGTTTCCGGGAATGCTTGCTGCGATTGTTTTATAGCCAAGCCTGTGAGCTGCATTATGGAGAGGTACCTGAGTATATCCGGCACCGAGTATCATTAATTTTTTCATTTAATCCTCTTTCATTATGCAATTAAAATATTTAATGCATGTGTAATTTAACGAATATTATAATAATTCTCGATGGTATGTGCAAGAAATTTAACTATTCACTTTGATATGCATTTATGATATGATTAAGTGATTAATTTTTGGGGGAATGACATATGGCTAAAAGAATAATGCTGCTTGGCGGAAATTTTACTCAAATGACATGTACTCTTGCAGCAAAAGCAGAAGGATATTATGTAATAAGTGTCGATTATCTCCCTGATAACCCGGCGCATAAATTTGCAGACGAATATCACAATGTCAGCACTATAGATAAAGAGGCTGTTCTTGAGCTTGCCAAAAAGCTTAACATAGACGGTATTGTATCATATGCATCGGATGTTTCGGCACCGACGGCTGCATACGTAGCAGAGGCACTTGGATTGCCGACAAATCCTTATGATTCGGTTATGATAATGACGCATAAGGATTTATTCAGAGATTTTCTTAAGAAACACGATTTTCCTATGCCTAAGGGCGCGGGATTTGCAATGGCACAGCATGATGAGGCTTTTGAATTCTTTAAGACACTTACAGAGCCTGTAATGATAAAGCCTATTGATTCATCGGGAAGCAAGGGTGTTAACAGAGTTAACAGCAATGAAGAATTCGAATCTGCATGGGAGGAAGCATTATCATATTCTATCTCAAAGCAGGTTATAGTTGAGGAATTTGTCGAAAGACAGGGATATCAGATAGACGGAGATGCATTTGTTATTGATGGCGAGATAAGATTTTGGGGAATATGTGATCAGCATCATGATGATACATGCGCCAAATATGCACCTGCAGGACTGAGTTTTCCGCCTACGCAGGACATTGATATCCAAAATGATGCCAGAAATCAGATTCAAAGACTGTTTAAGCTTTTGGGAATGCATATGGGAGCTTACAATATAGAATATATAGTAAGCAAAAGCGGACAGGTTTATCTGCTTGAGATCGGCCCAAGAAATGGAGGCAATCTCATTACGGATACGATCAATGCCGCAACAGGAGTAAACCTTGCTGCCTATACAGTAAGACAGGCAGTTGGAGATGATGTAAGCGACCTTACCCAAAAGGAGCCCTACAGATGTGCAACATCCTATATAGTTCACGCACTTTCGGACGGCATATATAAGGGTATAGAGATCGATCCCGAGATAGAAAAGAGAATAGTTATAAAGCAGATTTATGTTAAACCGGGAGATCCGGTTAAAAGATTTAAAAATGCATCGGATGATGTCGGGGCACTTGTGCTTGCATTTGAAAACACAGAGGAAATGTGCCGCATTGTAGATAATATGAATGATTATATTCATGTAATAGTAGAATAAAAGTATTTGGGGGAAACAAAATGCTCGTTTCTGTAGTTATACCTTGTTACAATTCAGAGCACACAATCGAAAGAGTTGTAGATATGTGCATGCAGGAATTTGACAAGCTGGACGGATATACCTGTGAAATGGTACTCGTTAATGATTATTCCAAGGATAAGACGTTTGAGGCTATATGCCGCTGCTCAGAAAAATATAGCAATGTAACAGCTGTTAATCTTGCAAAGAATTTCGGACAGCATGCTGCAATAATGGCAGGTCTTCATTATACAAAGGGTGATTATGTTATTGCTATGGATGATGATCTTCAGAATCATCCGTCTCAGATAAAGCAATTCCTGGATAAGGCAAATGAAGGCTATGATGTGGTTTTCGGTGTATTCAAGGAAAGACATTTTTCAAGATGGAAAAATTTTACCGGTGCTGTCAGCAGATTTTTGTTGTTCAGAATGATAGACAGACCAAAGAACATTCAGATGGGAAGCTTTTGGCTTGCAAGAAGATTTGTCATAGACAAGGCTCTTGAATATGAGGGAAACAGCGCATTTGTGCAGCTGCTTTTTTTCAGAACAACGCACAATGTAGCAAATATAGAAATAGAACACTTTGACAGAGAGGTCGGATCATCGAATTATACATTTAAAAAGGGCTTGAAGCATTTTATGTCGATGATCAATTATTCGGAGCTTCCGCTTAGACTTGCTTCGTTTTTAGGAGCGATATTTGCTGGAATCGGTTTTGTGGCAGGGTTGATTGTTCTTATTATGAAGCTTGTAAATCCGACTATGCAGGCAGGCTGGCCTTCCATTATGTGCACATTGCTCTTACTGTTCGGAGTAACCTTTATCATACTCGGAATCATGGGAGAATATATAGGACGAGTTTTGTTTACAGTAAACAGTTCACCGCAGTATGTTGTTCGTGATGTTATAAAAAAGGATGAGAAGATCATCGCAGGCAAGGAACAGACAGGCAGCGGACATCGACAACAGTCACGCAATAATACAAACAGTTAAATATGACATTTTAGAGGAGAGTATTATTATGGCAGCAGAAACCGAATCAAGAAATTTTATAGAAATGATAATAGATAAGGACCTTGAAGAGGGAACCTATGACGAGGTATGTACTCGTTTTCCTCCGGAGCCTAACGGCTATCTTCATATCGGACATGCAAAGTCCATCCTTCTAAATTACGGACTTGCAAAGGAATATAACGGAACATTCCATATGAGATTTGATGATACAAACCCAACTAAGGAAAAGACAGAGTTTGTTGAGTCTATTTTAAAGGATATCAAGTGGCTCGGAGCCGACTGGGGAGAAAATCTTTTCTTTGCTTCGGATTATTTTGATAAGATGTATGAAGGAGCAATCAAGCTGATAAAAAAGGGAAGGGCATTTGTGTGTGACCTGACAGCAGATGAGATAAGACAGTACAGAGGAACTCTTACCGAGCCAGGAAAAAACAGCCCGTACAGGGATCGTTCAATAGAAGAAAATCTTGATCTTTTCGAAAGAATGAAAAACGGCGAATTCAAAGACGGAGAGAAGGTTCTTCGTGCAAAGATAGATATGTCGTCGCCTAATATA
Organism: Faecalibacterium sp. CAG:74; assembly: GCA_963595425.1. Classification (GTDB taxonomy): domain Bacteria; phylum Bacillota; class Clostridia; order Lachnospirales; family Lachnospiraceae; genus Alectryocaccobium. The sequence continues at coordinate 73,795 of CAVBHN010000006.1, read as the reverse complement.
AATATGCGTGATCCGGTAATCTACAGAGTGGCACATTTGACACACCACAATACAGGAGACAAATGGTGTATATATCCTATGTATGATTTTGCACATCCGATCGAGGATGCTGTTGAGGGAGTTACGCATTCCATATGTACACTTGAATTTGAGGATCACAGACCTCTTTATGATTGGGTTGTTCGTGAGCTTGAATACGAAAAGCCGCCTAAGCAGATTGAATTTGCAAAGATGTATCTGACAAATGTTGTAACAGGCAAAAGATATATTAAAAAGCTTGTTGAGGAGGGAACGGTTGACGGATGGGACGATCCAAGACTTGTTTCTATTGCAGCACTCAGAAGAAGAGGCTTTACACCGGAATCAATACAGAATTTTGTTAAGCTTTGCGGGGTATCAAAGGCAAACAGCTCTGTTGACTATGCAATGCTTGAGTATTGCATAAGAGAGGATCTTAAGCTTAAAAGACCGAGAGTCATGGCAATACTTGATCCGATAAAGCTTATTGTCGACAATTATCCCGAAGGACAGACAGAAGAGCTTCCGGTAGTCAATAACCTTGAAAATGAAGCATTGGGAAGCAGAACCATAACGTTTTCAAAGGAGTTGTATATCGAGCGTGAGGACTTTATGATTGAGCCGGTAAAGAAATACTTCAGAATGTTCCCGGGCAATGAAGTAAGACTCATGAATGCCTATTTTGCTAAGTGTACAGGTTATGATACAGATGAAAACGGCAATGTAACAGCAGTACATTGTACATATGATCCTGCAAGCAAGGGTGGAAACAGCCCGGACGGACGCAAGGTAAAGGGAACCATTCAGTGGGTTTCGGCAGCAAATTGCATAAATGCAGAATGCAGACTTTATGAAAATCTTATAGATGAAGAAAAGGGTGTTTACAACGAGGATGGAAGCATGAATATAAACCCAAATTCTCTTAAGGTTATAAAAAATGCGGTTCTTGAGACATCCCTTAAGGATGCAAAGCCGCTTGACAGCTTCCAGTTTGTAAGAAACGGCTTCTTCTGTGTTGATTCAAGAGATTCAAAACCGGATGCTTTGGTATTTAACAGAATTGTTTCATTGAAAAGCTCATTTAAGCTTCCTGCCGCAAAATAATTGCAGCGGAGCATGAATTTGGAGTGATTTTCCGAAAGGATATTATAGATATGTGCGGAATAGTAGGATATACGGGATATAATCAGGCAGGACCGATCCTTATCGACGGATTGTCAAAGCTTGAATATAGAGGATATGATTCGGCCGGTATAGCAGTAAGAGATAACGATGCTGCTCCACAGATAGTTAAAACAACAGGAAAATTAAAAAATCTTATAGAAAAAACCGACAGCGGAAATGCACTGAGAGGTACAACAGGTATCGGACATACCAGATGGGCAACACATGGAGTGCCTTCTCAGATCAATGCGCATCCGCATGTTTCGGGCTATTGCAATGTAAGTGATACAAGCTCTGACAATTCGGATATAGTAGGTGTTCACAACGGAATAATAGAGAATTATCAGGAATTAAAAGAAAAACTTATAAAGCATGGATATAAATTTTATTCGGAAACAGATACTGAGGTAGTTGTTAAGCTCGTTGATTACTATTATAAAAAGTATAATATAGGACCTATAGATGCAATTGCAAAAACCATGGTTCGTGTCAGAGGCTCATATGCTTTGGAGCTTATGTTCAGGGACTATCCCGGAGAGATTTGGGTAGCAAGGAAGGATTGTCCTATGATCATAGGTGTTGAACAGGATGAGACATTTATTGCATCAGACGTTCCGGCCATGCTCAAGTATACAAGGACAGTATATTATATAGACAATCTCGAAATGGCAAAGCTCACACCCGGAAAGGCTACATTTTACAATCTTGACGGCGATGAGGTTCAAAAGGAGACTGTTGAGATTGAATATAGTGCTGAGGCTGCTGAAAAGGGCGGATTCGAGCACTTTATGATGAAGGAGATCCATGAGCAGCCCAAGGCTGTTATAGATACGTTCAATTCAGTCGTAAATGATGATGAAATAGACTTTTCACAGATAGAGCTGTCAGATGAAGATATTAAAAATATTTCGCAGATAGTTATAGTTGCCTGCGGTTCGGCATGGCATGTCGGAATGGCTTCTCAATATGTTATTGAGGATATGGCAAGGATACCTGTGCGTGTAGAGCTTGCATCGGAATTCAGATACAGAAGGCCTATACTGGACAAAAACGCATTGGTCATCATTATATCACAGTCCGGTGAGACGGCAGACAGTCTTGCAGCATTAAGAGAAGCAAAGAAAATGAATTTGAAAACGCTTGCTATTGTAAACGTAGTCGGCTCATCTATAGCAAGAGAAGCCGATCATGTATTCTATACGGTTGCAGGACCTGAAATATCGGTTGCAACAACAAAGGCATACAGTACACAGCTTATTGCAATGTATCTCATATCAATAAAGGCAGCACTTGTAAGAGGTGAGATAACAAAGGAAGAGAGCGTCTGTTATTTAAATGAAATCAGGACGATTCCGGATAAGATAAGCAAGATAATCGAGGACAAGGAAAGATTGCAATGGGTTGCCGCAAAGCTTTCGAATATACAGGATATTTTCTTTGTAGGACGAGGAATTGATTATGCAATATGCCTTGAGGGCTCTCTCAAGATGAAGGAAATTTCATATATTCACAGTGAGGCATATGCAGCAGGAGAGCTCAAGCATGGAACGATTTCGCTTATTGAAAACGGAACGGTTATAATCGGAGTTCTTACTCAGGATGAGTTGTATGAAAAAACCATATCAAATATGCTTGAATGCAAGAGCAGGGGCGCATATCTTATGGGATTCACATCATACGGACATTATGAGATGGAGGATTCTACGGATTTTGTAACATATATTCCTAAGGTTCATAAATACTTTATAGGCTCGCTTGCGGTTATACCGCTGCAGCTTTTGGGATATTATGTATCCGTATCAAGAGGACTTGATGTGGATAAGCCAAGAAACCTTGCTAAGAGCGTAACAGTAGAATAGTAAAATAGCGGTTCTGTCGCATTAAATGCATAAAGCGACAGAACCGCTATTTTGTTTATATATTAAATTTATTCCATTCTAAGGACAGCTTTTATGCATTCACCCGCATCAGAGGCGGCCTGGGCTTCGTTGATTTGCTCGAATGGATAATATTTAATAAGCTTGTCAAACGGAAACAGTCCGTTTTTATAATAATCCATAAGCTTAGGAAGAAATTCCTTTGGTACGGCATCGCCTTCTATAACACCGACAAGGCTTTTTCCATCACCCATTAATTCATTTTGGACATTAAATGTTATATCCCCGGTAGCACCGACAACAACGCAGGTTCCGTCAAAATCAAGAAATCCAAGGGATTTACGGACACATTCTCCGTCACCTGTAGTATCTATAGAATAATTCACACCGTCACCTGAAAGCGAAACAGCCTTTACAGCTGCAACCAGATCATCAACCTCCTTACGATTAACGGTATCTGTTGCACCGAGCTCCTTTGCAAGCTTCAGACTTTTTGGATTGCCTCCGACTGCTATTATTTGCTGACATCCGGCTATTTTGGCAGCCATAATTGCGCTCATGCCGACTGTTCCGCAGCCAAATATTGCAATAGAAGAGCCAAATTCCGGACGAAGACGATTTAAAACAGCACCGGCGCCTGTTTGGATTCCGCAGCCCATAGGTGCAGCAAGAGCAAGATCCATATCGTCATATTCAATCTTTACAGCATGATTTTGATTGACAACCGCATATGTGGCAAATGAGGACTGTCCAAAAAATGTACTCAGGTCCTGTCCGTCAAGCGTATGAAGTCTTGTTGTATTATCCGGCTGTATTCCGCCGAAATTTATTTTGTTAAGGCTTTTGCATACAAAGGGACGTGCTTTTCGGCAATTTGAACAGCAGTTGCAGAAACCAAAGGAAATAGCAACCCTGTCACCAACCTTAAAATCGGTAACACCAAGTCCTACCTTTTCAATTTTACCGGCACCCTCATGTCCGAGAACAGCAGGGAGCTTCATCGGTATAAATTGATATTGAACAGCTTCATCGGTGTGGCAAATGCCGCTTGCTGCGATCTTTACAAGAATTTCGCCAATCCTTGGTTCGTCCAGCTCTATTTCTTCAATTGTATATGGAGCGCCTGTTGAATGAGTAACCGCTGCTTTAATTTTCATGATTTTTTCCTTTCATATCGAATTATTGTTTTTATTTTAACAATCGTTGAGCTAAAATACCCGACCCAAACAAACCAAGTCATTCGGGTCGGTTAACAGAACGTGTATTAGGAATTATAATTTGAGCATATCTTTAAGTTTTTCTTCGATACCATCTCTGTCCATTTTATAGTAGTGATAGATATCGTCAACTGATCCAAGAACCGCAAATTCATCCGGCATTCCGATCCTTGCAAAATTGCCCTTATAGCCTGCTTCAAGAAGAACCTCTGCACATGCACCTCCGAGACCGCCGTTTATGGAGTGATCCTCAACAGTAACTATATTTCCGGTCTTATTTGCAACTCTTATGACAGCTTCACTGTCGAAAGGTTTGATTGTATGCATATCAAGGATGCCTATGCTTGCACCATATTTATCTTTAAGCGCTTTAGCTGCCATAAGACATTCATAAAGATTTGAACCGCAGGAGATGATATAAGCATCGGTTCCCTCTACAGCTTCGATAGCCTTGCCTATTTCGAGCTCATAGTCGGTATCGGCATAGAAGTTGGGTGATCCGGCACGATCGATTCTTATGATCATAGGTCCTTCGTATTTCATCGATTTGCGGATGAATTTACAGCACTGACCTGCATCGGCAGGGACTACAACCGTAAGATTAGGGATAGCTCTGTAAAGTGCAAGATCTGCAATATCATTGTGAGTAGGTCCGCCGCCGGCTGTAACTCCTGAGTGAGTTCCGATAAGTCTTGCATTTACATCATTATATGCGATATCTGTATGAATCTGGTCAGCTGCACGAAGCGGAAGAAATGGTCCGAATACCTGTGAGAATACAATATTTCCTGAAAGTGCAAGACCTGCGGATGCGCCAACCTGACCGGGCTCTGCTATACCGAAATTAAAGCAGCGATCGGGAAAATCCTTTATAAGCTGTCCGGCCTTTGTTGAAGGTGCAACATTATCTGAATACGTGAAGATGAAATCCTCACCCTCCTGTGCCATTTTGTAAAGCTCTTCTCCATAAGCTTCGCGTGCATTGGAGAGCATCATATCAAAATCATAAGTAGTTTTGCTTGCCATTGTAATCTCTCCTTTCTTATTTTCTCATCTTTGCTATATCTGCAAGTGCGATCTTGAGATCATCCTCACTTATTCCGCCGCCATGCCATTTATGGTTATTTTCCATGAAGCTTACACCCTTTCCTTTAACGGTGTTGCTGATGATAAATGTAGGCTTAGCCTTCTTTGAATAATCAAGAGGAGGAAGCTTGTCAAGTGCTGCACATACCTGAGCCATGTCATTTCCGTCATCAATAACGATAGGATTCCAGCCAAAAGCACTTACCTTAGCTGCAATATCGCCAAGAGCCATGATTTCCTCTGTATTTCCGGTCATCTGAAGCTTGTTTCTGTCAAGGATGCAAACCAGGTTGTTGAGCTTATAGTTAGCACCGGACATAAGAGCCTCCCAGTTGGTTCCTTCGTCGAACTCTCCGTCACCGATCATAACGAATACACGATAATTTTCTTTCCTGTAGCGTGCTCCTAATGCGTAGCCTACTGCAATCGGAAGGCCATGACCAAGTGATCCTGCCGAAACCTCGATCTGAGGACATTTTTTTCTGTTAGAATGCATTCCGAATTTGTATTGATCAAGATTTTCGAAATGCTCAACCATGTAATCCTGAGTATATGCACCCTGCTCTGAGAAGATAGTATAAAGAGTTTCGGAGCAATGTCCCTTTGAAAGAATGAAACGATCCCTTCCGTCCTTGTGAGGATCAAGGACATCAAAATTCAGATATTTATAATAAAGAGCCACGGCCATTTCAACCATTGACAACTCGCCGCCCAGATGTCCCATGCCAATGCGATAGATAAAGTTAAGCAGATTCTCGCGAATGTCAACGCATTTATTTTCGAGATCTTTAATTGAATCAAGTTTGATACCCATTTTTAACTCCTTTCATTTTGATCATTCTTCATCAAATTTATTGCATCTTATAAGTACCTTTGGATATTTCTGACTTAGATGAACCTCAAAAGCATGTACAGCATCATCAAGATCGAATATCTGCTCATCAGCCGTAAAATCAGAAAGATCGACATATTTAAGATATTCCGCTGTGCGTTCGAAATTGAAGTGTGCACAGTAAAGGCCGGTCATTGTGATCTGTCTCATGTATACATACTCAAAAAGGTCAAGCGGAAATTTGTAGCCGTTTGGGAACTGAGCAACTACGAGAACAGTAGCAAATTTGGCTGCAAGAGGCAAAATGGACTCAAATGCTGACGGAACGGCAGAAACCTCAAGAATGCAGTCATATCCGTGTCCTTTTGTTATTTCCATACCTCTTTCAAATACATCCTCATTCATAGGATCTATAGTATGTTCAACACCGATTTTTTTAGCCATTTCTCTTCTTGCAGGGTTTGGCTCGCTGAGAGTCAGCTCGGCAGCACCGTATTTTGCAAGCAGCTGGCAGCAAAGCTGTCCGATCGGTCCTCCACCTGAAACGAGTACGGTTTTGCCGACCTTCATATCAAGCTTATCCATAGCACGTACAGCGATTGACAGAGGCTCCATAAGAGCACCCTCCTTTAGTGAAACACTATCAGGAAGCTTACAAACCTGGGATTCATTCCAGACTACATATTCGCCCATGCATGGCTGGTTGCCTACGTTTGTACAGTATTCGGGCATTCCGACGCTGCAGTAATAGCATTTTCCACAGTATCCGAGGAAATTTCCTCCGACACGATCGCCGACCTTAAGACCCTTAGACTTTGCCTCGGGACCAACCTCTACGATCACACCTGACATTTCATGTCCGAGAGGCTGAGGAACGACATTACTGAAGCATCCGTCTACCAAGTGAGGATCGCTTCCGCATATACCGCAATAAGCAACCTTTATTTTGACCTCATCCGGAGCCAATGGCTTTTCGGGAATATCTATAATATCTACGGTTCCTCTTTTGTTCGGATCCGGATCTTTCATATTACCAATTCTTGTAGCAGCGACAATTTTCATCAAAAATCCCTCCTTGTTTTCGATTTGTTGTCCAAATCATACAAAACGGATAAGATGATGTCCATATATGAAAAGGTCACCTTTGAGCATTTTATGTCCTAAAATGTTATAAAATTAAATCAAATAAAGCAGATAATTTGGAGAAAATAATGCAAATATGATAGCAAAGAAGAAATGTGATTGTAGAATTTGTATACAAAACGATAAAGGAGAGCTGCTGCCCTCCTTCTTATCTGCAAAATAATCTGATGAAGTTATACCGGATGCTTGATTTTTGATCTGAAATCGGCAAGAGTCATTTCATCTACCTCCTGGAAAAGCTGATAAAGCATTTTAGGAGATGAAAGACCCACCAGCTCAGCAATTTTCTCGACAGAGTAGTTCGTATCGATCAAATAATTTTTGGCGTAATTCAAACGGTAAATATTAAGTGTCCGCTTGAAGCTCTGTCCGAAATAATCACTGAATACACGGTTTACATGCCTTGGAGAAAGATAAAATTCATCTGCAATGTCCTGAACCGAAATATTTTTATAATAATTGGCATGCATATACTTGGTTATTTCTACGGCTAAATTGATTTTGGAATTTGAAGCCGAACAGATTATATAAGGATTATCATACATACTTCTTAGAATAGAAATAAGATATTGCTGATAAAGAGCGCTTATCATAAAGCTGCTTCCGGCTTTTTTATCGGAAATTTCATCAAGAAGTTTTTTTATGATTTCATTTCCGCCATTTACATCATGTCCGTAAAAAAATGGATTGGTTTTAAAATATTCTAAGGTTTCTGACAGAAAATCTGCTTCCGGTTTGGATGACCTGCCTTTACAGGATGATGATGAGTATTCGGCTGTACTGAATACAAATACCACATAATGTTTTTTTGATCTGGGTTCATATAGAGTATTGTGGTGGATTCCGGGCTTTAGAATAACAAAATCGCCCTCATTAAGTGTACAGCATTTGTCCTCGAGCATAAGATGCTGAGTGCCGTCCAGACAATAATAGATTTCGTATCCGTCTTCATGCACATGACGCATTTCTATACAGCTTTCATCCAGCATGTCAAGATAGTTGACAATAAAGTCGCTGGATCCGATATTCATACGTATAAGCTCAGGATTATAAAGCGGATATTTTTTTTGATTGTAATGCAAAATATATGTCACCTCCGTGTTCATATTAGCCCTGTTACAGGAAAATAGATTGAAAAGAAGATGATCCCTCATGCTGATAATCTGTGCTGTCTTATCATCAATTTACATATATATTATCACAGGAATTTATTTCAGCAAGAATAATTTGTAAAAATGACCATTTTAATGGTTAAAATTTTATCAATATTGTATAATATACCAAAAACATAATAAGGTATTGTTTAAAGTAGATAATTATATGAATTGTTGAGACATGTTTTTGTGGTTTATGTCCTTTTATGCAATTGAGGAAGCAGGATGGTAATCCTTATAATTAGGTCACTGCTTGGGAAGCAGGTAAAAATCGATAAGGTGATCAATCATATCATGTTCATTGAGGAAAAAGGAGGTAATGTATGAGTAAAAACATGAAGGATCCATCCACTTGGAAAAAAACATCTGACCAATTCGGATATTACAAGATACCTACAAAGGAGGTTATAGGCTATAGCTCGATAGACTTTGCAATGAATCTTGTATTTCAATGTATTGCTCTTTATATTAGCTATTTTTATACGGATATATTCGGACTTCAGCCGGGACACGTTGCAATAATTTTTGCGGTATCACGTATCTGGGATGCAATCAACGATCCGATGATGGGAACAATATGCGAACGTCTTCAGCCTAAAAAGGGTAAATATTGGGTATATATCCGCTGGGGAGCAATTCCGTTTGGACTTGCTGCTGTACTTACATATACGACACCCGGCTTTAGCTATGAAATGAAAATAGTTTGGGCATTAGTAGGCTACAATCTTCTTAATATGCTTTATACATTTATTATTCAGCCGTATATATCATGTGCAACTCTCATGACGAATGATCAAAATGAGCGTACAAAGCTTCAGTCGGTTCGTATGACACTTGCACAGGCAGGTGGAGTTGTATGTGCAATTATGCTTCCGGAGCTTTCGGGCGCTATTCAGAATAACACTTCTCTGACACTTGCTCAGTCATATATGGTTACAACAATCATAATGTCAGTGATCATGGTTATAATCCTTCTTTGGGGATCAAGTCAGATTGTAGAGAGAATTGCTCCGCCGCCTGTTTCCAAGAATAAGGCAGATAAGGCAGGTATAAAGGACGTTTTCTATCTTTTGTTCAGAGTAGGACCTGTATTTGTAACATTTATACTTTTCCTTGGCGTTTATACGATGAGTCAGGTTCAGGCAACGATGGGAGCATATTATATAAATTATTATGCAGGCCGTGAGGATATGCTTTCGTGGTTCTCGATGATAATGATGCTTTTCTCTGTTATAGGTGTTCCGTGTGTACCGTTTTTGGCTAAGCATCTTAAGAAAAAGGGTACTGTATTGTGCGGCCTTGCCATAGCGGGTATCGGATGTATAGTCCTTTATATTATGCCTCCGACAGCAATATTCGGAATGATGGCAGCTCGTGCCATAACAGGTTTCGGATATGGAATCCTAATGGGAATTGTCTGGTCGGTTATAACAGATCCAGTAGAATATGCAGACTGGAAAACAGGCAAGCGTTATACAGCAATTGTTATGACTCTTGTGGGACTCGGAATTAAATTTTCTATGGTAATCGGAGGATCACTTCCGACTGCAGTGCTTCAGGCTACAGGATATGTTGCGGGACAGCAGCAAAATGAAGCTACACTTTCCGCAATCAGAAGCATGACAACTCTGCTGCCGTTAGCTGCAGTAGTAATTGCGATGGTTGTTTACGGAGTATTTTACAGACTAAACGAGGAAAAGGTTTGTCAGATTCAGCAGGAAATTGCAGAACGTAATGCAAAAAGAGCAGCTCAAAAGGAAGCATAACAGTAAATGTAAATAAACGGAGGAAATAGTATGGCAAATCCAATGGAACGTTTTAGCATGGATTGGTTTAGACTTGATGGCAAGGTCGCAATGGTGACAGGAGCAAATCAGGGACTTGGTATGGCTTATGCAGTAGCCTTTGCAAAGGCGGGTGCCGATCTTTTTATACCGCATTTTACAGAGGATGTATCTGAGATTAAAGAGCTTATTGAAAAAGAAGGAAGACAGGTTCATTTTTTGAGGGGCGATCTTACAAAAAAAGAATACAGAGAGGCTTGTGTTGAAGAATGCATGAAGCAATATGGTCATATTGATATTCTCGTAAACAATGCAGGAGCAAGTGCCTTTCATGACTTTGATGATTATCCGGACAAATACTGGAATATGTGCATAGATCTTGATTTTAACGCAGTATATTTCATGTCAAAGGAAGTCGCACGTGTTATGAAAAAGCAGGGCGGCGGAAAGATAATAAATATCGGTTCTGCGCTAAGCTATACATCTGACGGAAAATGTCCGCCGTACACTGCGGCAAAGCATGGCGTTATCGGTATTACGAGGAATTTTTCAAATGAGCTTGGAAAATATAACATCCAAACAAATGCAATATGCCCGGGATTTCTTGCAACAGATGTAAATGCAGAGCTTAGGAAGGATCCTGCATTTTCGAATAAAATAACTAACCGTATAGCGGCAGGACGCTGGGGAGAGCTGGATGACCTTATGGGGACAATGGTATTTTTGGCATCCAAGGCCTCTGATTATTTGAATGGTGTAGATATCAATGTAGACGGAGGATTTTTTACGGTACTTTAGTTTTTAATTTCTTTATTAATAAAAAAGGTGTAATCCCAAGCTGGGGCTGCACCTTTTTTATTTTAAAAGCAATGCCGTTTAATGAGAAGTTTTCAAAAAAAGTCTGTTGCCTGCTTTGTTATGATTGCAGGCGAAATTAAGTCGAATTGTTTTTATAATTACTTTGACGCAAATATTTCATTGTGCTAAACTTCAGTTAAAGAATTTATATAAATTGACCATAGTCTTTATAAGAAAAAGAGGCTTTGCTATGGATTTGTTAGATGCAATTAAACAGACTAAAATAGTTAGAAGATTTTCATTTGAAGCGCTTAGTGACAGCAGCATAGAAAACATAAAAAAGCATTTTTATGAGATTGGCGCTTTAAATGATGACATAGATACCGATTTCGAAATAGTTGATAACAGGCAATCAAAAAAGATAAAGGGTGGCTTTTTGTCTGTAAACGCTCCGTATTATATAATCTTTTATTCAAAAAAGACATCTGGCGCATACAGAAATATCGGCTTCAAAATTCAGCAGATAACATTGTATTTAACAACAATGGGTCTGATCTCAAAGCTAAAGCATGATATAAAAATCGATAAAGAACTTAAGACTAAGAGGTCTCTTGAGGCATGTGCTGTAATCGGCTTTGGAAGGGAAAAGGAGTACGAGAGCGGCCCTGAGCCAATGACACTTGTTCAGCTTAGCGTATATAAGGATAATCCGAAATCCTGGGTGAACAGGCTTTTGGAGATGGCAAGACTTGCTCCGTCATATAAAAACAGTCAGCCATGGCGTTTCCTTATAGAAAGCAATGAGTTTCATATTTTCTATAAGGGCAAACAGGCTAAAAAAATGAACAAGGATGAGGAAATAGATATAGGAAGAATGCTGGCCAATATAGTTACCGCATCCGATGAATTATGGTTTGATATCAAGCTTGTCAGAAAAGAAAATACAGAATATAAATCCTTGACTAAGGATCAATATATTATAAGCATATTACCGGATAATACATTTGGAATATATTAATAGTGCGATTTGAAAGGAGAATATTATGCTTGGAAATTTTTCGTACTGTAACCCTACAAAGCTGTATTTTGGTGAAAATTCTTTGAAATATTTAAGCAGAGAGCTGCCTAAATACGGACAAAACGTTGTTATAGCATATGGCGGCGGTTCGATCAAGAAAAACGGTATATATGATCAGGTTATGGATATTCTGAAGAAAAACCAAAAGAATATAGCTGAGATCTCAGGAGTCTTGCCGAATCCTACACTTGATAAGCTCTATGAGGGAGTAAAGATAGCAAGAGATCACAAGGCAGATCTTATCCTTGCGGTAGGCGGCGGTTCGGTATGTGATTATTCTAAGGCCGTATCTGTATCTGTAAACTGCACTGAGGATCCTTGGGAGAAATATTTCGTTAAATATGAAGAGCCGGATTGCGATGTGATACCTGTGGGATGCATTCTTACAATGGTAGGAACAGGTTCGGAAATGAATTCGGGATCGGTTATAACAAACACAAAGACAAAAGAGAAGCTTGTGCATGTATTCAGAGGCCAAAAGGTAATGCCTAAGTTTTCTATCTTAAATCCTAAATATACTATGACGATTCCGCATTATCAGATGGTTTCGGGTATATATGATATATTCAATCATATATGTGAACAGTATTTTTCGGGAGATGATGACAATACAAGCGATTATATAAGCGAAGGACTTATGCGCTCTGTAATTCATTCCAGCAGGATTGCCAATAAAGATATGCAGGATTATGAGGCAAGAAGCAATATTATGTGGACTGCAACATGGGCTCTGAACACACTTATTGAGAAGGGTAAAGCTACAGATTGGATGGTTCATATGCTTGGACAGGCTGTAGGCGGCTTCACCAATGCAACACACGGAATGACTCTTGCGGCTATTTCTCTTCCTTATTATAGATATATTCTTCCGTATGGATTGCCTAAATTTAAACGTTTTGCGATAAATGTCTGGGATGTTGAGCAGGAAAATAAGACGGATGAACAGATAGCTCTTGAAGGCCTTGAAAGGATGGAAGAGTGGATGAATGAGCTTGGGCTAGTAATGAAAATATCCGAATTTGGTGTTAGAGAGGACATGCTTGATGATATAGCGGATGTTACGGTTATAATGTCGGGCGGATATAAAAAGCTTACTAAAGAAGAAATAATCAAAATATATAAGGAATGCTTATAAAAAATAAAAAGGGATTGCTGCTGTTAATGCATCAATCCCTTTTACTTTAACTGCAGCATAAACCAAAATACCGAAATTGCACCGGAGGCTCTAATTCTGGTATCATCATTTATATTGACATAAAAAATACGTTATGATACTATGCTAAAAGCAATTGATTTAGCATAGTAAAGTGATTAATTGCTAATACGAAAAAGAAAACGAGGAAGAGAAATGATTAAGAAAGTATTAGGATTATCTATGACAGCAGTCATGATCTTGGGAATGACAGCATGCGGAAGCTCTTCAACAAGCAGCAGTGCTTCATCAAAAAGCTCATCAAAGACAAGCAGCACAGCTTCTGCATCATCATCTTCAAGTGAAACAGGCGTAGAGGACGGTATATTTACGGTAGGCTTTGATGCTGAATATCCTCCTTACGGATATAAGGATGATAACGGCGAATATACAGGCTTTGACCTTGAGCTTGCACAGGCAGTTTGTGATAAAGAGGGATGGGAGCTTGAAAAAAAGCCTATCAACTGGGATTCTAAAGACCTTGAACTTAATTCAGGTTCTATAGATTGTATCTGGAACGGATTCACAATGAACGGAAGAGAGGATGATTATACATTTTCAATTCCGTATGTAGATAACAGCCAGGTTATAGTTGTTGCAAAGGATTCGGGAATAGAATCACTTTCTGATCTTTCAGGAAAGACCGTAGGAGTTCAGGCAGCATCTGCAGCACTCGATGTCTTAAACGGAGATCAAAAGGAACTGTCAGATACATTTGCAAGTCTTAATGAGTTTTCGGATTATAATACAGCATTTACAGAGCTTCAGGCAGGAGCGCTCGATGCACTTGCAATTGATATAGGTGTTGCAAATTATCAGATCGAGTCAAGAGGAGACGGATACGTTATCCTTGATGAAACACTTAATTCAGAAAAATATGCAGTCGGCTTCAAAAAAGGCAATCAGGAGCTTGCAGATATCGTAAGTAATGATATTGTTGAACTCAACGAGGATGGAACAGTTGCCAAGCTTGCCGAGAAATATGGCATCTCGGATATGATCAGTATTTCAGAAAAATAATCTGAATATATTTTGATTTTAACGGTGTCGGAGTCAAAAGGTTTTTTACTCATGCTTTGACACAGGTATCATTACATTATTTATGTTATTTTGAGCATAACCCCACGGATTTTGTCCGTGGGGATTGCTTGCATTATCAAGATGTTTACACAGGAGGGTTTTATGAGTTTTGGTGTAATGCTGCAGCAGCTGACTTGGGGGTTCGGACAAACGGTTTTAATCTTTGTTCTTACACTTGTATTTTCTTTGCCGTTAGGTCTTCTGGTTTATTTCGGAAGATCAAGTAAATTAAAAATAGTCAGCGCGATAGTTAAGGTTTATATTTCGATAATGCGTGGCACACCGCTTATGCTTCAGCTTCTCTTGTGGTATTTTACGCCGTTTTATTTGTTTAAGTTAAGTATAGCCGGATATAAGTTTACAGCAATTATTCTTGGCTGTTCATTTAATTATGCGGCATATTTTGCGGAAATTTATCGTTCGGGTATTGAGTCGATTCCGGTAGGACAGTATGAGGCAGCTCAGATATTGGGCTACAGCCGTACTCAAACGTTTATACATATAATTCTTCCGCAAATGATAAAAAGAGTTCTTCCGGCTGTAACAAATGAGGTAATAACTCTTGTAAAGGATACATCGCTTGTATTTACCGTTTCTTATATAGAAATGTTTACACTTGCAAAGCAGATTGCAGCAGCCGAGACGACAATAGTACCGTTTATTGTGGCAGGAGTATTTTATTATGTATTTAATGCTGTCGTTGCATTTGTAATGGCACGTTTAGAAAAGAAACTTAGCTATTACAGATAGGAGGCAGAAAATGAATTATCTTGAGATCAATCATATAAAAAAATCATTTGGAGAGGTTGAGGTACTGAAGGATATTTCGCTTAAGGTAAAGCAGGGCCAGGTTACATCGATAATAGGCCCGTCGGGATCCGGTAAAACAACTCTGCTAAGATGTGCAACAATGCTTGAAACTATGGATGACGGAGAGATGTTTTATCTCGGCGAGCAGGTGGTTAAAAGTGAAAATAATAAAGCCGTCTATGCGCCTAATGATGTGATAAAAAAAATTCGTCAGTATTACGGACTTGTATTTCAAAGCTTTAATCTGTTTCCGCATTACAGTGTTTTGAAGAATATAATGGATGCCCCTGTCAGGGTACAGAAAAGAAATCCTGCCGAGGTTAAAAAACAGGCAATGGAGCTTCTTTCAAGAATGGATCTTGCTGATAAAGCTGATGTATATCCTTACAGCCTTTCGGGAGGCCAGCAGCAGAGGGTTTCAATTGCAAGAGCACTTGCAATGAATCCTAAAATTCTGTTCTTCGATGAACCTACATCGGCACTTGATCCCGAGCTTACAGGAGAAATTTTAAAGGTTATAAAAGGTCTTGCCGCAGAGCATATGACTATGGTGATTGTAACTCATGAGATGGAATTTGCCAGGAGAGTGTCGGATAATATAATCTTTATGGATAATGGTATTATCGTGGAGCAGGGAACTCCGGAGCATATCTTTTCATCTGAAAATGAAAGGATGAAAAGCTTTTTGGGAAAATTTGCTCAGGTTTAAAATCTTGATTTTAAAACATCAATGCTTTATACTGTCAATATTGTTTGGCAATATGATTTTGACAGCATCGATGAAAGGATAAATTGATGGGCAGCATAAAAAAAATCGCAAGGATACCGCTGCTGGCGATAATAGCTTTTTTGCTGATTATCCAGACAGGATGTCTGGGTATAGATTCGGAAAACAAGGAACAGATAGAGCTGACCTCCGATGGGAAGATAATACAGACGATAGTTGATGATTCCGGAGACTCTGTAACAGGAGAGGAGCTCGAAAATTATATCAATGACAAAATAAAAAATTACCAGGGAACGAGCGGAGCTATTGCGCTTGAACGCTGCAGAGTTAAGGACGGAAAGGTAAATATCGTGCTTAGATACGGTTCTATAGGCGATTATTCAGGATTTAACAATGTGATCTCATATAGCGGAACTCTTAAAGAAGCATATACGCAAGGCTATGATTTTAACAGAAGCTTTTATGCTAAAAACGGAGTTCAGATCCCTTATTTTGCATTGACACTTACATATCCCGACAGCAGAGTATTAATATTAGAGGAAAATGTTACAATTAAATTGCCTGGAGAGCTCCTGGCAATGAGTGACGGAGTTACAATAGCAGAGGATGGCACGATTTCAATAACTCAGGCAGGAGATGATTCTATTCCTGCCAAATTGCAGACTACAACTGCATCGCCGGTTTTTTTAATTTATAAGAATTCATAATAGCATTTACGCATTATAAGAATACAATGCTATATCAATTGGTCAAAAACCTTGACTACAACATTATATTTATATTAAGGAGAAAAAAATGGAAAAGACAATGGATAAGATAGTTGCCCTCGCAAAATCAAGAGGCTTTGTATATCCGGGTTCGGAAATATATGGAGGTCTTGCAAATACGTGGGATTACGGCCCTATCGGAGTTGAGCTTAAAAATAATGTTAAAAAGGCATGGTGGAAGAAGTTTATCACTGAAAATAAATATAATGTCGGTGTTGACTGTGCAATACTTATGAATCCGCAGACATGGGTAGCTTCTGGACACCTTGGCGGATTTTCCGATCCTCTTATGGACTGCAGAGAATGTCATGAAAGATTCAGAGCTGACAAGCTTATAGAAGATTTCTGTGAGGAACACAATATGGAAGTTCCGGGCGGAAGCGTTGATGGCTGGAGTCAGCAGCAGATGGTGGATTTTATCGATGACAACAACATCAATTGTCCTACCTGCGGAAAGCATAATTTTACAGATATCAGACAGTTCAATCTTATGTTTAAAACCTTCCAGGGCGTTACGGAGGATGCTAAGAATACAGTTTATTTAAGACCGGAAACTGCTCAGGGTATATTTGTCAACTTCAAAAATGTTCAGCGTACATCAAGAAAAAAGGTCCCGTTCGGAATAGGACAGATAGGTAAATCCTTCAGAAATGAAATTACACCGGGTAATTTTACATTCAGAACAAGAGAGTTTGAACAAATGGAGCTCGAATTCTTCTGTGAGCCGGATACAGATCTTGAATGGTTTGAGTATTGGAGACAATATTGTATCGATTGGCTGCAGAATCTCGGAATAAAGCCGGATGAAATGAGAACAAGAGATCATTCACCGGAGGAGCTTTCATTCTACAGTAAGGCAACAACGGATCTGGAATATCTTTTCCCGTTTGGATGGGGAGAGCTTTGGGGAATTGCTGACAGAACAAACTATGATCTTACTCAGCATCAGACTGTATCCGGAGAGGATATGAGCTATTTTGATGATACGAAGAATGAAAAGTACATTCCGTATGTTATAGAGCCGTCGCTTGGAGCTGACAGAGTTGTTCTTGCATTCCTTTGCAGTGCATATGATGAAGAGGTTCTGGATGCCGAAAGAAACGATGTTCGTACAGTCCTTCGTTTTCATCCGGCTCTTGCACCTGTTAAAATCGCGGTACTTCCCCTTTCCAAGAAGCTTAATGAGGGAGCAGAAAAGATTTTTGATGAGCTTTCAAAAACATATAATTGTGAGTTTGATGACAGAGGAAATATCGGAAAGCGTTATCGTCGTCAGGATGAAATAGGAACGCCGTTCTGTATTACATATGATTTTGATTCCGAGACAGACGGAGCTGTTACTATAAGAGACAGAGATTCTATGGAGCAGGTCAGAATCCCGATAGAAAAGCTTTCTGAATATTTCAGTGACAAGTTTGATTTTTGATTAAATTAAAGATTTTATTTAAGCTTTAATGGCTTTGTAACGCAGGCACTGTGTATGTATATGCATTTGCAGTGTCTGCGTTTTTGTGTAATAACAGACATGATTTGATATGATGAATCTGAACAAATTTATGGATTGTTTAAAAATTAACATATTTTATATGACTGCGGCAGATAAGATATAAATATATAATATCAGGTATAAGTTTCTTGACTTTAAGATTGTAAATATTATATTATTAGCAAGGATAAAAATTTGTTTATATTAGGATTTTTAAGAAAAGAGGTAAAAGAGATTATGGCAAAGATTGACTTAACTCAATACGGTATCACAGGTACAACTGAGATCGTTTACAATCCTTCATATGAAGTTCTCTTCGAAGAGGAAACAAAGGAAGGACTTACAGGATATGAAGTTGGTAAAGTAACAGAGCTCGGTGCTGTAAATGTTATGACCGGAGTTTATACAGGACGTTCACCTAAAGACAAATTCATCGTTATGGATGAGAATTCAAAGGATACAGTTTGGTGGACATCCGATGAATATAAAAATGACAACCATCCTGCAACACAGGAAGCATGGTCAGCAGTTAAGGATCTTGCAAAGAAAGAACTTTCAAATAAGAGACTTTTCGTAGTAGATGCATTCTGCGGAGCAAATAAAGATACTCGCATGGCTGTAAGATTCATCGTTGAGGTTGCTTGGCAGGCTCACTTTGTTACAAACATGTTCATTAAGCCTACTGCAGAAGAGCTTGAGAGCTTCAAGCCTGATTTTGTAGTATACAATGCTTCAAAAGCTAAAGTAGAGAATTACAAAGAGCTTGGACTTAATTCAGAGACAGCTGTTATGTTCAACATAACAAGCCGTGAGCAGGTTATTATCAATACATGGTACGGCGGAGAGATGAAGAAGGGTATGTTCTCAATGATGAACTATTACCTTCCTCTTAAGGGTATCGCTTCAATGCACTGCTCAGCAAATACAGATATGGAAGGAAAGAATACAGCAGTATTCTTCGGACTTTCAGGAACAGGAAAAACTACACTTTCTACAGATCCTAAGAGACTTCTTATCGGAGATGATGAGCACGGCTGGGATGACAACGGAGTATTCAACTTTGAAGGCGGATGCTATGCTAAGGTTATCAACCTTGACAAGGAATCAGAGCCTGATATCTACAATGCAATCAAGCGTAATGCTCTTCTTGAGAATGTTACAATTGACGAAGCAGGAAAGATTGACTTCGCAGATAAGAGCGTAACAGAGAATACACGTGTTTCTTATCCTATCGATCATATCGAGAAGATCGTTCGTCCTATTTCTGCAGCTCCTGCAGCAAAGAATGTTATCTTCCTTTCAGCAGATGCATTTGGAGTACTTCCTCCTGTATCAATACTTACACCTGAGCAGACAAAGTATTACTTCCTTTCAGGATTTACAGCTAAGCTTGCAGGAACAGAGCGCGGAATTACAGAGCCTACACCTACATTCTCAGCTTGCTTTGGACAGGCATTCCTTGAGCTTCATCCTACAAAATATGCTGAAGAGCTTGTTAAGAAGATGGAGAAGAGCGGAGCAAAGGCTTATCTTGTAAACACAGGATGGAACGGAACAGGAAAACGTATCTCTATCAAGGATACACGTGGTATCATCGATGCAATCCTCAATGGTGATATTGTTGATGCTCCTACAAAGAAAATTCCTTACTTCAACTTCGAGGTTCCTACAGAGCTTAAGGGTGTAGATACAGGAATTCTTGATCCTCGTGATACTTATGCTGATCCTTCACAGTGGGAAGAGAAGGCAAAGGATCTTGCTCAGAGATTTATCAATAACTTTGTTAAATATCAGGGCAATCAGGCAGGAAAGGATCTTGTAGCAGCAGGTCCTCAGCTTTAATTCAAATTAAATATAAGATATCTTTAAAAGGGAAGCAGAATTATTCTGTTTCCCTTTTTTTAACATAAAATATGATTTGAGACTTTTGAGGCAGGAGATTTGTTTTGTTATGTTACGAAAAAAATAAAATCATTATTGCTCAAGAAATATTGCTTTAATATGATCAATTTCACGATTTTACACAATTATACAAAATCAGATAGAAAAAATATCACAAAACAAATGTTTTTTTCGAAAAAATAAAGTTAATTCATTTGTAATAAAATTGCAATATTTGTAACTTTGTGTTATTATTCTCGGTGTTGTAACGATTGATTCGCTATTGTATCGCAATAAATGAATTAAAAGCCGGCAACCCTGAATAATCTCTTTGATAATTTGTAAAGGAGAGAGAAAGATGATTTCAAATCAAATTTTACAGAACACCATAGACGGAATAAAAAACATTTCACGGGTTGATTTAAGCATACTTGATACGGACGGCAAGGTTCTGGTATCTACGATGAACAATGCAGAGGGCTATGATCAAAAGGAGGCTCTTGCTTTTTCGCAGTCTCAGGCAGATGCATCTGCTATCGGAGAATATCAGTATTTCAAGGTATATGAGGAACGTCAGCTTGAATATGTTCTTATGATCAAGGGTGGCTCTCCTGATAATTTCCTTGTAGGAAGAATGGCTGTTTTCCAGATCCAGGGACTTCTTATTGCATACAAGGAGCGTTTTGATAAGGATAACTTTATTAAGAATCTTCTTCTTGACAATCTTCTGCTTGTTGATATTTATAACAGAGCTAAAAGGCTTCATATTGATGTTGACAAACGCCGTATTGTATTTATTCTTGAGAACAGTCCGGACAGAGATCAGGCTACACTTGAAAACATACGCATGCTTTTCGGAGCAAAGAGCTCTGATTTTGTTACGGCAGTGGATGAATCCAGCATTATCATTGTCAAGGAATTAGAGGAAAATGAAGATTACGAATATTGCGAGCAGATTGCAAAATCTATAATAGACGTTGTGGGTCAGGATGGTGACAATCAGACTCACATAGCCTTCGGTACGATTGTTAAGGAGCTCAAGGAGGTTTCAAAATCTTACAAGGAAGCTAAAATGGCTCTTGATGTTGGCAAGATCTTTTTTGCTGACAAGCATATTGTTGCATACAGCTCACTTGGAATCGGCAGACTTATTTATCAGCTTCCGATACCGCTTTGCAAAATGTTTATAAAGGAAATATTCGAAAACAGAAATCCTGATGATTTTGATGAAGAGACAATCGTTACGATAAATAAATTCTTTGAAAACAATCTTAATGTATCGGAAACATCAAGACAGCTGTTCATTCACAGAAATACACTTGTATATCGTCTTGATAAGCTTCAGAAGAGCACAGGCTTAGACCTTCGCGTTTTTGAGGATGCGATTACATTTAAGATAGCTTTAATGGTCGTTCGATATATGAAATATATGGAGACCTTGGACTATTGATCTAAGGAGACCATAGTTATTAATTTAGGAGGAAACGTATGATAACTTTAGATCATGTGAGTAAAAGTTATGATAAGGGTCATCCGGCTCTTGATAATATCTCGCTTCACATTGATAAGGGAGAGTTCGTTTTCGTGGTTGGTGCCAGCGGCTCCGGTAAGTCCACATTTATAAAATTACTTTTAAAAGAACTTGATCCGACTAAAGGCACTATTACAGTAAACAATAATGTGCTCAATAAGCTTCCGAGACGCAAGGTACCTATGTACAGAAGAGGACTTGGAGTAGTATTCCAGGATTTCCGACTTCTTAAGGACCGAAATGTATTTGAAAATGTTGCTTTTGCACAGCGTGTTATCGAAAAGCCTACACATGTTCTCAAGAAAAACGTACCTGAGGTGCTTACATTAGTAGGACTTGCCGACAAATACCGTTCAAAGCCCAGGGAGCTTTCGGGCGGTGAGCAGCAAAGAGTTGCACTTGCTCGTGCACTTGTAAACAGACCTGATATTCTTCTTGCAGATGAGCCTACAGGAAACCTTGATCCTAAGAATTCTATAGAGATCATGAAGCTTCTTGAAGAGATTAATGCACGCGGAACAACAGTTGTTGTAGTTACTCATAACAGAGAAATCGTTAACGCTATGAAAAAACGAGTTGTCCGTTTGCGGAAAGGCGTCATAATAAGCGACGAAAAAGAAGGTGTTTACGTTGAGGATTAGTACGCTCGGATATGGTGCGGCTCAGGGTGTAAAAAATATCGGAAGAAATAAGATGTTCTCAATTGCTTCAATAGCAACTATGAGTGCCTGCATATTCATGTTTGGACTTTTCTTTTCGATATTGATGAATTTTAATTATATTTTAAAGAACATAGAGACAAACGTCGGAATTACGGTTTTCTTTAATGAGGGCTTAGATCAGGCATCTATTGACATAATAGGTCAGGAAATTTCAAATCTAAGTACTGTAAAGGAATGCAATTATGTTTCAGCGGATGAGGCATGGGCAAGCTTTTCGGAACGCTATTTTGAAGGCAATGAGGATGCTGCCGAGGGCTTTAAAAATAACAATGATAACCCGCTTGCAAACTCAGCTCATTATGAGGTATATGCCGATAAGATAGAGGATCAAAATGATCTTGTCGAATACATAAAGACAATTGATGGTGTAAGAAAGGTTGAGCAGTCTCAGCAGGCATCGTCAACACTTACAGCAGTAAACAGGTTGATAACGACTATTTCTCTTATTATCATAGCGATACTTCTTGCGGTTTCTATTTTCCTTATCAGCAATACTGTCTCAATGGGTATAACGATAAGGCGTGAGGAAATTGCCATTATGAAATATATTGGTGCGACTAATACGTTTGTTCGAATGCCCTTTATATTAGAGGGTGTGATCATCGGTATTATCGGAGCCATTATACCGCTTACAATACTTTATTTCTTATATCAAAAGGCTGTTGAAGCGATTCTTGCAAGATTTAGTGTCCTTTCAAATTTTGTAAATGGCTTGCTTCATGTAAACAATGTATTTGTTTGGTTATTGCCGATAGGAATAATACTTGGTATAGGAATAGGTTTTGTAGGAAGTATGTTCACAATAAGAAAACATTTAAGAGTTTGATTTTATACAGCTTAAAAGGCTGCTGCTTGTTGCAGCAGCCTTTTACTTTTGAGAAAATGTATCAGGATCAAGCAGATATATTTGAAAAATGCTGAAATAACCTGCAATAAATAAAAGCATGCTTAAATAAGCTGTGAACAAAGAACAAGAGGTATCATGAAGGATAAAAAAGTTTTAAAAGGATTTATTTTAGGGGTAGCTGTAACTATAGCAGCAGGATTCGTATTTATGAATATTCCGATTTCGCTGGCAGATAGCGATCCTGCGAGCATAATTACATATAAAAAAATAATCCAGGTTAAAAATCTTATAGATAAGCATTACATGGGAGATGCAGACGAACAGAGTCTGACAGATTATATATTTGTCGGAATGATAGCAGGGCTTAACGATCCGTATTCGGCGTATTATACGAAAGAAGAATATGACCTTCTTTCTGAGTATCAAAATGGCTATTATACAGGTATAGGGATAACAGTAGCAAACAGAGTCGACGATAATGCTCTTTTGATAACAAGCGTAGTCGATGATGGTCCGGCTGATAAGGCGGGTGTATGTGCCGACGATATAATTAAGAAAATAAACAGTACCGATGCAGAGGATATTTCGGCCACAGAGGCCGCATACTTGATACAGTATTCGGACAGTGATGATATAGAGCTTTCATTATATAGAGAATCAACAGGCGAAAGCTTCGATCTTACGATTACAAAGGAAAGTATGGAGCGTGAAATCGTAACATCGGAAATATTGGACAATAACATAGGTAAAATAAGTATTTCTTCATTTACAGGTGTAACAGAGGAACATTTTAAGGAAGCACTTGATGAAATGAAGAGTAAAAATGTAAAAGGACTTATTATAGATCTCAGAGACAATGGCGGAGGTCTTGTAAGCAGCGTAACAAATGTACTTAGGGATATTCTGCCTAAGGGTGTTATTTTTTCTACTGTAGATAAAGACGGCAATAAAAGCGAAACAACCTGTGAAGGCGAAAATGAATTGGAAATTCCGTTGGTAGTTCTTGTAAACAAAAATACGGCAAGTGCATCTGAAATATTTGCAGGGGCAGTGCAGGATTATCAAAAGGGAACTATAGTCGGAACGCAGACCTACGGAAAGGGTATAGTTCAGGATGTATATAAGCTGAATGACGGAAGTGTTATAAGGCTTACGGTATCACATTACTATACCCCAAATGGAAATGATATACATAAAAAAGGCATTACTCCTGATGTTGTGGTAGAGCAGGACGAAAATACCGAGACAGACGAGCAGCAAAATGCTGCAATCGAGCTCTTAAACAATCAGGATGTGAAATAATCGATCACAAATACTTTTTACATTCAAGCATTTGATCACGAAGCTCTGCAGCAAGCTCGAAATTCAAATCGGCAGCGGCTTTTCGCATCTGCTTTTCGAGCTTCTGTATGAGCTTTTTTATTTCGTTATGGCTCATGGATTCCGGAGCCTTTTCAAGTGAAACGGATGCATGAGCTGCCTCATTGCTGATGCTTATGACATCTCTGACAGCCTTTTTTATTGTTGTCGGAGTTATACCATGCTCCTTGTTATAGGCCTCCTGTAAGGTGCGGCGTCTTAAAGTTTCGTTGATCGCATTTTTCATGGAGTCGGTCATAGTATCGGCATACATTATAACATGTCCTTCGCTGTTTCTTGCAGCACGGCCTATAGTCTGTATAAGAGAGGTTTCTGAACGGAGAAAGCCCTCTTTATCTGCATCAAGTATTGCAACAAGTGTTATTTCGGGAATATCGAGGCCTTCTCTTAGTAGATTGATTCCAACTAAAACGTCAAATACATCAAGTCTCAAATCTCTTATTATTTTGGTTCGTTCAAGAGCATCAATATCAGAATGAAGATAGGTAACCTTAAGGCCGGCTTCATTCATATAATCAGTAAGATCCTCAGCCATTCTTTTGGTAAGTGTTGTAATGAGAACCTTGTGATGACCTGCGATTTCCTTCCTAGTCTCCGCAATAAGGTCATCTATCTGTCCCTTTACCGGCCTAACATCTATTTTGGGATCCAAAAGACCTGTAGGCCTTATAAGCTGTTCGGCACGCAGCAGCTCATGGTCTGCCTCATATTGAGACGGAGTTGCAGATACGAAAAGAAGCTGATCTATTCGATCTTCAAATTCCTCAAAATTCAGAGGTCTGTTATCAAGCGCCGAAGGAAGTCTGAAGCCATAATCTACAAGAGTGGTTTTTCTGGAATGATCGCCGGAATACATAGCTCCGATTTGCGGAACGGTTTTATGAGATTCATCAATGATGATCAAAAAATCATCAGGAAAGAAATCCATCAGAGTATAGGGAGGATTGCCCGGTTCGAGTCCCGAAAGATGACGGGAATAATTTTCTATGCCTGAGCAGAAGCCTGTTTCTCTAAGCATCTCTACATCAAAGGATGTGCGTTCCTCAATACGCTGTGCTTCAAGCAGCTTTCCTTCACTTTTGAAATATTTTATTTGTTCAGCAAGCTCCTTTTCTATATTATCGGCAGCTTTTTTTATTGTTTCGGGAGGAACTACATAATGTGATGCAGGAGCTATGGCAGCATAGTTCAGTTCATCTTTGATATCTCCTGTAAGCGGATCGGTTGAGGTTACACGGTCAATTTCATCGCCGAAAAACTCAATTCTTATTGCAAGATCGCTTTTTTCTGCCGGAATAACCTCCAATACATCTCCGTGAACTCGGAAGGTGCCGCGTTTGAAATCAATTTCATTTCTTTCATAGTGCATATCTATGAGTGAACGTATGATATCATCTCTGTCACGTATCATACCCGGACGTACGGATAATATCATTTTTTCATAATCCATAGGGCTGCCCAGTCCGTATATACATGATACACTTGAAACGACAATTACGTCTCTGCGTTCTGTAAGCGAGGAGGTTGCGGAAAGACGAAGTTTGTCTATTTCATCATTAACCGAGGAATCCTTGGCGATATAGGTGTCAGAGGATGGAACATATGCTTCAGGCTGATAATAATCATAATATGAAACAAAGTACTCTACAGCATTATTAGGAAAAAATTCTTTGAATTCTCCGTAGAGCTGTGCCGCGAGAGTTTTGTTATGCGCTATTATAAGTGTTGGTTTGTTTAAGGCCTGGATAACATTGGCCATTGTAAAGGTCTTGCCTGAGCCGGTAACACCTAAAAGAGTTTCAAACTGATTGCCATCCCTAAAGCCCTTTACGAGCTTTGATATTGCCTGAGGCTGATCGCCGGTGGGCTTGTATTCTGAAACTAATTCAAAATGATCCATGATAATATCTCCATAGCTGCTGTAATATTTTGCGATACCAGGGTTAAAAGGTCCAAACATCCGGTATTAGCCAATGTCAAAAGATCTTTTGAACCCAGTATTATATAGAAGAAAAATGTTAAACAAATTTTATCAGAAAGGTATGATGTAGTAAAGATTTGCTTGACTTTTTAAAACAGTAACGATATAATTCGCCTTGTGCATTGTGGGCATGGTTTATTTATGCTGAAAAAATGTACAAATTTCAAAAATGAATTTTGAGCAGCCGTACTAAAAACAGGAGGTAAAAGGAATGCCAACATTTAACCAGTTAGTACGTAAAGGCCGTCAGACATCTGTTGACAAATCAACAGCACCGGCTTTACAGAAAAGCTTCAACTCTCTCAAGAAGAAATCCGTAGATCTTTCTTCTCCGCAGAAGAGAGGTGTTTGCACAGCTGTTAAGACAGCTACACCTAAGAAGCCTAACTCAGCTCTTCGTAAAATTGCCAGAGTTCGTCTTTCGAACGGTATTGAAGTAACAAGCTATATTCCAGGTGAGGGACATAACCTTCAGGAGCATAGCGTTGTTCTTATCAGAGGCGGAAGAGTAAAGGATCTTCCGGGTACCCGTTACCACATTATCCGTGGAACATTGGATACAGCCGGAGTTGCTAACCGTAAGCAGGCTCGTTCTAAATACGGTGCAAAGAGACCTAAAAAATAATTAACAGTCAATAACTTGGATTAGACATTTGTTTGTATCACGAGATTATGGTTTGAGATCGGACATTCCGAGCCCGAAAAACGGCTGCCAGGGCATAACTGGAAATACCGGCGCTACACATGCGGATACCATAATGTGAGTACCTAAGAGCTAATCGTAATATGATTAAGGAGGGAAGAAACGTGCCACGTAAAGGACATACTCAAAAAAGAGATGTTTTAGCAGATCCCGTTTACAACAACAAAGTCGTTACCAAACTTATCAACAACATCATGTTAGATGGTAAGAAGGGTATCGCTCAGAAGATTGTTTACGGAGCATTTGAAAAGATCGAAGAAAAGGCCGGAAAACCGGCTATAGAAGTATTCGAGGAGGCAATGAACAATATCATGCCTGTTCTCGAAGTAAAAGCAAGACGTATCGGCGGTGCTACATATCAGGTACCGATCGAGGTACGTGCTGACAGACGTCAGGCATTAGGACTTCGTTGGCTTACAATGTTCTCAAGAAAGAGAAGTGAAAAGACAATGGAGGACAGACTTGCAAACGAACTCTTAGATGCAATGAACAACACAGGTTCTGCAGTTAAGAGAAAAGAAGACATGCACAAGATGGCAGAAGCCAACAAAGCTTTTGCACATTACAGATTTTAAGGAGGATCACCAATGGCTGGAAGAGAATATCCGTTGGAGCGTACGAGAAACATCGGTATTATGGCACATATTGATGCTGGAAAAACAACTCTTACCGAGCGTATCCTGTACTACACCGGTGTAAACTATAAAATTGGTGATACTCATGAAGGAACAGCTACAATGGACTGGATGGAGCAGGAGCAGGAGAGAGGTATAACGATTACTTCTGCTGCTACAACCTGTCATTGGACTCTTCAGGAGGATGCTAAGCCTAAAAAGGGTGCCCAGGAGCATCGTATCAATATCATTGATACACCAGGACACGTTGACTTTACAGTAGAGGTTGAGCGTTCACTTAGAGTTCTTGATGGAGCTGTTGGTGTTTTCTGTGCTAAGGGCGGTGTTGAGCCTCAGTCAGAAAACGTATGGCGTCAGGCTGATACATACAATGTACCTCGTATGGCATTCATCAATAAGATGGATATCCTTGGTGCAGATTTCTACGGCGCAGTAGAGCAGATCAAGACAAGACTTGGAAAGAATGCAATCGTTCTTCAGCTTCCTATCGGAAAAGAGGATACATTCCAAGGAATCATTGATCTTTTTGAGATGAGAGCTTACATTTATAATGATGATAAGGGCGAGGACATTCAGATCACAGACATTCCTGAGGATATGGCTGATGATGCAGAATTATATCATTCAGAGCTTATCGAGAAGATCTGCGAATTAGATGATGATCTTATGATGAGATATCTTGAGGATGATATTCCATCTGTTGATGAGATGAAGGCAGTATTGAGAAAAGCAACATGTGAATGTACAGCTGTTCCGGTATGCTGCGGTTCTGCATACAGAAACAAGGGTGTTCAGAAGCTTCTTGATGCTGTTATCGAATATATGCCTGCACCTACAGATATTCCGCCTATCGATGGTGTTGATATGGACGGAAACGAAATCGTTCGTCATTCATCAGATGAAGAGCCGTTTTCAGCTCTTGTATTCAAGATCATGACAGACCCATTCGTAGGAAAACTTGCATATTTCAGAGTTTACTCCGGAACAATGAATTCAGGTTCATATGTTCTTAATGCAACAAAGGGCAAGAAGGAACGTGTAGGACGTATCCTCCAGATGCATGCTAATAAGCGTATGGAGCTTGATAAAGTATATTCAGGTGACATTGCAGCTGCTATCGGATTCAAGTTCTCTACAACAGGTGATACAATCTGTGATGAGCAGGCACCGGTTATCCTTGAGTCTATGGAGTTCCCGGAGCCGGTTATCGAGCTTGCTATCGAGCCTAAGACTAAAGCAGGACAGGGTAAGCTTGGTGAGGCACTTGCTAAGCTTGCAGAGGAAGATCCTACATTCAGGGCACATACAAATCAGGAGACAGGTCAGACGATCATCGCAGGTATGGGTGAGCTTCACCTTGAGATCATTGTTGACAGACTTCTTCGTGAATTCCACGTAGAAGCAAATGTCGGTGCTCCGCAGGTTGCTTACAAAGAGACAATCACAAAGCCGGCTGATGTTGACAGCAAGTATGCTAAGCAGTCAGGTGGACGTGGACAGTACGGACATTGTAAGGTTAAATTTGAGCCAATGGATGCAAACTCAGAGGAAACCTACAAATTTGAATCAACAGTTGTCGGTGGTGCTATTCCTAAGGAATATATCCCTGCTGTTGGTGAGGGTATCGAGGATGCAATGAAGGCCGGAATTCTTGGTGGATTCCCTGTTGTTGGTGTTTATGCTAACGTATATGACGGATCATACCATGAAGTCGATTCTTCAGAAATGGCATTCCATATTGCCGGATCACTTGCTTTCAAGGAAGCAATGCAGAAGGCAGCACCTGTACTTCTTGAGCCGATCATGAAGGTTGAGGTATCTACACCTGAGGATTACATGGGTGATGTTATCGGTGATATCAATTCAAGACGTGGACGTATCGAAGGTATGGAAGATGTCGGCGGCGGAAAGATGATCAAGGGATATGTTCCGCTTTCAGAAATGTTCGGATATGCAACAGACCTTAGATCAAGAACTCAGGGACGTGGTAACTACTCAATGTTCTTCGAAAAATATGAGCCGGTACCGAAGTCTGTACAGGAGAAAGTGCTTAAAGATAAAGCATAATTTACTTGCATAAGTAGAAAAAATACAATATAATTTCATTATGTTTTGCATAAAGTTTAATTGAAGACCAAAGATGTACTTCTTAAGGAGGATTTAAAAAAAATGGCAAAAGAAAAGTTTGACAGAAGCAAACCACATTGTAACATTGGTACTATCGGACACGTTGACCACGGTAAAACAACTCTTACAGCAGCTATCACAAAGGTTCTTGCTGAGAGAGTTCCAGGAAACGCAAAGGTAGACTTTGAGAATATCGATAAAGCTCCAGAAGAAAGAGAGCGTGGTATCACAATTTCTACAGCTCACGTTGAGTATCAGACAGCAAAGAGACATTATGCTCACGTTGACTGCCCAGGACATGCTGACTACGTTAAGAACATGATCACAGGTGCAGCTCAGATGGATGGTGCTATCCTTGTTGTTGCTGCTACTGATGGTGTTATGGCTCAGACAAAAGAGCATATCCTTCTTTCACGTCAGGTTGGTGTTCCTTACATCGTTGTATTCATGAACAAGTGCGACATGGTTGATGATGAAGAGCTTCTTGAGCTCGTTGAGATGGAGATCACAGAGCAGCTTGAAGAGTATGATTTCAATGATTGCCCAATCATCAGAGGTTCAGCTCTTAAGGCTCTTGAGGATCCTACATCAGAGTGGGGAGACAAGATCATGGAGCTTATGGATACTGTTGATGAGTATATCCCGGATCCACAGCGTGATACAGATAAGCCATTCCTTATGCCTGTAGAGGACGTATTCACAATCACAGGTCGTGGTACTGTTGCAACTGGTAGAGTAGAGCGTGGTGTTCTTCACCTCAACGAGCCTGTTGAAATCGTTGGTATCAAGGAAGAGACAAAGAGCACAGTTGTAACTGGTATCGAAATGTTCCGTAAGCTTCTTGATGAAGCTCAGGCTGGAGATAACATTGGTGCACTTCTTCGTGGTGTTCAGAGAAACGAAATCGAAAGAGGACAGGTTCTTGCTAAACCAGGAACAGTTACTTGCCATAAGAAATTTACAGCTCAGGTTTACGTTTTAACAAAAGATGAAGGTGGACGTCATACTCCTTTCTTCAATAACTACAGACCTCAGTTCTATTTCAGAACAACTGACGTTACAGGTGTTATCAACCTTCCAGAAGGAACAGAGATGTGCATGCCTGGTGATAACGTAGAGATGTCAATCGAGCTTATCCATCCAATCGCTATGGAGCAGGGTCTTACTTTCGCTATTCGTGAAGGTGGACGTACTGTAGGATCAGGCCGTGTTGCTACAATCATCGAGTAATCACTGATTAGCAGATAAAATTATATATAGAGTTATCGCAAGATAACATTGTGTCCAAACGAAGATGGGACTGTCGCTTAATGCGACAGTCCTTTATTTTTGTGTGAGGAAAATGAATTTGTAAAGGTATCACTCAGGACAACGGCTTGAAAAATAATCAAGGAGAGAGCTTCGGAATATATCTGCCTCATAGCTCAGACAGCTTTCTTTGTTACGTGTTAAAAAGATACTTTTTGTCATGGCATTATTTTCAAAATACAGGATTCGTACCTTTTCTGATCGGATTTTTTTCGCAAGATAAAGCAAAGACATACCTATGGCATAATTATGTTCAGCCATTTGGTGGATCAAATGGGTATCGGATACCTCTAAAATTATATTTGTTTTAGCTCCGGCTTTAAGTAAGTCATGCATTTGATATAGACTTGTCGGTGTTGAGATATCCTTTATAACTAATGGCTCATTTGCAAGCTGTTCAAGGTTTATATATTTGCTTTTGGCAAGAGGATGCTCTTTATTGACTACAATGCAAAAGGGCTCTGTGCATAAAAGATCACCTGTAAGTTTTGCAGTGTTAAAAGGTCCGGGAATAATAGCCAGTTCAATATTTCCGTTTTCTACAGAGGATATGATTGCGTTATCAGGATATTCCTCGAGCTTTATTCGGATTTCCGGATTTTCATTGTGAAATTTGTAAAAGAAATCAGCAGGAATGAGCTGAGGGATGTCATAGGAGCATTTAATAACAAGCGTTTTTACAGGACTGTTTGATGTAAAAAGCTTTGTAGCGATGATGTCGTATTCATCAAGTATATTATTGGCATGAGCAACAAGGCGAACAGCATTTTTTGTAGGAGAAATACGGTTGTGCTTATGTAAAAAAAGCGGAACCCCAAGCTCTTCCTCGAGGGAGGCTATAGTTTTACTTAATCCTTGAGGAGAAATAAAAAGCTCCTTGGCAGCTGCGGTAATGCATCTTGTTTCATATACTTTAAGAAAATATTTAAGTTGTCTTTGGTTCACTTTTTACCTCCCGGATTGCGAATGCTTTTGTGGCTTGCATGAGTGTAAAGCACACAGCAGGCTGGTATCAAAAGGAGCAAAATACCAATTGTCCGCATCATTTTTGATATGAGTATTATAGCCTTAATAATTATAATTTCAAAATTTATTTCAACTTTTTGGTTAAAGTGACAAATATATTCTCTGTTTTTCATATATATTTACTTGTGATATATTAGCCGCATAAGAAATAAGCAAAGAGCGAAGGTGTTCATTAATGTGAATGCCTTCGCTTTTTTCATTTAAAGCAGTTTTGCCTGCTTTGCGTTTTAGAGAGGAGAATACAGATATGGAATTAAAAAGACAAAACTTTAGCTCAGGTGCACCTCTGGAGGAAAAAGTAGGATATTCAAGAATGGTTAAGATAGGACCATATGTAAAGGTAGGCGGAACAACATCAGTACAGCCTGACGGAACTGTATATGGTGAGGACGGATATGAACAGACTAAATATGTATTGGAAAAGCAGATTAAGCTTTTAGAGCAGGCCGGAGCCAGCAAGGAAGATGTATTCAGTGTATTTATTTATACAACAGATATTACACAGGGCGGACGTATTTGTGAAGCTTATTCGGAATTTTTCCATGATATCAAGCCTTTAAATACAATGGTTGAAATCACACGACTTAACAGACCTACACAGTTTGTCGAAATTGAAATGGAAGCTATCATAGGCTCAGGAAAATAGAGATAAGAGTCAGAGAATTAATCAGCCTATGACAGGCTTAAGGCAAAATACAATGTTTAACGAGGAGGAGCTATTATGAAGGTTTCAATAGAAGAATTATCAAGGGTAGAAATCATTACAAATGGCGCAAAGGTTGTAGAGCTTACCGATAATTTAGGAAAATTCGGAATAACAGGCATGACTATTTATGATGCTAAAGGATTCGGAGTGCAGCTTGGAACTCCGGAATATGAAACAGAGAAAAAGAAGGTGCCGCAGCTTCTTAGCAAGCAGGTTGTTATGGCTGTGCTTCCTACAAGAGAGGTTGATTCCTTTATAGAATTTGTTGAGAAGCAGCTGTATACAGGACATATCGGAGATGGAAAGATATTTGTTTCACCTATTACAAATGCCATTCGTGTTCGTACAGGAGAAGAGGGTACAGATGCATTAGTTGAGGGTGAGCTGTAACCCGTTCAGATAAATAATCCTGCCTCCCGGCATTAGCATAGAAGCAGGTTATAGCATATTTGCCTGATGGCAAAATCATAAGGAGGAGACATTATGAATGAAAAAAAGATTGGTCTCGGAAGTGTTATAGCTACCGGTGTTGGTCTTGTAGTTGCATCAACATGTCTGCTGTCTCTCGGAATCGGCGTCAGCTCCATAGGTGTTACTTTTGTTATAACAATGATAATTGCCTGTATAGTAAATATATTGACATTGCTGTCTATAGCAGAGTTAAATTCACTGATGCCTAATCTGACAGGCGGACTGGCTCAGTTTTCATTAGCCAGTGTAGGACCGTTTCTTACTATCATATGTATGGTAGGCGGTTATGCACTTTGCAACACATTAGCCGGATCTGTAGAAGGAGCTATGTTTGGAAATACACTTTCACAGTTGATTCCGGATGCAGCGATTCCTGGATGGGTATTTACACTGGTTTTAGTCATTCTTTTAATGATCACAAATTTAAACGGTGTGGATATTTTTATTAAGGTTCAGGACTTTGTAGCATATGCGCTGATTGCTTCCATGGTAGTAATGGGAATTATGGGTACACTGGGAATCGGAACCGGAGAGATCGTAAATCAGCCGGCTGTACTTGCAGGTGATTTCAAGAGTGTTACCGGACTTTGCGGATTGGCATTTTTCCTGTTTGTAGGCGGAGAATATGTAATCCCTCTTACAAAGAACTGTAAAAATCCTAAACGTGATATTCCATGGGGAATGATCATAAGTATGCTTATCATACTTGGAATGCAGATTTTATTGACCTTCGGCTTTAAGAATTATACAGAATGGGGCACTCTTGCAGAAAGTACAACACCTCATATTCTTCTTGGACAGCTTCTTTTAGGACCGCTTGGAAGATACTGGATGTTTATTATTACAATTTTGGCTACTGTAAGTTCTGTAAATACTATTATGAATTCATTGCCGAATATTTTGATGGGAATGTCAAAGGTTGGATTGCTTCCAGAATTGTTTCAGAAGACCAACAAGAAAAATGCACCTTATGTCGGAATTATTATAGAAGCTGCTATTTATATAATTCTTAATATAACAGGCTTATCCTCAACAGACTCTATTTCATATATGATTTCTGTTTTGGCTGTACTTTGGATGATGAGCTATATCATTTCAAATATTAATGTCCTGCTGCTTAGGAAGCGTCTCCCCAAGGCTCCGAGAAATTTCAAGACACCATTTGGACCGCTTATACCGATTTTGGGAATCATCGGAACAGCTTATATGATTTACAATATAGATCCCGATCCGGCTGTTAAGCTTTCATTATATAAAGTAGACGGTGTTGTATTTGCAATATTAGCTGTTTACTCATTTATATGGATAAAGACTAAAATAAAACGGCCATTGTTCAAGCCATATCCAATTAAAGAGGTAATGGCCATGGAAAATGAACTGTATTTGATAAATCGAAAAGGGAAATAACCATATATAAAATTTGTTACCCGAAACATTTAGAAATTTTATTATATGATGCGTATATGCATTGGAAAAGAGGAGAATATGAGCGAAACAAAATTGGATTTATTATATTTAAGTGAGCCGGATATGATCAAGGCAGGAGTTAACGATGTTGTGGCATGTACTGACTGTATGGAAGAGCTGCTTGTAACAATGGATAAGGGCGATTACTTAATGGGTGGTGAAAATGCCAATTCTCATGGAACAATGATCACATTTCCGGAAAATCCGCCATTCCCCAATATGCCAAAGGCAGGCCCGGATCGAAGATTTATGGCAATGCCTGCATATGTCGGCGGTGCTACGGATATGGCAGGTATGAAATGGTATGGATCAAATATAGACAACAGAGAGAAGGGACTTCCAAGGTCAATTCTTATGGTAATGCTTAATGATAAGGAGACCGGAGCACCGTTAGCACTTATGTCAGCTAACCTTTTGTCTGCATATCGTACAGCAGGAATTCCGGGAGTTGGTGTTAAGCATCTGGCAGTAAAGGATGCAAAGGTGCTTGGAATTGTAGGACCCGGAGTTATTAATATCACAGCTGTTGAGACCTTTGCAGCTTTAAGACCAACTCTTGATACCTTAAAGATCAAAGGCCGTGGTAAAGCTTCTATAGAAAGATGTATAGCATTTGTAAAGGAGCATCTGCCGCAGTTTAAAACTATCAAGGTTGTTGATACTGTAGAGGAATGTGTGAGAGATTCGGATATATTGAGCTTTGCTACATCTACAGACATGGGAATGGATAGAAGCATGTATCCGTTTATTGATGAGTCATGGATAAAGCCGGGTGCATTGTTCTGTATCCCTGGATCAGGTGACTTTACAGATGAATTTGTCTGCAGCGGAAAGGCTAAGCTGGTTTGTGATAATATTAAGCTTTATGAAGCATGGGCTGAAGAATATCCATATCCTACATATAAGGATATTTATATCCCCGGATGTCTCTGGATGGATCTTGTTCATGAAGGAAAGTTGTCAAAGGACAAGATAGTCAATCTTGGTGCAATTCTTTCCGGCAAAGCCGAGGGCAGAAAGAGTGATGATGAAATTATTATTTATTCTATAGGAGGTATGCCTGTAGAGGATGTTGCCTGGGGCAAGAAATGCTATGAAAAAGCAAAAGAGCTTGGAATAGGAACAAAACTTAACCTTTGGGATCATCCATATCTATTCTAAAAGACAGTATTTGACATTAAAATATCCTTTGTTCATAATACAATAAAAAAGGGAGTGCCACATCAGGTTATCTGATGCGCCGCTCCTTTTTGTGTGTTAGAATATGACAGAGTAAACAGGCAGAGAGGTGTCTTCAAATGAGCAATATATGCGAAATGCGCAGAGGAATAGAAACTGCATTTATAAATAGCAATTTTAATTCTAATCTTGCATACAGACCGGAATTTGTATTGAATAATCCGGATGATGGAAAAAAGGTACTTTCTTCTATTGAAGAGGAATTGCTTCAATGTGATAGCTTTCGAATCAGTGTGGCATTTATCACAATGAGCGGAATCACTCCGCTTCTTCAGACACTTAAGGAGCTGGAAGCAAAAGGAATAAAGGGACAGATTCTTACAACCAATTATTTGAATTTCAGCGAGCCGAGGGCATTAAAAAGGCTTAACGAGCTGAACAATATAACATTAAAAATGTATGATACTGAGCTTTCAGATAATGGCTTTCATACTAAGGGTTATATTTTTAAAAAGGAAGAAATATACAGAATCATCATCGGAAGCTCTAATTTGACCGGTAGGGCACTTACCTGCAATAAGGAATGGAACACAAAGTTGCTGTCAACAGATAGTGGTGAGGTAGCGGTACAAATTCTGAAAGAATTTGAAAAATTATGGAATAGCGAATTTGCCAAGGAATATGAAGAGTTTTATGAGCAGTACAGAGAAAGATACGATATCATAAAGCATCAAAGAGATATCGCAAAGCAAGA
This sequence comes from Faecalibacterium sp. CAG:74, assembly GCA_963595425.1. Taxonomy (GTDB): domain Bacteria; phylum Bacillota; class Clostridia; order Lachnospirales; family Lachnospiraceae; genus Alectryocaccobium. The sequence continues at coordinate 36,864 of CAVBHN010000006.1, read as the reverse complement.
TATTATTCCGTCTATCGAGAAATATACATTAAAGCCGAACAGTATGCAGGAGTCATTTGTTGCAGCCTTAAGGAAAATATATATTAAAGGCGGGGATAGAGCTCTTTTAATCAGCAGTACAGGTACAGGAAAAACCTATGCATCAGCATTTGCAATGCGTGAACTTGGATTTAAAAGAGTGCTGTTTCTGGTGCATCGCAATCAGATTGCCAAGCAGGCTATGAAATCCTATAGAAGAGTATTTAGCGGCAGAAAAACCATGGGACTTGTGACAGGTGCATACCGGGATTATGATGCCGATTATGTATTTGCTACAATTCAGACACTAAGCAAGACGGAAAATTTGAAGCGATATGATAAAGAGCATTGGGATGCTATAGTAATCGATGAGGCACATCATAGCTCTGCTGACAGCTACAAAAGGGTATTTGACTATTTTAGTCCAAAGCTGTGGCTTGGTATGACTGCAACTCCGGATAAAAGAGATGATAATATCGAGGGAAGAAATATCTACGAAATATTTAATCATCAAATCGCATATGAAATACGTTTGCAGGATGCTATGGAGGAGAATCTGTTATGTACCTTTCATTATTTTGGAATAACAGATATTGACCAAAGAATTGATATCGAAATGACAAAGGATGAAAATATCGAAGACTTTAGATATCTGACATCTGATGAAAGAGTTGCTTATGTTATGGAGCAGGCTGAATTTTATGGCTATAGCGGTGAGCGTGTAAAGGGTCTTATATTTTGCAGTCGATTAGATGAGGCAAAAGAGCTGTCATCAAGGTTCAATAAAAAAGGCTTACGTACACTTGTGCTTAGTGGTGCGGATTCTGAATCAGCCAGAGAGGAAGCAATTGAAAGACTTGCAGGAGCGGAATGCGAAAATGCTTTGGATTATATTTTAAGCGTTGATATTTTTTCTGAGGCAGTTGATATTCCAGAGATCAATCAGGTGATTATGCTTCGCCCGACACAATCTCCGATAGTTTTTATTCAGCAGCTCGGAAGAGGCCTGCGTAAGGCAGAAGGCAAGGAATATGTAGTTGTTCTTGATTTTATTGGAAATTATAAAAATAATTTTATGATTCCGATCGCACTGTCAGGTGACAGAAGCTACAACAAAGATAATATCCGTCGTTATATTGCAGAGGGCGGACGCATAATTCCGGGAGCCAGTACAATTCATTTTGATGAGATTTCCAGAAAACGTATTTATCAGGCTATTGATAATGCAAATTTCAGTGATATAAAGCTGATACGAGAAAATTATAGCAATCTTAAGAATAAACTCGGCAGAATTCCGAGTATAATGGATTTTGATAAATACGGAGAAATGGATATTCTGCGTATTTTTGATAACAGCAGTCTGGGCTCATATTATAAATTCCTTGTAAAATATGAGAAGGAATACAAAATTCGTTTATCAGGTAAAGAAGAGAAGATAATAGAATTTGTTTCGAAGAAGCTTGCAAGCGGAAAACGTGTGCACGAGCTGGAGCTGTTAAAGCGTTTAATGCGTTACAAGCATGGAATTTTTCAGATGCTGGATAGGAGCTTAAGAGAAAAGTATAATTGTCAAATGAATGACATGTGCAGAAAAAATATAGTCAACATAATGACAAATGAATTTCCGACAAATGCAGCGAAAAAAAGCTATTCGGATTGTGTTTTTCTGAAAAAAGAGGAGAAGGATTACGGTATATCAGAGGATTTTGATAAAATGCTGAATAATCATGATTTTTTTAGGCTCCTTGATGAATTACTGGAATTTGGAATATATAGATATCGAAGAGATTACAGCAGAAATTATCGGGACACAAATCTTGTTTTATACAAAAAATATACATATGAGGATGCCTGCAGACTGCTTAACTGGGAGCATAATGAGGTACCGTTAAACATCGGCGGCTATAAATATGATAAAAAAACAAGGACATTTCCGGTTTTTATCAATTATGACAAACAGGAAAATATCAGTGACACAACGAAATATGAGGATCATTTTCTTACACCGAGTACCTTGGCTGCAATTTCAAAAAGCGGAAGGAGCATGGAGTCAGAGGATGTCCAAAATTTCTTAAATGCAAAGGAACGAGGAATAGACGTAGAGCTTTTTGTTCGCAAAAATAAGGATGATAAAATGTCAAAGGAATTTTATTATCTTGGTCGAATGGAAGCTACAGGAGAGGCTAAAGAATTTGTTATGCCTAATACAGACAAGATGGCAGTTGAGATTATCTGGATGCTTGATACGCCTGTAAGAGAGGATATTTACCAATATATTATAAACAGCTAATTTAAATATTTTAATATAACATCAGGAGTGACAATGAAAACAGTAAGGGTTGCGGCAGCAGTTATCAGAGATAAGGACAGGATCTTCGCTACACAGCGGGGCTATGGAGAATTCAAGGATGGATGGGAATTCCCGGGAGGAAAGATCGAACAGGGCGAGTCATCTAAGAAAGCATTAAAACGGGAAATTATGGAAGAATTGAATGCTGATATCAGCGTAGGTGAGCTGATATCGGTAATAGAATATGACTATCCGACATTTCATCTAATCATGGAATGCTTTTGGGCAGAGCTTGTATCGGGTGATCTGATATTAAAGGAGCATGAAGCTGCCAGATGGCTTGATAAAAATACTCTTGACAGTGTTGATTGGTTGCCTGCGGATATAAAATTACTTGATTTTATCAGAAAGGCGTTATAGGATTTTAAGGAAAATCATTTACCAAAGTACATATAAAGGAACAAAAAAATGTTAAATCAATTTTCAAGAACGCAGCTTCTGCTGGGAAGAGAAGCAATGGAGAGACTTGCAAATGCGAGGGTTGCGGTATTTGGCATAGGCGGAGTGGGCGGATATGTATGCGAAGCACTAATTCGCAGCGGAGTAGAGGCGTTTGATCTGATAGATGATGACAAGGTTTGTCTTACCAATCTTAACAGACAGATAATAGCAACAAGAAAAACAGTAGGAAAATATAAGGCCGAGGTTATGATGGAGCGTATGCTTGAGATTAATCCAAATGCCGATATAAGAATTCACAAGTCATTCTTTTTGCCGGAAAACTCAAATGAATTTAATTTTGAGGAATATGATTATGTAGTGGATGCCGTAGATACCGTAACAGCCAAAATAGAAATAATCATGAAGGCACAGAGCCTTAATGTACCGGTAATAAGTGCGATGGGAGCAGGAAATAAGCTGGATCCGTCAGCATTCAAAGTTGCGGATATATATGATACAAAGGTATGTCCTCTGGCACGTGTTATGAGACGCGAGCTAAAGAAAAGGAACGTCAATAAGCTAAAGGTTGTTTATTCTGAGGAAAAGCCGAAAAGACCTATAGAGGATATGTCTATAAGCTGCAGGACAAACTGCATATGTCCGCCGGGAGCTGCTCATAAATGTACTGAGAGAAGAGATATACCAGGCAGCACAGCCTTTGTTCCGTCCGTAGCTGGACTTATAATCGCAGGTGAGATTGTCAAGGACCTTACTTCTGCATTTAGGGATCAATCGTAACAGCAAAAAAATAAAAGAAAAAATTCAGAAAAGCAAGCTGATAGATAGAAATAAAAAAAATATAAGTTTATTATTTATATGTATGATGATAACAGGGTCAAAATATCTTTTTTACCCCAACATTTAATCATACATAATTATCGGAATTTTAATTTTTATTCCGGTATCGGCTTATACTGTAACCGCAGATGCTTCTGCAATTTTTTATATTAAGGAGAAAAGTCATGGCAGGATGTTTTTATTGTGATCGCGATCATGAAGGCCGTAAGGCTATAATGTTTGAAGTAGGAAAGATGACAGGCGGAACTCTTTATCTTTTTAAAGATCAGGCTCATAAGGGACGTTGTGTTGTTGCTCTTAACGATCATAAAAAGGAGCTTTTCGAGTGCTCTGAGGCACAGCGCAATGCATTTATGAAGGATGTAGCTGAGGCTTCAAAGGCAATCAAGGAGCTTTGGGGATGCACAAAGATAAATCTTGGATCATTCGGTGATACAAATCCTCATCTTCATATTCACATTGTACCGAAATACGAGGGTGGCTTCGAATTTGGCGGAAGCTTTGAAATAACAAATCCAAATCCGGTATATCTCGAGGATGCAGAATATAAGGAAATGATTCAGGCACTCAAGGATAAATTAGGACTGTAAAATCCAAATAAGACTTATATCAATAAGATCTCATAAGGCTTTAAATAAGGTCTGTGAGATCTTTTTCTATACTTTTTGAACAATGAACCTGTCATCAATTTATAAAGGGCAATTAAGCACGTAGCGCCGCTTTTATATGAGCAAGTAGCAAAGTGGATTGAGAATATCCGTGACATTTGCTTGAAAAAACAGATTTATAGTGTTAAATTTAAAGCTATAAAACTATGGGTCGATATCTTAGCAAGTATCTGCGAGTTAAAATGGATAATATAACAGAATTATTTAAGAGTAAACAGTTTTTTATCAGTGCGGTAGCGATCATTATAACAGTCGTTATTGCACTTGTTTTTTTGAAAATATTAAAAAAGCTATTCCTTAAATTTAAGGAAACCTCAGATAACGGAATACCTAAAGAAAAAAAGACAATGATGCGTATTTTTTACAGCGTACTGAAGTTCGCTATATGGCTCATTGTTATTATTGCCGTACTTTCATATATGGGAATAAACATATCAGGTGCTGTAACAGCTCTTGGTATAGCAGGTGCATGTGCGGCCCTTGCGGTTCAGGATCTTTTAAAGGATCTGATACAGGGCATTAACATTGTCACCGACAAATATTTTGCAATAGGCGACATTATTGAATACAATAATAAAATAGGCAAGGTTGTTGAGCTGTCTATGAGGACAACAAAGATAAGACTGCTTTCCGATCAAAGTATATATACAATAGCAAATCACAATATTTCGGAAATAAGAAAGCTTGCCGGTGCGGTAGATATAAATATCCCGTTGTCATATGATGCGGACAGGGAATATGTATATAGTGTGCTTACAAAAACGGCCGAAAAGATTTCAAAAAATCCGGATGTAAATCAGTGTGATTTCCTTGGAACAAACAGCTTCGGAGATTCTGCAATAAATTATCTTATAATGATTTACTGTACTCCGGATGTTTATCTTACGGTCAGAAGACAGGCTCTTGTCATTATACAGGATGATTTGAAGAAGGCAAAACTTCAGATACCGTTTAATCATCTTGATGTGACAATGCTTAGCTAACTAATTTCTTTATTTTTATATATCACTGTGATATGATAGCAATTGGTAATTAGCCTTAAACTAAGGATAAAATATAACATAATATAATATATGTATGAAAAGAGGAGAGTATGAGCGAATGTAGTCATGATTGTTCTTCCTGTGGATCGGATTGTCCGAGCAAACAGGATCCGCAAAGCTTTTTGGAGGAACAGAATCCATATTCAAACGTAAAAAAGGTTATAGGAATAGTAAGCGGTAAGGGAGGAGTCGGAAAGTCACTTGTGACATCGCTTCTTGCTTCGGCACTTAATAAAAGAGAGTATAAATCAGCCGTGCTTGATGCAGACATAACGGGTCCGTCAATTCCGAAGATGTTTGGAGTTAACGGTAAAGCAGGCGGAAACGATATGGGAATAATCCCGGCCGAATCAGAGCATGGCGTTAAGATGATATCAGTCAATCTACTGCTTGAAAATGCAGACGATCCGGTCATATGGCGCGGTCCTGTTATAGCGGGAGTTGTTAAGCAGTTTTGGAGCGATGTGATCTGGGGTGATGTCGATTATATGCTTGTTGATATGCCGCCGGGAACAGGTGATGTTCCTCTTACTGTTTTCCAGTCGCTCCCTGTTGATGGAATAGTAGTCGTTGCATCACCACAGGAGCTGGTTGAGATGATAGTCGGCAAGGCTGTAAAAATGGCTGATATGATGAATATACCGGTTCTTGGAATCGTAGAAAACATGTCATATTTTAAATGCCCTGACTGCAATAAGGAGCATCATATCTTTGGTGACAGCCATGTGGATGAGCTTGCTGCAAAATTTGGAATAGATACCGTATCAAAGATACCGATAGAGCCAAAACTTGCAAGAGCATGCGACGAAGGAAAGATAGAAGAATATGATAATGACTATCTTATTGAGATAATTGAGAAAATTAAGAGAATCTAAGCAATAAATGAGGAGATGATTAATTATGAAAAAAGACATCGACTGGGGAAACATTGGTTTTGGCTACTCAAAAACAGATTATCGTTATGTTTCAAATTTTAAGGATGGAGCATGGGATGACGGTGAAATAACTACAGATGATAAGGTAGTTATCTCGGAATGTGCAGGTGTACTTCAATATGCACAGACCTGTTTTGAGGGACTTAAGGCATATACGACTGAGGATGGAAGCATTGTTACATTCAGACCTGACCTTAATGCAGACAGAATGATAGATACATGCAAAAGACTCTGTATGCCGACATTTTCAAAGGAGAGATTTTTAGATGCTCTCGATAAAACAGTAAAGGCAAATGCGGATTTTGTACCGCCATATGGTTCAGGTGCAACTCTTTATATCAGACCATATATGTATGCAAGCAGCCCTGTTCTTGGAGTTCATGCGGCTGCGGAGTATCAGTTCCGTATGTTTGTATCACCGGTCGGCCCATATTTCAAGGACGGTGCTAAGCCTATCGTTATAAGAGTAAGTGATTATGACAGAGCGGCACCTCACGGAACAGGCCATATCAAGGCAGGACTTAACTATGCAATGAGTCTTTATCCTATTACAGAGGCTCATGAGCTTGGATTTAACGAAAATATGTACCTTGATCCCGCAACACGTACTAAGGTTGAGGAGACAGGCGGAGCAAACTTTATTTTTGTAACAAAGGATAATAAGGTTGTTACTCCTAAATCACAAAGCATACTGCCTTCTATCACAAGAAGATCACTGGTATATGTTGCTAAGGAATATTTGGGACTTGAGGTTGAGGAAAGAGAAGTTCTATTCAGCGAAATCAAGGATTTTGCAGAGTGCGGACTTTGCGGAACAGCAGCTGTTATATCACCGGTTGGTAAGGTTTATGATCATGGAAATGAGATAGATTTCTCGGCAGGAATGGAAAAAATGGGACCTGTAACTCAGAAGCTGTATGATACTCTTACCGGAATCCAGATGGGAAGAATAGAAGCTCCTGAAGGCTGGATAAGAAAAATATTATAATGAATACACAAAAAAATAGCCTGCCTCTTGCAAGAGCTCTTGATGAGCTTATTGCAAGGGAGCCGGCATATTTTTGTACTCCGGGACATAGATTCGAAAATGGAATTTCTGATGAGCTTAATTCAAGATTCGGAAGTAATATTTTCAAATATGATTTAACGGAAACCTATGGTCTCGATGATCTTCATGAGGCAGAAGAGGCAATAAAGGATGCTCAGGAGCTGACAGCGAGGCTTTATGGTGCGGAGCATTCGAGATTTCTTGTAAATGGAACGACCTGCGGCAATGAGGCTTTGATTTTAGCCGTATGCAGAGAAAATGATGAAATAATCGTTGCAAGAAATTGTCATCAGTCTGTTATATCGGGACTTGTATTATCAGGTGCAAGGCCTATATATGTTGAACCGACATATGATGAGAAATTCGATATTTGTGCTGGGATAGGTGCAGATACTATCTCAAAGGCTATAGAAATTCATCCAAATGCAAGGGCTGTATTTATAACAAGTCCTACATATTACGGAAGGCTTTCAGATATCAGAGCAATTGCTGATATCTGCCATAAAAATAATATACCGCTTCTTGTAGATGAGGCTCATGGCTCTCATCTTTATTTTTCAAAACAATTGCCGGTTGGTGCATTGAAAAACGATGCAGACGGAGTAGTAATGAGCTTTCATAAAACAATCGGAAGTATGACACAGAGCTCCGTTTTGCATATAAACAGCGATCTGATCGATATAGGACGTGTCGACTCCGCATTAAAGATGCTTATGAGCTCATCCCCATCATATATTCTTATGACTTCGCTTGATGTGGCAAGGCTTCAGATGGAAATTGAAGGTAAGCAGCTTATAGACAGTGCAGTTAAGCTTTCAAATGAACTGCGCAGTGAAATAAAGCATACAGCAGGATTCAGGCTGTATGAGGATGAGAACGAGCTGACAGATAATACAAGGGTGGTATTTTCTGCATCAGAGCTTGGCATGTCCGGATATAGTTTGTCTGACATTCTTTTCGAAAATTACAATATATGCCTTGAAATGGCTGATATGCTAAATGTGGTAGCTATAGTTACATTTGGAAATAATGAAATGGATATAAAAAGACTTATAGCAGCAATAAGAGACATTTCAAATAAAAGGCACTCTTACAAGGGGAAAATGTCCATATCAAAGCAGGATATGAGCTTTAAGAACTTTTTTGTAGTATCACCTGAGTGTATAATATCTCCGAGAGAGGCTTATTTTGCCGAAAAAGAGACAGTTTCTTTAGAAGATGCCTGCGGACGAATATCAGCACAAAGCATTGCACCATATCCGCCCGGAATCCCTATAATCAATCCGGGCGAGCTGATAAGTGATGATGCTTTCAAAACATTAAGATATTGCAGGGAAAATAATATAAGAGTTCATTCCTATGGGATGACTAAGGATTTTAATATAACAGTTGTAAGGCAAGAAGTGCATTAAAACAGTACTTATACATTAGATAAAAACAGAAAGAGGACTTTATGAAGTTTATTTCGTGGAATGTAAACGGAATAAGAGCATGCATTACGAAGGGCTTTGTCGAAAGCTTTAATGAGCTTGATGCGGATTTTTTTTGTATACAGGAAAGCAAGTTGCAGGAGGGACAGGTAAACCTGGAGCTTCCGGGTTATATGCAGTATTGGAATTATGCACAAAGAAAGGGCTATTCCGGAACAGCAATATTTACAAAGCATGAACCCATAAATGTTGCCTATGGACTTGGTATTATGGAACATGATGAAGAAGGAAGAGTCATTACTCTTGAATATGAAGGCTTCTATATGGTAACGGTTTATACACCTAACAGTAAGGACGGACTTTTGAGACTCGACTACAGAATGAAGTGGGAGGACGATTTCAGAGCCTATCTGAATGCTTTGGCAGAAAAAAAACCGGTTGTATTATGCGGGGATCTGAATGTAGCTCATGAGGAAATAGATCTTAAAAATCCATCGTCAAATCACCGAAATGCAGGATTCACAGATGAGGAAAGAGGAAAATTAACAGAGCTTTTAAAAAGCGGTTTTGTAGATACCTTCAGATATCTTCATCCGGATGACGTAGAATATTCATGGTGGTCATACAGATTTAAGGCACGTGAGAGAAATGCCGGATGGCGTATTGATTATTTTCTTGTTTCGGATGCTATAAAGGATAATATAACATCCGCATCTATACATCAGGAAATTTTCGGTTCAGATCATTGTCCTATAGAAGTCAACCTTGATTTGAATATATGATTTTCCGAATTTAACAGCGAATTTTAATTGGTTGATATAGTGAATAAATCAAGAAAGAGGTAAAGATGAAAAGTCTTATAGATATGATTTCAGCAGAGGTTTCTGCTGCATTTGAGAATGCAGGATATGATTCGAAATATGGCAGAGTATCGGTTTCAAACAGACCGGATTTGTGTGAATTTCAGTGTAATGGTGCAATGGCTGCAAAAAAGGCCTACAATAAAATCCCGAGAGATATTGCAGGTGAGGTAGCAGCTAAGCTTTCGGCAAGCAATGCGATAGAAAAAGCAGAAGTGGCAGGACCGGGCTTTTTAAATATTAAGCTAAGCAGCAGCTTTTTGGCAGATTATCTTAAAGAAATGGCAGAAAGCTCACGCCTCGGAGTTGAGGAAAATAAAAATCCTAAAACTGTTATAATCGATTACGGCGGCCCTAATGTAGCAAAGCCGCTGCATGTAGGACATCTTCGTTCGGCAATAATAGGTGAATGCATTAAACGTATGGGACGCTTCATGGGTGATAAGATGATAGGAGATGTTCACCTTGGAGACTGGGGACTTCAAATGGGTCTCATAATTGCTGAAATTCACGAGAGAAAACCAAATCTTCCGTATTTTGATGAAGGCTTTGAGGGAGAATATCCTTCCGATGCCCCGTTTACAATAAGTGAGCTTGAAGAAATTTATCCTACAGCAAGCAAGAAATCAAAGGAGAACGAGTCCTTCAGAGAAAAGGCGCTTGAAGCAACGCATGAGCTTCAGATGGGCAGAAGAGGCTATATGGCTCTTTGGAATCATATCATGAATGTATCCGTTACTGATCTGAAGGCTAATTATAAAAAACTGAATGTAGAATTTGACCTTTGGAAAAAGGAATCTGATGCACAGCCATATATACCGGACATGGTTCAGATGATGAAGGATAAGGGTTATGCATATGAGGACAATGGTGCGCTTATCGTAGATGTTAAGGAGGAGACAGATCAAAAGGAGGTTCCTCCGTGCATTATTCTTAAATCAGACGGTGCCTCTCTTTATACTACAACAGATCTTGCAACAATAGTTGAACGTATGAAGCTGTTTGATCCGGATAAGCTTCTTTATGTTGTTGATAAGAGACAGGAAATGCATTTTATCCAGGTATTCAGATGCGCCAGAAAAACAGGTATCGTAAAGCCGGATACAGAGCTTTTCCATCTTGGATTCGGCACAATGAACGGAGAGGACGGAACACCTTTTAAGACGCGTGATGGCGGAGTTATGCGACTTGAAAACCTGATAAAAGAGATAAACGAAGAGATGTACAATAAGATCGTCGATAATAAGCAGGGTGAAGACTTTGACGAGGTAGATGTAAAGAGGACAGCAGGGATAGTTGGTCTGGCTGCTATAAAATACGGAGATCTTTCAAATCAGGCAACGAAGGATTATATATTCTCTCCTAAGAAATTTACTTCATTTGAGGGAAATACAGGCCCATATATTTTATATACAATGGTGCGTATCAAATCTATCCTCGAAAGATTTAAAAATAACGGCGGAGAAATAGAAAAATGCTCGATCAAGCCGGCTGTATCAGACAGTGAAAAGTCACTTATGTTAAGCACTGCGGCGTTTAATGCGGTTATTACAGGTGCATATGCGGAAACAGCACCTCATAAGCTGTGTGCATATATCTATGCACTTTCAAATGAGTTAAATCATTTCTATCATGAAAATAAGATCCTTTCGGAAGAGGATGAAAATAAGAAGAACGGCTGGATAGCACTTTTGAGTCTTGTGCTTAGAGTGCTGGAGCAGAGTATAGATATACTTGGATTTGAAGCACCGGAGAGAATGTAATGAAAAAAAAGCTTATTCTTTTTGATCTTGACGGCACGCTTACGGATTCAGGCCCGGGAATAATGAATTGCGTTAAATACAGCCTTGAAAAAACAGGAAGACAATCGGTATCACAGGATGTTCTGAGAAGCTTTATCGGTCCGCCGCTTGTCAATCAATTTATGGATGCCATTGGAATGACAAGGCAGGAAGCTGTAGACAGTGTCAGAATTTTCAGGGAAAGATATTCTGTAACCGGTATATATGAGAATACAGTGTATCCGGGCATAAAGGAGCTTTTAAGCAGACTCTCAGATGAGGATTACATGCTTGGCATTGCATCGGCTAAGCCAATGAAGTTTGTTGAAAGAGTGGCCGAATATTTTGATATAAGAAAATATTTTGATGTAGTAAAGGGCGCTCTTTCTGACAATGAAAATCCCAATAAGACAGATGTATTGGGAAGAGCAATAAGCGAAGCAGGATATGAGGATGATAAGAAGCTTGTATATATGGTTGGCGACAGAAGATACGATGTGGCAGGAGCAATGCTCTGCGGTATAGGCTTTTACGGAGCGGCATGGGGCTATGCCGCAAACGGAGAGCTTGAAGCAGCAGGAGCTAAATATATAGCTTCTGATCCTGATGAATTGTTTAAATTGATAATAAAGGAGCAATAATTGGGAAATAAAAGTGAAGTATCAGCCGGAAAAAAGCTGTGGGAAGTGATCAATCCGTTTATTTTTATAATGATATGCATGATATCAGGAACGATGGTTGGGGCAATATCTGCAATGATGATAGCTTCATCTATGAACAAAACAATATATGATATTTATGATATATATGTAAAAGCATCACTGATAGCCGAGATGGCAGCCTTTGCAGTCGTGATAATTGTTAAGAGAAAATCCGTCATATATGATAAATTCAAATACGAGCATAAGCCAAATTGCTGGCCTGTTTACAGGATAATACTTGGAATTGCTGCAGCGGTTGCATATTCAATGCTTATTAATTATCTGATAGCATTATCGGGACTGCATCAGCTTTTTCCTGCATATGACAATTCGGCAGCAATGCAGTTTTCAGGGCAGCCGATCATACTTTTGATATTGACAGTGGTGATCTTAGGTCCGATCGCTGAGGAAATTATATTCAGGTGGATGATATTCGGACGCATAAGGTATTATTTCGGAAGTAAGTGGGCAATATTGCTTTCGGGATTAATGTTCGGCATATATCATATGAATATGATTCAGTTTGTGTTTGCAACATTTTTGGGAATCGGATTTGCTTATCTTTATAATAAAAGCGGGAATATTTATATCACGATAATTGCACATATGATAATAAATATGATCGGCATAATCGGATATTTTTAAGGAGGTAAGACATATGAACATTTGTGTTTATGGTGCAGCCAGTAAAAAAATCGAGCAGAAATTTTTGGATGCAACAGAGCAGCTCGGTTATGAGCTTGGAAAAAGAGGCCATAATCTTGTTTACGGAGCAGGTGCTACGGGAGTTATGGGTGCTGTTGCAAGAGGCGTAAAGAAGGGCGGAGGAAAAGTTACGGGAGTAATCCCAAGCTTTTTCAGAGAAGAGAAGATAGAGCCTATCTTCGAGGATTGTGATAAGATCATTTATACTGAGACTATGCAGCAGAGAAAGCAGACAATGGAGGAGCTGTCAGATGGCTTTATAGTTGCTCCGGGAGGAATAGGAACAATGGAGGAGTTTTTTGAGACTCTTACATTAAAGCAGCTTGGACGACATACAAAGCCTATCGCAATCTATAATGTTGATTCTTTTTATGATTATATTAAGCTCTTTATGTATAAGGCAATGGACAAGAGATTTATAAAGGCAAACTGCGATCTGCTTTATCTTACATTTACGGATTTTGATGAAATGTTTGATTATCTTGAGCATCATGAAGGATCATTCGGACTTACTGTTCATGATTTTAAATAATTTCATGTTGGAGAGCTTTAAATGAAAATAACAGTAATAGATGCTCAAGGCGGAGGAATGGGAAAGCAGGTTGTTTCGGCAGTCAGAAGGGCCTATCCCGAAATAGAAATAATTGCCATAGGAACGAACAGTATCGCAGCATCTGTGATGCTTAAGGCAGGTGCCAACAGAGCGGCTGCAGGCGAAAATGCAGTAGTTGTTGCAAGCCGCTCGGCAGATGTCATCATAGGACCTATCGGAATAGTAATTGCAGATGCTCTTTTGGGCGAGGTAACGCCTAAAATGGCAGTTTCTGTTGCACAGAGCACAGCCAGAAAGCTTTTTATACCCTTCAATCACTGTGACAATTATATAGTCGGAATAAATGATCTCAGCATGAAAACCCTTATAAAAAGTCTGCTGGATGAGCTTGATAAAATAATCAGGGGAGATAAGACATGTCTTTGAAGCATCGCATAGGAATAATGGGCGGTACATTTGATCCTATTCATGTAGGGCATATGCTTCTTGCACAGGCCGCATATGAAGCTCTGGAGCTTGAAAAGGTTATTTTTATTCCGGCAGGACGACCGCCGCATAAAAAGGACAGAGAGGTTCAGGTTTCAAACGAATGCAGAGCCCAAATGGTTAAGCTTGCAATTGAGGATGATGACAGATTTGAATTAGATCTTAGAGAAATTTATAAGCAGTCATATTCATATACAATAGAAACGATCAAGGAGCTTTGTATAGAGAATCCGGAAAATAAATATTATTTTATTATTGGCGGCGATTCCTTAAGGGATTTTCATACCTGGAGAAATCCGGAGGAGATTGTAAAATATTGCAGTATCGCGGCTTCGTACAGACCGGGCATGGCAGAGAGTATGGATGAGCTTTTGGAAAAAAATCAAAAGGAATATAAGGGAGAATTTGTTAAGGTCCCTATTCCGATGCTTGATATTTCATCTCACGAAATACGAAGCCTCATAAACCGGGGAAAGGAATTCAGATACTATATACCGGAAAAGGTATATAGCATGATAAAGGCAGATAACCTGTATATCATATGATCTACAGGATTATATCTGCCTTTTCTTTTGTATTAAAGGCATTAAAGTATTTTTCTTCAAGCGGAATCCATTTGTTTTTGAATATTGCGGACATTTGTGCTCCGTTGCGATTAATGATCCTGCTTAGCTGTATATCCGGATCAACATCGATAAAAACCGTAATATCGGCATAGCTTCCGAAGAATGGATGCGTGCTGTATGAGCCCTCAATTATCCGGAAGGGACGACTTCCCACAGATTGCAGTTCGTTAAGCATATTAGTATGACAGCTATATTTTTTATATTGAAATCCTGAAGGATCATGAATTTTGGCTATGACCTCATCATTAAAACGTTCATAGTCAACATTTCCACCGGGCTCCTGCAGTCTTAATGCAGTTCTTTTAGCCGGAGGAAGAAAGAAGTCATCCATTTTGATAATGTCTGCATTAATAATTGTGCTTAGATATTTTGCTGTCGTGGTTTTACCGGAGGCACATCTTCCGTCTAAAGCAATTATATACGGCAGATTGCTTCCTTTATGCCAACATATCTGCATAAGCAATGGAATGAGATAGGTGAATTTTCTGTTTATTATCCTGTATGCGGGCTTTTCGTTTGTACGGTATTCATCGCTGTGATGAACGGCATGAATGCCGTTTTTCTTATATTCATCTAAATACTGTGTCCAGTCAAAATAACTGAAATTTTGGATCGAATTCAAGATCATGCTGTCAGCTGCGGACAGACTGTCTTCAAATACATTATCACCATCCGGTGTTTTCATAGATGACATGAGAAAAATATTGAAAAGCCATTCAAGCGGTAGAGAATTATACATCCATGCAGAAAGATTTATACGGCATATATCATCGGAAATGTTTTCTGTCAGCTCCGTATCACAGGGAACGAGGCAAGAGCATTCATTTATAAGATATGCTTTTGCCTCTTCTTTGTTATTTATGAGATGTTCATTGCCATATGCAGCCTGATAGCACAGCTTTACGATGTCCTGTGGCTGCATATGCGGATGCTTTTTGAGTTGTTCGTTTAAAGATTTTTCAATACACATGAGAAAAGTCCTTTATCCGTTGATCTTAGGATATCTTTTTGGAATGAGTCTGGCTTTTTCAAGTGCAAATACAATTGTGGGAATTATAGCAAGATGCAAAATAATTCCGGGTAATGAGGTGACAAAGTATGCACTTGCCCAAACTGCGAGAGAATAGCTTCCGGCCGAGAATATCAATGCATTGAAGACTCCGGCAACAACGCGTCCTAAGATTAGTGCAATTATGAGACTGATATAAAGATCTGCATATATTTTTTTTGTACGGATCAATTTTATCATAATGCCTGCTATTAATCCATATGCGGCAAGCTCAATCATCATTACTGGAAGATAGCCTATACCCGGCATTCCGGTAAGAAGAGAAGAAAGACAAGGACCTGCAATTCCTGTAAGAAGACCAAAAACAGGTCCGCAGATCAAACCACATAGCAGGACCGGGATATGCATCGGCGAGAATATACTTCCGGCATTTGGGATTGCATGAAATGCCATCGGTAGAATCACGCAAAGCGCAATACACGCTGCCGTGATTATTGATTTTTTGACATAAGACATTTTGTTCATTGTATGAACTCCTTTAAATAAATATTTCTAAAAGACATATTGAAGACGTCATGAGAAGCATCAATATATCCGTTAGCTTTAGGTTAAGTGTTATATTTGTGTTTCTGCTGTCAACACGTCTGTAGCCTCGAGACTCCATAGCTATCGAAAGCTCATCAGCTCGTCTGAAGGCCGATACAAATACAGGTATGATAAGCGGAAGAAAGCTTTGAGCACGTTCATTAAGCTTTTTGCTCTCAAATCTTGCACCGCGTGCAAGCTGCGCCTTTCTTATCATATCTGCTTCTTGCCTGAATGTAGGGATAAACTGCATAGCTACACCGAGTATCATTGAAACATCACGTATTGGCACGCGGATATATTTCAGCGGATAAATGAGTGCTTCTATCGCATTTATTATTTCAAGCGGAGTGGTTACAGCCATTAAAATATCAGCAAGGATAACCGTAAATGCCAATCTTATAATTATGGTTATTCCTTGAATTATGCCGATATAAGAGGGTCTTATAAAACCAAATTCAAATATCGGATTTGAGGTAGTGTAAAAAAAGGCATTCATAAGAAAAATTATTACAAGAAAAAGCCAAAGGCTTTTCAGGCTTCTGAATATATCACATAGCTCTATGCCGGATATAAGGATAATACACAGGATAAATGTGATAACAGCTAAAAATCCCAAAACAGAATCACAAAGTACGATTGCGGCAATTGCTGCGAAAAGACAAAGAAGCTTAGCAAACGGATTGGCTTTGTGAAGTATGGAATTACCGCTTTTATAGCATCCTGTATAGGAATGATTCATGGATTTTCTCCCTTTTGAAGTGTTTCGGCAACAGTATTTAAAAGCTCGTCATAACGGATTATATTAGGAGCGGTAATGATACTGTTGTCATATAAATACTGTGAGGCATTTCTTATTTGACCGGCTTTGATGCCGAATTCTGTAAGTCTGTCAATATCGGCAAAGGTATCTGTAACTTTGGCATCCGAAACAAGCCGCCCTTTTTTTAAAACGAGTAATCGATCTGCATATTCACAGAGCATATCTATGTTATGCGAAATGATTATGATGGTTGTACCCTTAGCGTTAAGCTTTCGTGTAAGCTCCATAAAATTAAGCCTGCTTTTAGGATCGAGTCCGGCAAGCGGCTCGTCAAATATCAAAATCTCGGGATCATAAACTAAAATGCCTGCAATAGCGATTCGACGCCGTTCACCGCCGGATAATGAGAGCGGAGATTTACTGCGGATGGAACCATATTCGAAATCCATAAGAGCAAGAGCAGTCTCAACTTTTTTGGCTATTTCGCTTTTAGAAAGAGAAGAGTACTTAAGCGAAAAAGCAACATCCCGTTCAACGGTTGTTTCAAAGAGCTGATATTCGGGATATTGGAAAACAATTCCTATTTTTTTTCTTAGAAGAGCGCGGTCATAATTTTTTTGATTTATGTCATTACCGTCAATTAAAATCTGACCTTGACTTGGAGTGATAAGGCCGGCAATAAGCTGCATAAGAGATGTTTTTCCGCTTCCGGTATGTCCGATTATGCCGACATATTCTCCGTTATGTATTTCAAAGGAAATATTATCCAATACAGGTATTGATCTTTGATACATCAAAGAGATTTTTTTTGCTTCAATTGACATATTTCCTTCGCAAGCTCCTTCATTGTTAGCGGACATTTTGAAAGTCTTATCCCTCTTTGCAACAGATCATAATAAAAATTTACACTCATTGGCGCACTAAGGGATGCAGACTTTAACAAATCAATATCGGTAAGTATTTCGTCCGGAAGTCCCTGTCCTATAAGCCTTCCGTCCTTTAAAATAAAAATTCGATCGGAGGAAACAGCCTCCTCGCAGTAATGAGTTATCATAATCACGGTTTTGCCGGCATTATGCAGCTTATGAAGATAAGATATAATTTCTAGACGACCCTGAGGGTCAAGCATTGAGGTAGCTTCATCAAATATAATTATATCCGGTTCTACAGCTAAAACACCGGCCATTGCTATTCTTTGCTTTTGTCCTCCGGACAACTCGCATGGAGAACGTTTATTGCTGCCGTTCATATCGACAATTGACAATGCCTCGTTTACTTTTTTTGGAATGCTTTTTATATCCGTGTTGAAATTCTTAAGTCCAAAGGCAATATCCTCCTCAACTACGGTAGAAACAAATTGATTATCGGGGTTTTGAAAAACCATTCCGCAGGAACGTCTTACAGACCATATATTTTTTTTGTCGGATACATCAAGATCTGCGATATAAAGTCTGCCACATTGCAATTCGAAGATTGCATTTAGATGTCTGGCAAGAGTAGATTTTCCTGATCCATTGGCACCCAATATTGATACAAATTCACCTTTTTTTATATCAAAGGAGATATCACAAAGCGCCTGCTTTACAAAATCCTCAAGGTCGTATGTGAAGGATATATTTTCGGCATGAATAAAGCTCATAAAAACCTCAAAAAAAGCCGCTGCATCTGCATTTTGCAGACTGCAACAGCCTTCATGACCATAATTATAAATAAAATGATACCAGGGTCAAAAAAGCCCAAGCATCAATAAAATAGTTCTATAAATAACGTTGGATCGTCTTCAGACGATAATTATCGGTTTCAAACCGAAACTTTAAGCATAATAACATATATAAAATTAAAAAGCAAATTTCTTTACATTAATTTCTAAAAAATGTGCTTGTTAAAGAATAATGGCTGTGGTACAATATCAAAGCTTGTAAAAAAACACGTATGTTGTTCGACGAATCGGTGCCCATTGGGTTATTCGTACATTAGGCATACGGAAGTATTAAACCAAAAGGAGAAAAAAATGAGCGTAATTTCAATGAAACAGTTACTCGAAGCAGGTGTTCATTTCGGACATCAGACAAGAAGATGGAACCCTAAGATGGCTCCTTATATCTACACAGAAAGAAACGGCATCTATATCATTGACCTTCAGAAGACAGTAGGAATGGTTGATGATGCATACAAGGCTGTTGCTGATTGTGTTGCAAACGGAGGAACTGTTCTTTTTGTAGGAACAAAGAAGCAGGCTCAGGATGCTATTGCAGCAGAGGCTGAGCGTTGCGGAATGTACTATGTAAATGAGAGATGGCTTGGAGGTATGCTTACAAACTTCAAGACTATTCAGAGCCGTATCAAACGTCTTAAAGAGATTGAGGCAATGGCAGAGGACGGAACCTTTGATGTTCTTCCTAAGAAGGAAGTAATCGAGCTTCGTAAGGAGCTTGCTAAGCTTCAGAAAA
The DNA here is from genome assembly GCA_963595425.1 of Faecalibacterium sp. CAG:74. Lineage (GTDB taxonomy): Bacteria > Bacillota > Clostridia > Lachnospirales > Lachnospiraceae > Alectryocaccobium. Next base: position 17,614 of record CAVBHN010000006.1, on the reverse strand, counting down.
ACCTTGGCGGTATCAAGGAAATGAAGAAGATTCCGGATCTTATCTTTATCGTTGATCCTAAGAAGGAGCATATCTGTATTCAGGAGGCTCATTCACTCGGAATCCAGCTTGTTGGTATCTGTGATACAAACTGCGATCCGGAGGATCTTGATTATGTTATCCCGGGAAACGACGATGCAATCCGTGCAGTAAAGCTTATTGCTTCAAAGATGGCAGATGCTGTTATCGAAGCTAAGCAGGGAGAGGTCGTTGAGGAAATCGTCGAGACTGAAGGCGAAGAGTTCGTAGAGGAAGTAGAAGAATAATCAGTATTAAAACGGAGGAACTACAAGATGGCTATTACAGCTGCAATGGTTAAAGAATTAAGAGAAGCTACCGGAGCAGGAATGATGGACTGCAAGAAGGCTCTCACAGCTACTGAAGGCGATATGGATAAGGCAGTAGAGTTCTTAAGAGAAAAGGGACTTGCTACCGCACAGAAGAAAGCCAGCAGAATCGCAGCAGAAGGTATTGTTATGCTTAAGGTTGCCGATGACGGCAAGAAGGCAGTTGCTGTTGAAGTAAATGCTGAAACAGACTTCGTTGCAAAGAATGATAAATTCCAGGGATATGTTGCACAGGTTGCAGAGCAGGCTCTTGAAACAGATGCTGCAGATATTGATGCATTCCTTGGCGAGACATGGAAATTTGATACTACAAAAACAGTTAATGAAGCTCTTGCAGCACAGATTGCTGTTATTGGCGAGAATATGAAGATTCGTCGTTTTGCTCAGGTTGAAGAGAATGCCGGAATTATTGCAGCATATACTCATATGGGCGGAAAGATTGGCGTTCTTGTTGATGTTGAAACAGATGTTGTAAATGACGAGATCAAAGAGATGGCTAAAAACATTGCTATGCAGGTTGCAGCTCTTAATCCTCAGTATACAAACAGAAGTGAAGTTTCAGCTGAATATATCGATCATGAAAAGGAAATCCTTCTTGCTCAGATCATGAACGATCCTAAGGAGTCACAGAAGCCTGAAAAGGTTATCAAGGGCATGATCGAAGGACGTGTTAACAAAGAGCTTAAGGAAGTATGCCTTATGGATCAGGTTTACGTTAAGGCTGAAGACGGAAAGCAGATTGTTGCAAAATATGTAGAGCAAGTTGCTAAGGCAAACAGTGCTAAAATCAATGTTAAAGGCTTTGTTCGTTATGAAACCGGAGAAGGTCTTGAAAAGAAGAATGAGGATTTTGCAGCAGAGGTTGCAGCTCAGATTAACGGTTAATTTGAAATATCTGCTAAGGTGGTTTACAAGCAGACATTTATGTCTTACTTGCGGATTTTCATAATGCAATCAAAAGGTCTTGAATTTCCTGTAAAAAGGGATTGATTCAAGACCTTTTTTGATGGGATTATCCTTGGGGTTAATTGCCAAAGAAAAAAGGACCGATGGTTTTATTAAACCTAAGGTCCTTTTCTTATGATTTTTAACACTATATTTATTGTTAATTAGTATGGAACGTTTTCGGCAACATCCTTAGGAGGAGTAAAGCCCTCTTCCTCTCTTTTTGCAAGAAATGCCTTTAATTCCTGAGCAGGCATATCAAGTCCGGTATATAGTTTAAAAGCACCGGCTCCCTGCCATAGAAGCATTCCTTTTCCGCCGATGACATTTTCCTTACGGCATCCGTTATCAACGGCATCCTGCATAAGCTTTGTAACAAGTGGATGGTAGATAACATCATATACAACCAGGTCCTCTCTAAATACACTCATATCGGTGACAAGAGAAACACCATTAAGGGCAGGCTCCATTCCGACGCATGTGCCGTTTATAAGAATATCGGCCTTTCTTATTTTGTCATGCATAAGGCTGCTTTCTGTCAACAAGTGAAATTCTGTTTTACATTTAACTCCGTCCGCAGCCATTGTTTTGCCGATTTCCTTTACATGATCGAGAGCTTCCTTACCGCGATTAAAAACAGTAACGCTTTTTGCTCCGTCAAGTGCACACTGAACCATTATGGCAGTTGCGGCACCGCCTGCACCGAGGAGAACTATATCCTTGTCCACAATCGAAACATTGTGATCTTTAAGATCGAGCACAACGCCCATTCCGTCAGTAATATGTCCTGTAAGAACTCCGTTGTCATTTACAATTGTATTAACAGCTCCGATAAAGCGGGCAGCATCAGAAAGCTTGTCCATATTGCGGCATACTTCCTGTTTGCATGGCATAGTAACGTTTGCGCCGCGCATATTCAGACGTCTCATAGCAGCGAGAGAATCCTTTACCTGAGGTACATCTGTATCAAAAGCAAGATAAGCGCAGTCTATACCATAATAGTCAAAACAGAAATTATACATTATAGGCGAGCCTGAATGCTTTATAGGAGTACCGAATACACCTAATAATCTTGTTTTTGCTGAAATTCTTGTGTCCATTGTTTTTTTCCTCCAAACATTATAATAGCACAGCACTTTAACGCTTTAAAGCACTGTGCTACATTGCATTGTTAATTTATCACAATTTTTTTTATGTGTCAAAGCATTTATCCAAATATATATGTTTTTCTCTCTTTAGCCTGCTCTGAGACATAGTGTATAAAGTCGGTTATGAGCGGTGAATGATAGCTATCCTTTAAATATGCCATATAGAAAAAGCGTTTATGATAGGGACGTTTTATCTCTATTTGCTTAATGCCAAGTCCGCTAAGCCCGGAAAATACAGGAGAAACCATAATTCCGAAGCCCTGAGCTACAAATCCGGCAGCAACCTGATCCTCTGCGATTTCATACGTTACATCAGGGTATTTACCTATTGATTTAAAATATTCGTCTATGACAGCGCGCAGACCGCTTCTTTTTTTGAAAATAATATGCTTGTACTTGAGCGTTTCCTCAAGATCTACAGCATCCTTACAGGCCAAAGGGTGTTTTTCGGGAACCAGCAGTATCATCTTTTGCTCTGCTACAGGAACAAACTCGATTTCCGGATTATTATTAAGCTTTGAACAGAAGGCTACATCAACCTCGCCTGTTTTAACGGCGTTAAGTATATCGGCAGAAAGAGGATAATCACAGAATAATCTGAAGTTGATTTCCTTTGAGTGATTTAAATCCTGATAGCCGCGCAGAGTCCTGGGGATAAAATCCGTTCCGAGTGTACGCAGAAATGCAATATTTAATTCGCCTTCTCCGTTTGCTACTGATTTCATATTTTGAATTGAATAGTCAAGCTTGTCAAGAATTTCTGTTATATCATTTAGGAAAACTTTTCCGTGCTTGGTAAGAACTATATTTCGTCCGTGCTTTTCAAACAGGCGGACTCCTAATTCGTCCTCTAAGGTTGAGATAGCATAGCTAAGACTCGGCTGAGTTATAGAAAGCATTTCGGCTGCTTTGCCGTAATGCTCTGTTTTTGCAAGAGTTACAAAATAACGTAGATGAAAAAGATTCATGAGTTTCTCCAAATCTGTGATTAAATTTATATTCACTTTTTTGCTGAAAAAAGCAAATGTTTTATTTGATATTGCTTACAGTACTATATTGTAAAACTTTTTATGCAAATTGGCTATATATAATAAGCAAATAATAGTCAAAACGCAGATTTTTGTTAATTTTAACTATAAAAAATATCTATTAATTATAAAAAAACATTAGATTGTTTACTGCCTGTTAAAGGTTTAACATATAGATAAAGCAAATATGAAATGTTAAATAAATCACATTCATGTTAAAAAAATCTCGTTTTATTATTTTGCAATAATTCATTCAAAAACAAAAAAAGCAGGAGGACAACAAAATGTCAGAAAAATTCCCTATTACAGTCAGCTCATGGACATTAGGAGATCAGTGCAAATTTGAGGAGCGTGTAAAGGCAGCTAAAGAAGCAGGATACGAAGGAATCGGCCTTCGCGCAGAAACCTATGTAGATGCGTTGAACGAAGGACTTTATGACGAAGATATTCTTGCAATTCTTGAAAAGTACGGTATGAAGGTTACTGAGGTTGAGTATATTGTTCAGTGGGCAGAGAATAATCGTTCATACGAGCAGAAATACAAAGAGCAGATGTGCTTCCATATGTGCAAGCTCTTTGGCGTCGGACATATCAACTGCGGACTTATGGAGAACTATTCTGTTGAACATACAGCTCAGAAATTAAAGGAGCTTTGCCACAGAGCAGGAAAGCTTATCATCGGTGTTGAGCCAATGCCTTACAGCGGAATTCCGGATATGAAAAAGGGCTGGGATGTAGTTAAAGCTGCTGATTGTGAAAATGCAATGCTTATTCTTGATACATGGCATTGGGTAAGAGCAAATCAGCCTATAGATCTTGAGGTTATCAAGGATGTTCCGGCTGAGAAGATCGTTTCTATTCAGATCAATGATGTTTGGGATCGTCCATATGCAAAGAGCATCTTAAGAGATGAGTCAATGCATGATCGTCTTGCACCTGGAACAGGAATCGGATGCACAGCTGATTTCGTACAGATGATCAGAGATAAGGGAATCACACCTAAGGCTGTAGGCGTAGAGGTTATCAGTGATGCAATCCTTGCTATGGGTGTTGCAGAGGCTGCAAAGCATACTTATGACAATACAAAGAAGGTTCTTGAAGCTGTTTGGCCTGAAATTCTTAACTAAAAAGTGCCTTATAATAAAACAGTATATGCAAGAGAGGAAAAAGAATGAAATTTGACAAAATGTTTTCAGAGATAAATGTAGGACCTATTACCATTAAAAACCGTTTTGTTGTTCCACCTATGGGAAACAACTTTGCAAATACAGACGGTACATGGAGTGATCAGTCAGTTGCATATTATGCAGAGCGTGCAAAGGGCGGATTCGGTCTTATTACTATAGAAGCTACAGTTGTTCATAAAGGAGCAAAGGGAGGCCCGAGAAAGCCATGTCTGTATGATGACAATGCTATCGAAAGCCTCAGCAGAATTTGCGACGCATGTCATGCTGAAGGAGCAAAGGTATCTGTTCAGCTTCAGAATGCAGGTCCTGAAGGAAATGCAAAAAATGCAGGTGCTCCTATAGAGGCAGCAACATCAATAGCAGCTGCCGACGGACGTGATATTCCTGTTGAGCCTTCTACAGAAGAAGTATATGAGCTTGTAAAGGGCTATGGCGATGCAACAAGACGAGCTGTTGCGGCAGGAGTTGATGCTGTAGAAATTCATATGGCACATGGATATTTTGTTAACTCCTTTATGTCACCGAGAACAAACAAGAGAGTTGACGAGTTCGGCGGATCCTTTGAAAACAGAATGCGTTTTCCGAAGCTTATAATCGAAGAGGTAAAGAAAGCTGCTGAAGGTAAGATTGCTGTACTTGCAAGAATAAACAGCACTGAAGATATGTTCGGCGGTCTTGATAATCATGATATGTGTGCAGTTGCTGCTTATCTTGAGTGCTGCGGACTTGACGGACTTCATGTATCTCGTGCGGTTCATCTTAAGGATGAGTATATGTGGGCTCCTACAGGTATTCATGGCGGATTTTCTGCAGAATATGTTTCAAATATCAAGAAGTGTGTATCAATCCCTGTTATTACAGTAGGACGTTATACAGAGCCGCAGTTTGCAGAGATTATGGTAAGAACAGGAAATGCAGATCTTGTTGCATTTGGACGTCAGTCACTTGCAGATCCGCATATGCCTAATAAGGCAGCTGAAAACAGACTTGAGGATATGACTCCTTGTATTGCTTGTCTTCAGGGATGCGTTGCAAATATGTATAAGGGACAGCCGATATGCTGCCTTACAAATCCATCACTCGGACGTGAGCTTGAGGGAGTTAAGCCGGCCGAAGTCAAAAAGAAAATTTATGTTATCGGCGGTGGTCCTGCAGGCTTATGTGCAGCATTTACATCTGCAAACAGAGGACATGATGTTACATTGTTTGAGGCATCGGATGTACTCGGCGGAAATATGAGACTTGCTGCATACCCGCCAGGAAAAGGTGATATCACAAACATGATCAGAAGCTACATCGCTAAATGCGAAAAGGCTGGTGTCAAGATCGTTATGAACACAAAGGTAGATGCCAAGATGGTTGAAAACGATAAGCCTGATGCAGTAATTCTTGCTACCGGATCCGAAACACTTGTACTTCCATTTATCAAAGGAATAACAGCTCCTGAAATCGTACATGGAGGAGACTGCTTATCAGGAAAACGTCCTGTAGGCCATAAGGTCCTTGTTGTCGGAGGCGGAATGGTAGGCGCTGAAACAGCCGAATTCCTTGCAGAACAGGGTCATGAGGTTTCTATCATTGAAATGAGAGGAGCAATAGGACCTGATGTTATTCATGAGCATAGAGTATATCTTATGAAGGCATTTGAAGAGTACAAGATTGAACAGATCGTAAACGCAGCAGTAGCTGAGATATTCCCTGACGGAGTAAGTTACAAGAATGCTCTTGATAAAGAGGATACAACCGTATATGAAAAGAGAGGCTTTGATACAGTTGTTCTTTCTATGGGATACGTTTCAAGATATACTCATCGTGAGGGCCAGGAGGTTGTTTATGATTTCGCAGAGGAATTAAAGGCTGTATGTCCTGAGGTTCACGTTGTAGGTGATGCTGTTAGAGCACGTCGTGCGCTTGATGCTACAAAAGAAGCTTATGATGTAGCACTTAATATCTGATAAGCATTTAAATTTAAGAGGGGCAATTTTTGCCGGAAAGAGGTTACAAATGGAAAAAAGAATTGATGGACGTACCGGACTTCTTGCTTTGTTTGGTACACCGGTTGGACATTCAGGCTCACCTGCAATGTACAACTTTAGTTTTCAGCATGATGATTTGAATCTGGCTTATATGGCATTTGATGTTAATGTTGAGCAGATGCCGGCAGCATTTGAGGCTATAAAGCTTTTCAATATCCGTGGCGGAAACTTTACAATGCCTTGTAAAAATATTGCAGCAGAGCTTGTTGACGAGCTCTCACCGGCAGCAAAAATCATCGGAGCATGCAATACATTTGTAAACAATGACGGAGTGATTACAGGATATATCACAGATGGAATCGGATGTGTAAATAATCTTGCTAATCATGGTGTTGAGGTTAAAGGAAAGAAGATTGTTGTTTTGGGTGCAGGCGGAGCAGCTACAGCTGTTCAGGTACAGTTAGCACTTGAGGGAGCTAAGGAAATACAGATATTTAATCAGGATGATCCTTTCTTTGAAAGAGCGCTTGGAACAAAGGCAAAATTGGCTGAGCATTGTCCGGATGTTATTGTTGAGGTAAATCATCTTAGCGATAAAGAGAAATTTGAGGCAGCTATTAACAGTGCAGATATAGCTATCAATGCTACAATAATGGGAATGAAGCCTCATGATGATGTTTCTCTTATCGATAAATCATTATTCCGCAAGGATCTTGTTGTTGCAGATTGTGTATATAATCCTGTTAAAACAAAGCTTGTTCTTGAGGCAGAAGCAGCAGGCTGCAAGGCAATCGGAGGAGTAGGAATGCTTCAGCAGCAGGGTGTTGCAAATTATAAGCTTTTCACCGGAAAAGACATGCCACTTGAAGAATATAAAAAGTTCCAGGCTGAACAGGCTAAGTAAGGAGTTTATATGAAAGCTAAGAAGTATTTTTTATCCATGCTGTGTGTATATATGGCATATCTTACACATGGTATGCAGGCACTCATTTTCTCACAAAATAAGGTTATGTTTGCTATAAAGTGGGGATTTGATATGTCGGATCCTAGCTCATCGGCTTATGCACTCGGGGCAGCTGCTGTATCTACTGCAATCGCATGGGTTGGACTTGGAAAATTCATCTCTGTTTGGATTGGCGGCGAGATTTCTGACAGAATAGGAAGAAAGAAGCTAATGATAGGCGGAGCTGCACTTTACGTTATATGCTTTGCTGTAATGCTTACAACAGATAACGCTACAGTGGCTGCAGCTTCAGGTCTTGTAGCAGGTGTCGCAACATCAGGCTTCTGGGATGCAGCCGGATATCCAGCAGTACAGGAGGCATATCCTGCCGCTCCTGGATCAGCGCTTATAATGATTAAGTTCTTTGTAGCTTTGTCAAGTATTTTCTATCCTATTATTTGTGTTGCTACAACAGCCAGCGGTAACTGGACAGTAAATATTATTATTCCGCTTGTATTATCTGTAATTGTTTTGGTTATTGCATGTCTCGCTAAATTTGTTTATGATGATGAGAAGAAGGCAGCGGAAAAGACTGCAGGAAAGAATGTAAGAGCTGATCAGGCAGAAATCGACGCAGCTAAGGCAAGACAGCTCGTTGCACCAGGTGCATTTACAAAGTTTTTAAGCTTTTTCTATGCATTTCTTGTAATGGCATGCATGTATGGAGCTCAGCAGTATACAAAGGCATTTGGTTCTGCATATTGCGGTCTTACAGAAATGCAGGCAGCATCAATGACAACTATTTATCAGGTGGGATCGATCTTAGCGGTTGTATTCTGGGCTGTTATGATGAGCAAATTAAAATGGCATCCGCTTAAGGTGCTTATTATAGATGCTGTTATTACAGCTGTTGCTCTTCTTGCCGTTCTTATGATACATCAGGTTGCTATTGTATATATTGCTATACTTTTCATTGGAATCGGATGTGCCGGCGGAGCGCTTCAGACAGGACTTTCTGTTCTTCAGGAGTTTGTACCGGGACCTAAGGGACGTAATACCGGAATTTATTATACCTTTATGGGTGCAGCGTCTTATCTGATGCCTGTTGTAGTATCAAGACTTACAATTGCATCAGGAGAGAGCAATGCGGTATATACGCTTATGGTTCTTATGTTTATACTTGCAGTGATTCAGGTTGTTGCTACAATTTATCTTATTGCAAGATACAAAAAGGTGTTTGGAAAATCACCTTTGGCTAAATAATTTAACTGTCATTTAATTGTTCCCTTGGAAAATTTTTCCAAGGGGACATGCGTGTAAAGCTCGTGTTTTGTATTAATTTTGCATTTTTTGGGGGTGTTAATGATAAAAGCTCTTAAATGGTTAGATGAACACCTTGAGGAAACCATTTTACTTATACTACTTTGCGGAATGACCATTGTAATGGGAATTCAGGTGGCATCCCGATATATTTTTTCTTCGTCACTTTCATGGTCTGAGGAAATAACCAGATATATGTTTATAATATCAGGATTTACAAGTGCCAGCTTTTGCATCAAGAAGGGCTTGTCGGTAAAAATTGATCAGCTGGTTATGAAGGTTCCGGGAAAAGGTGTCCATATACTCAGGCTTATAAGCTATATTATTCAGCTTATGTTTTTTTCGTATCTTATTCCTTTTGCATGGGATTATGTGAAATCCGGATTTGAAAGCGGACAGCTAAGTCCGGCATGCCAGATCCCTATGTATCTTATTCAGTCATCGACACTGATAAGCTTTATTTTATGCTGCTTCAGATTGATTCAGAAAGCTATAATAAGAGTAGGCCTTATTATGGGTAAGCAAAACGAAAAGGAGAACTGATATATGACATCTATTATTGTTTTAGTATTATTTTTTGTTTTCCTTTTTGGAGCAATACCGATCTCTGTTTCGTTGGGACTTGTTTCTGTACTTCCGGGTGCTGTAGATCCGTCATTTACAGCCAGTGCGTCATATATTATTCGTTCGATGTTTGGAGGTATCGACAGCTTTCCTCTTTTGGCAGTTCCTATGTTTATTCTATCGGGAATTATTATGGCAAGAGGAGGAATCTCAAAAAGACTGTTTGATCTTTTTGCCTATTTTATAGGAGACAAAACAGCAGGACTGCCTTGTGCGGCAGTTATAACATGTTTATTTTACGGAGCAATTTCTGGCTCCGGAATCGCAACCGTAGCGGCAGTAGGAAGTATGACTATACCGCTTTTGGTTGAGCTTGGATATGACAAAAAATTCTGTACGGCACTTGTTGCGGTTGCAGGAAGCCTTGGAGTCATAATCCCACCGAGTATACCGTTTATTATGTATGGTATGGCATCCGGCGCATCTGTTAGCGATATTTTTATAGCAGGTATAATTCCAGGAATTCTTATCGGATGTCTTTTAATGGTATATGCCATATTTTATTGTAAGAAATATGGAGAAGATAAAGAGAAGATTAACGCAAAAATCGGTGAGCTAAGAGCAATGGGAATCTGGAAGGTTTTCAAAAACAGCTTCTTCGCTGTTTTATCACCGGTTATCATCCTTGGATGTATATATACAGGAATAGCATCACCTACAGAGGCAGCTGTTATTTCGGTATTTTATTCATTGATAGTTAGTGTGTTTATATATAAATCTCTTAAAATCAAGGAGATTTACGGAGTTTTCAAAGAGGCAGTAAAGACATATGCGCCGATTTTGTTTATACTTGCCGCTTCAATAGGCTTTTCAAGAGTTATTACTCTTATGCAGATACCGCAGATTGTAAGTGAATGGATAAGCGGACATTTTACAAATCAGGTTGTTATACTTATAGTTATCAACATATTCCTGCTGTTAGTCGGCATGATAATGGATACAACACCTGCGATTCTTATCCTTACACCTATACTTCTGCCTATCGTACAGAGTTTTGGAATGAATTCAATTCATTTTGGTGTAATGATGGTTGTAAACCTTGCTATAGGATTTGTTACACCGCCTATAGGTGTAAATCTTTTTGTGGCAAGCTCGCTTACGGATATTCCGGTAACGGTAATAGCTAAGAAATCTATTCCTTTGATTGGATTCTTCCTTATTGCGCTTTTGCTTGTAACGTTTATACCTCAGATAAGTTTGTGTCTCTTGTAGAAAGGAGCAGCTGTTTATGAAAGAAAAAACCGCAAAAATAATAGTTGCTCTTTGCATGGTATGTATTGCAATCGGCACTATGATTTACAGTATAGGTAAAGTTGAAAGAACCTCTGTTTACAGCGACGATAAGGAAGCAACTTATTCATGGCCGTTAGCGACCTGCAGTACAGAGGATACGATAACACATATATTTGCAACAACCTTCGCCGAGGAGGTAGAAAAGCTCAGTGACGGAAAAATGAAAATAACCGTATATCCGCAGAGTACATTAGGCGGTGACAGAGAGCTTTTGGAAAGCTGCAAGGACAAGGATATTCCGTTTGTTGCTCAGTCACCTGCTACGCAGGTAACATTCATGCCAAAACTGTGCGTATTTGATTCGCCGTGTGTATTTGATTCCATCGATGAAGCCAGAGCTACTATTGACAATGAAGCTTTTCAATCGAAAATCGATGAGGTTTATATTAATGCCGGATACAGACTTTTGGGACTTGCTGATCAGTGCTTCAGAGTTATGACAAGTGAAAAGGAGTTTACAGGCATTGAAAGCTTTAAAGGCCAGAAGATAAGGACAATGGAAAATAACTTTCATATCCAATTCTGGAGAGCACTTGGTGCCAATCCAACACCGATGTCTTTTTCTGAGGTTTATATAGGCCTTCAGCAGGGAACGATAGATGCACAGGAAAATGCTCTTGAAATAATAGATAGTGCAAAGCTCTATGAACAGCAGAATTATCTTATCAATACAAAGCATGTTCCTGATTATATCAGTCTTATAGTAAGCGATGAGTTTTATAATGAACTTCCTGACTGGCAACAGGAGATAATCGATGAGGCTGCAGCTATAGCTCAGAAGGAAGCAAGAAAAAATGCTGATGAGCGTTATCAAAACAGGCTCACGATGCTTACTGACAAGGGTCTTACATATGTAGAGATTGATGATGAAACATGGCAGCAGATGCAGGAAAAATGTGAGCCGGTTTATGAAGCGATACGTGAGCAGGCCGGAGATGAACTGTTTGAGCTGTATACAAATAAAAGTAATCAATAATCAGAATATAGTTTTTGATTTATAAAGAAAATCCGCCAAAATCGTATTATGATCGATTTTGACGGATTTCTTTTGCATTAGAAAAATTTAAAGTAGAAAATTAATGGTTTTCATTACAGTGATTTTTTTACACTGGTGATGACTTCTTCACAAATCTGTATTGCACTCTTATTATCGGTATTGATAATTATATCTGCTGCGGCTTCATAGCGCGGCTTTCTTTTTTCCATAAGATCAGCAATAAATTCAACGTTTTTATTGTTCTCGAGCAACGGTCTGTCATGACTTTCCTTGACACGATTGAGAATTGTTTCAGGCGATGCCGTAAGAAGAACGATTTTTCCGCTTTTTTTCATTTCCTGTACATTTACATCTCGCATAGGTACGCCGCCACCGCAGGAAATAATAACATTTTTTTTGGATTGTATTTCAATAAGAAGGTTAGTCTCTTCATTGCGGAAATACTCTTCGCCGTTTGCGGCAAATATTTCGGATATACTCATACCGTTTCTTTCGGATATCAGCTGATCCATCTCGATTACATCCATAGCAAATACATCATGGAGAGTAGATGAAATTGTGGATTTGCCTGCACCCATAAATCCGATAAGGAAAATATTGCAGTTAAAGAGATTGACGGACTGGATATATTTGCTTCTGAATCGAATGGATTCGTAAACACTTAAAATCGCATCCTTATAACGCTCATTTTCAAGGCGTTCCTTAGCATGAGCTAGCTTCCTGGCATCCTCATCAAGATGAACTATAGGAGCATTGTGCTCGTGCTTATATAATGTTATATCTTCGACAATTCTGTAACGAAGCTTTAACGCATCTAAAATCATGTCATCGCAAAGCTCTAATTGTCCTCGAAGTCTGTTGAGTTCTTCCATATTTATTGTGTCCCCCTAAATATATTCTTATTTATTATACTTAAGAAATTCTATACCTACAACATTGAATTGATAGAAATGGTTATTGAAATAATAAAAAATAGTAAAGATTACCAATGAAAAAGTGTTTTTGTTCTGATATACTGTTATTATCTAATAGAAAAAATCTATTGTTTTGGTATTGTTGTTAAATTGATATATAAAGATGCAAAAGCTATACTTGCAATAATGCAAAATAAAACAAAACGATGAGATTTAAAACAAGAGAATTGTGATGTGTAGACGTTGCCTTTTATGAAGGAGGATTGCTGCGTGAAAAGTAATTATAAGCATATTTTTGAGCCGTTAACAGTAAAGACAATGACGGTAAAAAACCGTATATGTATGATGCCAATGGGAACAAATTATGGCGAGCAAAATGGAGAAATGAGTTTTCTTCATATAGATTATTATAGACAGCGTGCAAAAGGAGGCACAGGTCTTTTAATAGTAGAAAACGCCAATGTTGATTATCCGATGGGCTCTAACGGAACTACACAGCTTAGAATTGACCATGATAATTATATGCCGCGTCTGTTTAAGTTCTGCGAGGATATGCATAAATATGGTACAAAGGTATCAATACAGATTAATCATGCCGGAGCTTCAGCTGTTTCATCACGTATAGGCGGAATGCAGCCGGTTTCATCTTCAAATATTCCGTCAAAGACAGGCGGAGCAGTTCCGAGACCTCTGACCAAGGACGAGATACTTGCAATTGTAAAAAAATATGGTGAAGCTGCAAAAAGAGCACAGACAGCAGGCTTTGATGCGGTTGAAATACATGCAGGACATTCTTATCTGATAAGCCAGTTCCTGTCACCGGTATACAATGACAGAACTGATGAGTTTGGAGGAAGCATAGAAAACAGAACACGCTTCTGCAGAATGGTAATTGATGAAGTAAGAAAGCAGGTAGGACCTATGATGCCTATTATGCTCAGACTTTCTGCTGATGAGTTTGTTGAGGGTGGAAACACACTTGAGGATACACTTAAATATCTTGAATATCTTGATAATGAAGTGGATATTTATGATGTTTCATGCGGACTTAATGATTCTATTCAATATCAGATAGATGCCAACTATATGAAGGACGGCTGGAGAGCATATATGGCTAAAGCTGTCAAGGAAAAGTTTGGAAAACCTGTTATTTCAATGGGTAATTATCGTGATCCTAAGGTTGTAGAGGATACTCTTGCTAGAGGAGATGCTGATCTTATAGGTATGGGCCGTGGACTTATTGCAGATCCTAATTGGGTTAATAAGGTTGCCGGCGGTGAAGAGGACATGATTCGTAAATGTATATCATGTAATGTAGGATGTGCAGGCAACAGAATAGGCGGAAATCGTCCGATTCGTTGTACAGTTAATCCTTCTACTCTTGAGGGAGATTTACATCTTAAGCTTCATGTGAAGAAAAATTGCAATGTAGTTGTAATTGGTGCAGGTACAGCAGGACTTGAGGCTGCATGTACAGCAGCAGAGGTTGGATGTACAACATTCCTTATCGAAAAAAGTGATGTTTTAGGCGGACTTGCAAGAGAAATTTCAAAGATCCCTGCAAAAACAAGATTAAGAGATTTCCCTACATATCTTGAAAGAAGAGCAGCTAAATTAAAGAATCTTTACATATTTAAGAATACAGAGGCTACACCTGAGATTATAGATAAATTTAATCCTGATGTTGTAGTTTGTGCAACAGGCTCAAAGCCGCTTCTTCCACCGATAAATGGTCTTCATGATCATGTTGACAAGGAAGGTAGCAAGGTTAAATCAATTCTTGGTATGATTGAGAATATTCCTAATTATCCTGAGGATCTTAAAGGCAAAAAGGTAGTCGTTGTTGGCGGCGGTGCTGTCGGACTCGATGTCGTTGAATTCTTTGCTGAAAGAGGAGCAGACATTTCTATAGTTGAAATGATGCCGGTAATAGGTAAGGATCTTGATCCGGTTACCAAGAATGATACTAAATGCATGATGGCTAAGCATGATGTAAAACAGCTTACATCTACAGCGCTTCAGGAGGTTAAGGCTGACAGCTTTGTTGTTAAGGATCCTGAAGGAAAGATTTTTGAACTGCCTTTCGATTATGGATTCATTTGTCTTGGTATGAGAGGACAGAATCAGGTATATGAAACCATGAGAGAGTATTATGAGGATGCCGACACCGCTATTATAAATATTGGTGACTGCGCAAGAGCAAGACGTATCATAGACGGAACCTGTGAGGGACGTAATATAACATATACTCTTGAACAGAAGGGATTTATTTAAATTTGTTTGCTGAAGAAGCTTTTTAATTGCCTACTTAACAAACCCCAAAAGCTTCGTTAATTAATTTGTCGCACATAGAAATATGTGCGGCATTTTTTTAGGTCAAAATCTCATGATATGATACTATAGTCAAAAGGTCCAAACCTCCGATGCAAGCTTGCTTGCAAGGGGAGGTTTGACCGTGGAACATCATGATTTTAAATTATGTATTTTAGAGGAAAATGAAGATGTCACAGTGTGATGAATGTACATATTATATATATGATGAGGATTACGAAGAATATATATGTGATGCCTCAATGGATGAGGATGATTACAGCAGATTATTGTCCGGACATTATAAAAGCTGTCCTTATTTTAAAAACGGTGATGAATATGCGGTTGTCAGACATCAAATTTGAGATGTGAAATTAAAAAACTATACTTACCTCATATATATCTATTGGTATATATTAACAATTTACTGTTGCAGTATGGAGAAAATATTGTATATAATAATTTTGATTGGAAATCGAAAAAAACAGGAGGTAAGGGAATTAATGAAAAGGTACAAAATAGGTGTTATTGGATTAGGTGATATAAGTACAGTATACTTGAATAATCTAAATAAATACCCGCAATATGTAGAACTGTATGGATGTGCATGCCGCTCTATAGAAAAGGCTCAAAAAAAAGCTGAGCAATTTGGCTTTAAAAAGGCCTACAAAAGCGGAGACGAGCTTATAGCAGATCCGGATATCGATGTTGTTATGAATCTGACAACACCGGAGTCACATTATTATTATAATTTAGAGGCTGTTAAGCATGGAAAACATGTTTATTCCGAAAAACCATTCGCGGCAACCTTTAAAGAAGCAAAGGAAATAATCGACCTTGCAAAAGAAAAAAAGCTTTATTGCGGATGCGCTCCGGATACATTCATGGGCGGAAGAATACAGGCTATGAAGGAATCAATAGAAGAAGGCAAGATAGGAAAAGCAATTGGAGCCAGTGCATTTATGATGTGCAAGGGTTGGGAGTGGTTTCATCCGTCACCGGAATTTTATTATCAGCCGGGCGGCGGCCCTCTTCTTGATATGGGTCCATATTACATGCATTGTCTGCTTTCTCTTTTCGGACCTGTAGACAGTGTCTGTGCAATGGGAACAACTGGTGCTAATACAAGAAGAATCGCATCAGGAGCAAAAGAAGGACAGGAATTCAATGTATCACCGGATGTGTATACACATATAATCTCAAGCATTCATTTCAAAAATGGTGCAATAGTAACCTTGGATGTCAGCTTTGATGTATGGGATTCGGTTCTTCCGAGATTGGAGATCTATGGAACAGAGGGAACACTTGTTATGGCAGAGCAGGACCCATGTGATGGACCAAATATATTCGGTGGAGAGCTTTTGTTTAGAGGAAGAAATTCAAGCAGATGGCTTCATATGCCGAGACTTAGTGAGGATTTGAATTCCGATTGGGAGCAGATCAAGGTTGAAGGACCGTTCAATCAGACAGGTCAGGCTGAAAACAGCAGAGGAATCGGACTTGTAGATATGGTCATAGCAATTGAAGAAAACAGAGCAAATCGTGCAAGCGGAGACATGGCTGTACATGCACTTGAGGTTATGGAGGGCATCCTGGTTTCAGCTAAGGAAAAGCGTTTTGTTGAAATGAAAACTGATTTTGAAACACCGGCAGCATTTAAAAACTTTTGATTTATTATTGAATAGATAATGTATAAAGTATCAGTATTTGGTAGTAGTAATAAGAAAAATTATGTATTATATTTGTAGTGAAATATATATTTATTACAAAAGGAGATTTAGAAAATGGAAATCGCATTAGTAATGGAGTACAGTACTTGTGCAAAAAACGAACTGGTTTATACTACACTTAAAAAGGTAGCAGAGGCAAATGGACATACTGTTACAAACTATGGACAGTTTAATGCAGAGGATAACAGACAGACATATATCCAGAATGCATTCTTTATTTCAGCTCTTCTTAATTCAGGAGCAGCTGATTTTGTTGTAACAGGATGCGGAACAGGTGAAGGTGCTATGATTGCTGCAAATGCAATGCCGGGTGTTGTTTGCGGACTTTGTTCAGATCCTACAGATTCATTCCTGTTTACACAGGTTAATAACGGAAACTGTATGGCACTTCCATATGCAAAAGGCTGGGGATGGGCCGGAGAAGTTAATCTTGAGTACTTATTCGAAAAGCTTTTTGTTCAGGAGCCGGGCGGAGGATATCCGGAAAGCTCAGCAAAGTCAGAGCAGGAAAATGCAGCACGTACTACAAAGCTTAAATCTTACTCACATCCAAAGCTTACAGATCTTCTTGCTTCTATTGATGATGAGGATCTTATTGAGCGCATTAAGGGTGGATTTGCAGGCGTACGATATGATATGTTCAAGGAAAAATGCAAATGCCCTGATATCCTTGCTGCTGTAGATAAAGTATTAGCTAAATAATTTGTTTAATAATAAGGTCAAATAGTTTTTCTGTTTGACCTTAATTATTGATAATAGGAGGGAAAAATGGATAAGCAGAAAAAAATGCATGAGCTTAAGGTTCTTGCAGCA